>CAUZIZ010000126.1:0-16566 GCA_963579905.1 Acidobacteria bacterium UBA6911 | reverse complement strand
TCCGCCGCGTTCGTTCATCCAACAGGGGTCATACAGACCGGAATTTCTCAGTCAATTCGGTCAGCGTATCCATGCACGCGCAGCATAGCATTACAAACTACATATTGATACCTTTATTTATTTACGGTTTCTTACCTGGTTAGGAATGCTAATCGATCTCGAACGTGAACAGAGCGCTCCCGGAAGAAATGGCCATTTGCTGTTTGCCCTCCGTGAGATAGGTAATCGGGTTGGAGCCAATCGTCCCTCCTAGATGGGCGATCCAGAGCTCTTCGCCGGTGCGAGCGTCGAGGGCGAAGAACTGACCGTCGCTGGTGCCGCCGAAGGCAAGGTCTCCCGCCGTTGTCAGGACACCCGACCAGGGTACGGTGTGAAGACGATACTCCCACGCGAGTTCGCCAGTCTGAGGGACCAGTGCCCGAATCGCTCCCCAACCCGGTTCGCCACCCGCTCCCTGAATCAGACCACCCCAAAATGGGCTGCCCGGACTATAGTCAGCCTCACCCTTGTAGTAGAGGTTCGCAAGCTCCCAGACCGAAAGATAGAAAAGTCCTGTTTTCGGACTGTAGGAGGGAGAGAACCAATTAGTGGCACCCTGCACGCCCGGGTAAACGAGAGTCCCTTCCTCGGTGGGTGCCGTGTTCGGCCTTCGCACCGGGCGTCCCTTCTCATCGATTCTCTCGGCCCAGGTCTGCTTTGCGAATGCCTTGGCCAGCAGGAACTCCCCGGACACCCGATCGAGAACATAGAAGAAGCCGTTACGGTTTCCCCACAGCATCAGCTTCCTCTGCTTCCCACCGAAATCGCCGTCAACCAGCACCGGAATCTGGACGGCGTCCCAGTCGTGGACATCGTGGGGAGTGAACTGAAAATACCACTTCAGTTCGCCGCTATCCGCGTCCAGGGCCACCACCGATGAAGAATAGAGGTTGTCTCCCTTGCGCACCTCACCATTCCAGTCCGGGGAGGGATTCCCTGTTCCCCAATAGATCAGATTCAACTCCGGATCGAAGGAACCGGTTACCCAGGTGGGCCCTCCTCCTGTTTTCCAGGAATCTCCCTCCCAGGTCTCGTTCCCAGGCTCACCCGGTCCGGGGATGGTGTTGAAACGCCAGAGACGATCACCCGTCTTGGGATCGTAGGCATCCAGGAATCCCCTAATGCCGTACTCACCACCGGAGATGCCCATGATGATCTTGTCCTTGAGGGCCAATGGGGCCACCGTGATCGCATAGCCCTCTTGGTAATCCGCGACTTCCGTTTCCCAGGCTACAGAACCGGTCTTGGCGTCCAGTGCAACCAGGTGAGCGTCCAAGGTCCCCATGTAGAGTCGCCCTTCCAGCAAAGCCAGTCCGCGGTTGACCCGGCCACAACAGACACTGATCCGCTCAGGCAGCTTGTGCTCGTAGGACCAGAAGGGACGCCCCGTCCGCGTATCGAGAGCGAAAACGTCGTTGGGAGGCCCGGTCAAATACATGGTCTCGTTGACAACCAGGGGAGTCGTCTCCACCTTCTCCGAGGTCGTCATCTGGAACACCCAGCGCAGCCTCAAACGGTCTACATTGGTCGTATCTACTTGCTCCAACCGGCTGTACCGGTTGCTACGATAGCCACCCGAGTAGGTTAGCCAATGCCCTGGATAGTCTTCAGATCCCAACAAATCCTCGTAGGTAACTCCCTCGGATGGAGAGGGATCAGGCGCTGGAGACACTGGGGGAGTGTCCCCGCATCCTCCCAGGCCGACGAGGAGCAGTGCCGTGACAAAGGTGGCCGTTGGCGTCGCCTCAGCAATCTGGCGAAGACGGGAAACTCGCGTTAGACAATTCATTCCGCCCCTCATTCCTTTCGCAGTGAAGCCAGGTAGGCGATCAGATCGTCCAGCTCGCTCTCACTGAAAGTCTCTTGGTAGCTGGGCATGGCCGAAACTTCTCCCTTACGAATCGTCTTCAGGCTCGCCTTCCTGAAGGAAAGAAGCCGCTCGTCCTCATCCATCATCTGAATCGAGTAGGTATCTTCATTGAGGATTACAGCGTCGACTTCGCTCCCGTCTGGGAGCGTGGCCCGCACGGGCCAATAGCGCCGTGACCCGTCCGCGAATATTTTCGTGCTAGGACTTATTTCCTCGCTGGGGTCAAGGATCGACTCCCTCAGATACCTGGGAGCTCGTTGCCAGCCTACATCACTCAGATCCGGACCCAGGCGCCCACCCGATCCGTTGATCATGTGGCAGTTCTGACACTTTCCCTTAGCCTCGAATAGGATCCTACCTTGCTCCGGGTCGCCACTCAAATGCTGTGGACGGAACTGCTGCTGTAGCGTCCTTAGATACGCCAGAGCCCGCCAGGCCTGGCGGTCCGAGAGGCGCATGTCGGTCATGATGGTCCCCGAGATACCGCGACTGATAAAGCGAAAGAGGCGGGCATCGTCGTTCGCGTTGCGATACTCGCGCCGCGTCAAATCAGGGCCAGCCTCCCCGGTGCCGTCAAGACCGTGGCAGAGCGCACATTGATTTCTGAAGACCCGAGCACCGGCTTTCACATCGGCGGCGGAGGTGTGCGGATTTCGGGAGGGAGTCGTCTGAGCAGAAGGCTGGGAATGCGACACCAAGGCCACGAACACCACGACGACCAGAACTCGCCACCCACTCGCTCTTCTTGCGTTCGCTCTTCTTGAGGAATCAGCGAGTCTCGACCAGTTCCCTGATGACTTTGAGCGCATTTGAGCCAATTTCTTCAACCGCATCGAAAACCGCCTCCTGCTCTTCATCGGTAATACTACCGGCCTCTCGCACAGCTCCAATAAATAGGCCTAGTGCCGCTACTTCCTCCGCCAGTTCAGCAAACCCTTCTAACTTCGGACGCGCTCCCGAGCCAGCGATAGCTCTTTTAATCTGGACAATGCGCTCCGGCTTCGCCCGACTCAAATCGGCATCCACCAGTGCCCTTCCGACCCCCTCGCTAGCCGCCTTCAAGCCTTCTTGAAGGGGCCTGGAAGCCGCATCCTCGGCGGCGAGCTTCAGCAGATCGTCTAGTCCAAATGTCAAGATTGGCTGTCTCCGGTTGGTACTGCGCTCCACCAGCATGCGTTGAAACCATTCTAATCGCAAGTCGGACTTCGCAACCCCTTCTGAGGGTACTGGTCGCTAGAGTTCCTTGGTCGAGAAAAAGTTAACAAACTGATCAAGTTTCATGCCTCGCCGTGATGCGGTTTCCAAAGAGACCGCTTCAGCGGTCTAGCGCGAACGCGTATTAGACCCGGCCTTCAGGCCGGGCTCGGCTGCGACGCCATCCCTCCGGAGGGCCTTTCAAGGTCCTTCTCGAACCGCGGCTTTAGCCATCTTCGACCCGGAGTCTGGCTGAAGCCTGTATTCGAGAAGCCCGCTAAAGCAGGCTCCGGCATCTGCTTGCTCGCCCACCCGGCCCTGAAGAGGGTGCCGTAAAAGTCCGTTTTAGAGTCCGGACAGATCCCTGCTGGTCAATAGAACAGTGCTGAGTCAGAAAGGCTTCTCTGTAGATTTTTCAGCGTCCTAGAGATCGAGGTCAATCCTGAAGGGATTGTGTATTTCAGCCCAGGGTTTCCAACCCTGGGTTGTCAGTCCTCTCTTCCAGAAATCTATCCGGAAAGGGTTGCGTACACTGCTTCATCTAGGCCACCTGAAAAATATTTAAAAACGATGTACTTATGATTACTCAACCCTTTCAGGGTTAGATCTGAAGGCGGAACAGGATGACCCAGGGTTCGGAAACCCTGGGCTGAAATACGGAATCCCTTCAGGATTCACCTACTCCTGAGTGCTCGAACCAGGTCAAGGTGAGCCGAACACGTACGCTGCCTTTAGCAGCCTCCTTGGAAGGATCTATCACAGAAGTGGCAGCTAGACCTGCTCTGTTGGCGTCGTGGATTCTGACGTGGACTTTTGCGACACCCTCTGAAGGACCGGTCTAGTACGCTTCGCGCCAGGCCGCTGAAGCGGCCTTCTTGAACGGGACACATCCACCGCAGGTCATCGTTCCTCGGCGGTATGAGGTCGCTCGCTAGCTATAGCGATGTCTTGGTCCGAATCTAGAATTGGGTTTAAATCTGGCCTTTTCTCTAATAGACTCCGACAGTATGGCTGCGGTCAAGTACGCTGGAACACAAATACACATATGCTACTAAAGGAGGTTTGCACGCGTATGCTACTAAAGGAGGTTTGCACGCGATGCTGAGACCAACCAGGCTGATAGGTTACGGATTCATCTTTCTGCTAATAGCTCTTCCTCTGGGATATACGCATCCTCATGGACATCCTGGCGTCGTTCCGTACGGGCCGGTGACACTCCTGCCCACGGCGTCGCTGACCGCGTCAGCTCCTGGTGTCAGTGGGAATGGCAAGATGCGATTTCGGGTTCTGTACAAGGGAGACCACCTTCCACAAGTAGCCGGCGACGTCCTGAAGAAGGCGCATGGAGGATTCGCCATAGACCGCCGAGTCGGAAAGGGAGAAGTCTACTTTGCCCTACCCGGAGCCGGCATCATCCAGATCAGTGGAGACCTGAAGACGACGCGGATGCTGCAGTCACCCGAGGCCGTGACACAGGTCAACATGCACAATACGACGATCTGGCACGACTCAAAGGGATCGCCCTATCTAACCTTTCCCGCTAACTCGACCGGCCAGATATTGACGACTACTCTGGATGGAAAGTTGGTCCATACCCTGAGCGCTCCCAGTAGGGAGGATAGTTTCGACCACCCCGCAGTCCGCGACTACTTCATGGGCGGCGGCAACTTCGTACCCACGGACGTCGAACAGTTAGACGGGCTCTTCTACGTAACCACTGGGTACTCAAGTCTGGATTTCGTGCTGACGGCGCGAATTGCGAGCACCAGCCCCTTCAAGGCACATTGGCACGACCTGGCCTTCGGTGGCAGAGGTAGTAAGCCCGGCCAGTTCGGGACTGGCCACGGCATCACCGTACCTCCGGGACAAAAGAGGATCGACGTGGCGGATCGCCCCAACTCCGAGATAGAACGCTTCACCCGCTACGGTCACTACCGTTCGACCTTAAAGCTTCCCCAGGGATCATTCCCGTGCGACATCGACTACTCGGGACAGTATGCCGTGGTGGGTTGCCTCCACGGGCCCAACCGAAAAAAGGGAGCCCCCATCTACGTGTTTGACGGCGACACACTGATATCGACGATCATGCCCAAGGAAGACCTTGGCTTGGAAAACTTCCAGCATATCCACAATGCCGTGATCAGAAAACTGGGAGGCAAGTTCTACGTCATTGCCCAGGCCTGGAATCCGGGCGACTTTGCCATCCTGGAACAGGTAACCGATTAAAGGCGACAAAGGAGCCAACATGATAGCCCTCGTTGTCATCATCGAAATCAAGCCTGGTTATCGCCAACAATTCATGGAATCGATGTTGGACGACGCTCAGCATTCAGTTCAGGACGAACCCGGATGCCTGCGTTTCGACGTGCTCGAAGATCGACAAGATAGCAACCGCATCTTTCTCTACGAGGTCTACGAAGACGATGCGGCTCTGGAAGCCCACGGACAAACCCCACACTTTCTTCGCTGGAAGAAAACGGTAAAGGACTGGTTTGCCTCGGAGACCGTCGTCTACCGAGCAACACCGGTGCTTCAGGGCGGGACAGACGGCTAATGCAGCTCGCCATAAGTTCTGAGCCAGGGGACAGTAGTCAATCGTTGTCGCTGGCTAGGCGTCGCGAGCGAGTCATATATCGGGCTATATCTCGAGCGAGTGCAACAACGCCAGCGGCGACGAGGGGCTGCTGAACACTGTTTCAGAAATTATGGCGCGCTGCACTAATGAACCCGGGCGGGCGTAAAGGAAAGGTCCTCCTCCTCGTAGCCATGAGCAAGGACGAAGAAGTAGACTGCGATGCGGTCGGTCTTCGTCTCCGAGATCAGCTCAAACACGTGCTCCTTTTCATCTTCCCCGGCGACTCCCTGGACATACGTGACCTGCTCCGGTCTCAACAGAAGCTCGCCTAGAAGGAACTTGCCACGAAGGACCTGGACCAGAAGAGTTCCTTCGGCCTCGCTGGCAAAATGCCAATGAAGATCCTCGTCGTCGTAGAGGACCGATTCCGGTGTGCCTGCTCGGATGATGCAATTGGGGTGGGCGCTGAGCCACCTCCAAAAGTCCTCGAAGGTTAGGGTGAAGGGAGCATCCATTAAAGCGGCCTTCCTCGTTTCCGGAATAGGGGTACGAGCAGACCTATTTCAGCCTGTTCTTGATCACAATGTCGATTCAGACACAAACTCCCCTCAATCGAGCAAGTGCGCTTCAAATTCTTCCTTCGATGCCTGGAGTACGCGGCTCATCACTTTAGCAGGCTGCATCTACACCGTCAATATCGCGGAGGACCTAGAGACCTAGCAGTTAGGCACTGCAACTGGACTCGCTGTTCTAATATAGGTAACCACGGGTGTCGATAGAGGAGGAATGAAGACCGGAAGAATCCAAGCGAACTCTCAATAGCCAGCTCCCCAACAATCAAATCAAGGAAGAAGCCGAAGATGAACGCATACATAGAAGAGATCCTCGAGACCGTGAAAACCAAAAACCCGAGCGAGCCGGAGTATCATCAGGCAGTCCATGAGGTACTGGAATCGGTGTCGTTGGTCCTCGAACAACATCCGGAGTACCTCGAAGCGAAGATCCTCGAAAGGCTGGTCGAACCCGAACGAGCGATCCTGTTCCGGATACCCTGGGTCGACGACCAGGGCGCTGTTCATGTCAATCGGGGCTTTCGTATTGAGATGAATAGCGCCATCGGGCCCTATAAAGGCGGACTCCGATTCCACGCTTCGGTAAACCTTGGTATCTTGAAATTCCTGGCCTTCGAACAGGTTTTCAAGAATAGCTTGACCACTCTTCCCCTGGGCGGGGGCAAGGGCGGAAGCGACTTCGATCCCAAGGGTAAGAGCGACGCCGAGGTCATGCGCTTCTGCCAAAGCTTCATGACCGAGCTCTGCCGACACATCGGCCCCAATACCGATGTCCCTGCAGGTGACATCGGAGTCGGTGCCCGTGAGATCGGGTTCCTCTTCGGCCAGTACAAGCGAATCCGTAATGAGTTCACGGGAGTCCTTACCGGAAAGGGGTTGAACTGGGGTGGCTCTCTCATCCGTCCCGAGGCCACCGGGTATGGTTCTGTCTACTTTGCCGCAGAGATGTTGGCGACCCGTGGGGACTCGCTCGAGGGTAAATCCTGTATTGTTTCCGGCTCCGGTAACGTGGCCCAATATACGGTCCAGAAGATTACCCAGCTGGGAGGCACAGCGCTCACCATGTCCGACTCCAACGGACACATCTTCGATCCCGAAGGCATCGATGAAGATAAACTGCAATTCGTGATGGCGCTCAAGAACCAGCGTCGGGGCAGGATCGAAGAGTACGCCGAGGCGTACCCGGACGCCATTTACACTCCTACCGACTACTCGGAGGACTCCAACCCGATCTGGGACCACAAGGCGGACTGCGCATTTCCCTCAGCAACTCAGAACGAGATTAGCGGTAAAGACGCAGAGAACCTCCTCCAGAACGGAGTCTTCCTCGTATGCGAGGGAGCCAATATGCCGACCAGTCCCGAGGGAACCCATCTATTCCTCGACAGCTCGATTCTCTACGGCCCGGGAAAGGCAGCCAATGCGGGAGGAGTGGCCGTGTCGGGACTGGAAATGGCGCAAAACAGCATGCGCTTTTCATGGTCGAGAGAAGAAGTGGATCACCGGCTTCGCCAGATCATGAAGAACATCCACACATCCTGCGTGGAGGCAGCCGATCGCTATGGGAGCAAAGGCAACTACGTCAACGGTGCCAACATAGCTGGATTCATCAAGGTTGCCGATGCCATGATGGACCAAGGCGTTGTCTAGTCCCGTCCTCAGCCGCGCTGGATTATGCAAGGGCCTCTTATCGCTCACAATTCAAGTCGCACGCGGCTTCTCTGTTGGACTTCGTTTTCATAATCTGCGGACCTGTAACCTATAACCTGTAACCCAATATGGATGTTTTATGGACGTTTTCGACCGGTCGAAGTTCGAGCTTGGATACGAAAACCGATTCCAGCGATTTCAAGACCTTATGCGCGAGCGCGTGCGCGAGGTCCTGCTGGTCGCCAGCCTCTACGATTCCTTCATCCTTTCTG
The DNA here is from genome assembly GCA_963579905.1 of Acidobacteria bacterium UBA6911. Classification (GTDB taxonomy): domain Bacteria; phylum Acidobacteriota; class UBA6911; order RPQK01; family JAJDTT01; genus CAUZIZ01. The sequence continues at coordinate 8,394 of CAUZIZ010000126.1, read as the reverse complement.
AAGATGGGCGTCTCCACGAGGAGCTCTTAAACCAGTACCTGGGTCTAAACCTGGTAACCACACCCGGCATAACTCGCGTGTCGAACGCGGATGAGGCTCTGCGCCTGGGTCAGAACTTGAAGCGTTTCGACTTGATCATTGTGACCCTGCGAGGTCACGATCGATCCATCTTCGACTTCGCGAAGAAGATAAGAAAACAATCTCCCAAAGTTCCCATCGTGCCCCTGGCCTACGACAGCCGCCAGCTGGATGCACTCAAGCACCCAAAGGACGTGAGCGGGGTGGAGAAGGCCTTCGTCTGGCAAGGAGACTTCAGGATTCTTCTCGCCATCATCAAATACATCGAAGATCGAAAAAACGTGGCACGGGACAGCCAGCTGGTAGGAGTCCAGTCAATCATCCTGATCGAGGACAGCGTCCGATTCTACTCATCCTACCTGCCGCTGATCTATACCGAATTGGTTCGCCACACCCAGAATTTGATTTCCGAAGGCGTCAATCCGGCCCACATACTCTTGAGGATGAGAGCTCGTCCCAAGATCTTGCTATGCAATAGGTATGAAGAAGCCTGGAACTACTACCAGAATCATCACGACACCATTCTGGGTGTGATCTCAGATATCCAGTTTCCTCGCAAGGGTCAACCCGACCCCCAGGCTGGTTTCGAGTTCGCACGTAATGTGGGGGAATCCCACGCTGACATTCCGATCTTGCTCCAGTCCAGGGATCCCGGGAATCGAGAGATAGCCGAGGGGCTTGGCGCTTCCTTTCTTCTGAAGGACTCGCCGCTCTTGCTGAAGGAGCTGCGAGATTTCATGCAGCGCAATTTCAGCTTCGGCGATTTTGTATTCCGCCTTCCAGACGGGACCCAGGTGGGTCAGGCAAGCGATCTGAAGAGCTTGGAGGAGCAGATTCGGTCGGTTCCGGACGAGAGTCTGCTACACCACGGCAAACGGAATCATTTTTCCAACTGGCTCAAGGCTCGGACCGAGTTCTGGTTGGCTGATAAGTTGAGACCTCAGAAGGTTACCGATTACGGGACGGTAGATCAGCTTCGCCAGTATCTGATCGAATGCCTTCACGCGCTCAGAGTGGAGCGCCTCCGGGGCATCGTCGTCGAGTACGACCGGGAGACCTTCGTCGAAGCTAGCAGCGTCGCCCGAATCGGAGGTGGATCTCTGGGAGGCAAGGCGAGGGGCCTTGGGTTTGGCAACATCCTCATCGGTGCCCACGAACTGCAAGACAGGTTCGAGGGCGTCCGGATTTCGATCCCTCCTGCCCTCGTCCTTGCGACCGACGTCTTCGAAAGATTTCTGGACCAGAATCAACTCCGGGACTTCGCACTCGGCATGAACCAGAACATCCGAGAGGAATTCCTCAAGGCCCAATTGCCGGAAGACGCTATCGAGTCTCTTCAAGATTTTTTGGAATCCATCCACTTTCCCCTCTCGGTGCGCTCTTCGAGCCTTCTAGAGGACTCGCAGCACACACCCTTCGCGGGTGTATACAACACCTACATGATCCCCAACAGCCATCCGGAAACCGAGGTTCGGCTTCAGCAGCTCCTTACCGCGATCAAGAGAGTGTACGCATCGACCTTCTCCGCCAATGCGAAGCAGTATGTCAAGTCAACACCCTGTCGATTGGAAGAAGAACGGATGGCGGTCATCGTTCAGGAGCTTGTCGGAAACCGGCACCAGGACCGCTTCTACCCAGACTTTTCCGGAGTAGCCAAATCCTTCAATTTCTACCCTGTGTCGCCAATGAAGGCCAGCGACGGTATCGCCGAGGTAGCTCTGGGCTTGGGAAAGGCGGTGGTGGAGGACGAACAGTCGCTCCGCTTCAGTCCTCGATATCCGCAACATCTGGTCCAGTTTTCGTCCGTAGAAAATACCCTGAAGAATTCCCAGAGAGAGTTCTGGGCGCTGGAGCTGCCCGGCAAGGCCGAGAGTGCACGGGAAATTAGATTCGAACTGTCTCGCTTCGGGATCGAGACGGCCGAAAGAGATGGGGTCCTTAACCTGCTTGGTTCCACCTACTCCCATGAAAACCACGCTATCTACGACGGAGTCTCGCGTCCGGGCAGCCGCCTCGTCACCTTCGCCCCAATCCTCAAAGGGAAATCGTTCCCTCTGGCCGATATTCTCAGCAGCCTTCTGGACCTCACTCAGGAGGCCATGGGGGGACCGGTGGAGATCGAGTTTGCGGGCAATCTTTCGGTCCTACCTGACCAACCGAAGGAGTTCTACCTTCTCCAGATGCGACCCATGGTTGTTGACCTGGAAACTAACCTGGCTGGGCTTGGCGACTCGGAACGGGGCACGGTGATCTGCCAGAGCCCTCGAGTTTTAGGCCATGGCTCGATCAGGGACATCAGAGATCTGGTCGTCCTGGACCCCACTCGCTTCAACCGCAGGCACAGTGCTGAGGCAGCACGAGAAGTGGCTCGCTACAACCGTGAGCTGACTTCGATCGACGTCCCTTACGTGCTGATCGGAATGGGACGGTGGGGCTCGTCTGACCCCTGGCTTGGAATCCCAGTAAAGTGGGAGGACATCTGGGGCGCACGCGTCATCGTGGAGGATGGGCTTAAGGATCTGGAGGTTGCTCCATCACAGGGGACCCATTTCTTTCAAAATATCACTACCTCCAGAGTGGGTTACTTCACTGTCGGGTCCGGGACGAACCAGGGGAAGCTGGACTGGGACTGGCTCAGCCGGCAACCCGCGTTGAGCGAGACGAAGTATGTCCGCCACCTACGTCTGGAGAATCCTGTCGCGGTCGTAATGGATGGAGAGACTCAGGAGGGGCTTATACTACTGCCAGATCGATCACTGAAAAGGCGTCCCGCTCGCGACTCCTGATGACTGTGGCAGAACACTCGACCTGGCGCCGTCGCTGGCACGAGGTACCATGCGTTTTCGAAAAACGAAACGTTCGCTGAGAAGTGGAGCTGAAAGGGGGGTACAAAAAAAAGTGTCCCAAGTGATATTCGCAGCTTCCCGCGTACCCGTGAAGCTCCCGCTCCCAACCCTACGGCTGGTTTCTGAGCTTCCCGCTTGACCTCCTCCCCGAGGTCAAGCGGCTCTCCGAAGAGCGAGGCTGGTCAAGGAAAATCCGGAGCGCATTCACTACCCCCCTTACTGCCCCGTCCGATTCATTCCCCGGTGTCGAGTTGCGACGCGGTTCAAATGCAAGAGTCCCGTTTCGCGGCATCTCAATTGCAACTGACATGAGCTTGAGCACAGTATAAGCTGCCGGCTGTCGTGGACCCGGCTCGTGGTGATGTCCACAGCCACGATGTCCTTGCTTGTCTCATCCACACCCACATGCAGCTTCCGCCAGGTTCTGCGCCGATGACGACCATAGTTACCAGCGTGCCACTTCCCCGCGCCGACTCACAGCGCTGTAGTCCGGAACCGGAAGCTCCAGCTGCAGCATCGTTGTGATGGACTGCAGAAATCCCTGGGTCGCTCTCAAGCTCAGATGAAAGACCGATTTCAGAACCAGGGCATACCCGCTCGCAGTGTCGGCGTAGACACAAGGTCTGCCACGGCCGCCCGTATGCCCAGCTTGGCGCCAGGAAGCGATGGCAGTCTCGTCGAACCAAAGAGTCAGCTGCCCCCGACGGACCAGGGCTCGGTTATACTCGGACCAGTTCCGAACCCGGTAGCGAAAGATGAAGTCAGGTTTTGGCATCCCTGCATGTTAGCAACCCGCCGTTGCCCTATTTCTGCAACAACGCCTCTGAACCCCAACGGATCCCCGGAAGTTCCGAAGTGGAGGCTGGAGTAATACTTCCGTTCCAGCTCCGCCCTCACATTTCTCCCAGCTGCTGCAGGAGGGCTCTCTCCTACTCCTCGACGAATCAGGTCCAGAACGTCCGTCCCCGTGGCCGCTCGCAGAGCGGCCCCTACAGGTCAATCTAGAAGACGACCCCAGGCTCAAGGCCGGGGTTTGTCGAATGTCAAGACCCGCCGCGGGTTCTCCACCAGGATGAGTCGGATCTGATCTTCCGTCAGGCCTCGCCGTCTGAGCTCAGGTACCACGAATTCCAGGACATAGGAGAAGCCCAAGCCGCCGTAGGCCTTGAGCTGCGCCTTGGTACAGACGTCCTGAGCTACCATGATCCGGTCCCCAAAGCCCGCCTCGCACAGCGCGACGATACCGTCCACCACGTCCCGGTCGTGGATCCGCCCCACCCTCGGGATCACCTCGCCGAAGAGATCAAACTGGATGTAGACCCCCCGCTCCAGGAGGCGTTTCATATAGGCCAGCTGGGTGGCGATGTGGTTGGCGTGGCCGATGATGACCCGGTTCAGACGTGCTCCTTCCGACTCGACCATGTCCAGGGTGGTGAACTTGCCCTCGCCCCTCCCTCCATGGTGAAAGGAGATGGGGGCGCCGCTGATGCGGCTGGCCCGGGCCGAAGCCCGAATGCTCTTGATCTGGGATTCGCTCCACGAGGAACCAACACCCACCTCCCCGATAACACCTGAGCGTATAGGGGTTCCGTCCACACCCACCGTGATGTCTTTGATGATGCTCAGGGCCACCTCTTCCACCGTCCACGTCTTCATTTCGGGGGGGTGGTAGCTTTCTACGTAGTAGCCGGCACCCATGATGATATCCAGGCCGGAGCCCCGGGCTATCTGAGCCAGGCCCTCGGGATCCCGGCCCAGGCCGATGCTGGTGGTGTCGATAATTCCGTCCCCGCCCCAGCGCTTGAACTCCAGGACCTCCCGGATGGCCAGGTCGACATCAGTGAGTAGAAGATTGTCTCGATTGAGTAGCAGGCCGGACCGGACGTCGCTGAGGTTCTTCAGGGTCAGTGGCTCCAGATAAGCCGCCGCACGAGTTGCTGTCTTGAGCCGTCCTTCCTTGTACCCCCCGGTGTAGTCGATGAGGATGTGCTCGTGACCCAGCGTGGGTCCCAGCTCCGAGGGGTCGATGGGCCCCAGTACCGTGAGGATCTTGCCTGACAGATCGGGGATCGTACTTTCGGCCACCTGGCTGGCAGAGACCGGCAGGAGGGAGAGGACAAGAAACAGAAGGAGAGCTGCAGCCCGTGAACGGGTCACTGCTCACCTCCCGGTCCAGGAGCGGCGAAGGTCAGAGCTCGTCTGGGGTTTTCCACCAGGAGAGTGTGGACCTGGTCCCGGGTTACGCCCTTGCGTTTCAGGAGAGGGACGAATTGGGTCAGGACGAAGGAGTACCCGGTGCCCCCGTAGGACTTGAGATCCACCTTCTGATCCACACCCGGCGAAAGGAGGAGGCGCTCCAGATATCCCATCCTGATGAGCTCGAGGATGCCGTCCGCCACATGGGCGGCCGTGGCCCGCTGGCGCAGCATGGGAAATTCGCCTAGGAGAGAGAATCCCACATAGACGCCCCTCTTGAGGACACTCTCCAGTCGGCGCATGTCTTTGGCCAGGCTGTCGGCATGCCCCACGATCACCCGTCCCAGACCGGTTCCCTCCGACTCCAGCAGATCCAGGATCGGTCCTGGATCATAGTCATCCAGATAGGATCCGGCGTGCACAGAGAGAGGGGCGCCGGTGCTGCGGCTGGCCCGCCCGGCGGCTCGCATGACCTTGATCTCCCTGGCCGTCAATTCGTTGCCGGCTGTCATCACCTGGCCGATGACTCCCGCCCGGATCCCCGTGCCTTCGGCCCCCACCGTCACGTCCCGGATGATCTCCTGAGTCAGGTCCTCGACCGATCGTTCCGACAGGTCCGATGGGTACCGGTCGTCGCGGGACCACCCGGTTCCCATGATGATGGACACGCCCGTGGCTCTGGAGACCCGGGCCAGGGCCTGGGGATCCCGTCCCAGCCCCAGGCTGGTGACCTCCACGATGGCGCCCCCACCCTGCCTCTTGTACTCCTCCAGCTCTTGGATGGCCGTTTCCTGGCTTCCCAGGATCCGGTTGTCCCGGTTGGGATAGCCCATGATGACGGCCCCCAGCATGTCCATAGTGAGTGGCCTCAGATAGAAGCCCACCTTCGTCGCCGGTACCGGGGGAGCGTCGGAGGAGACGTTCCAGTTCACGAAGACGTGCTCCTGTACTATGGTGACCCCGAGAGTATCGGGATCCACGGGGCCCTCGACGGTGAGGACCTTTCCAGTGAGGTGGGAAGCTGCGGGAAGGAGACAGAGCGTCGGGCCAGCCAGAATCGCGGCCACCAGCAGGACGCCATTGGAGAGACTCAGTCGCCTGTGGAAGCATCCGGAGCTGGCTGCCAGGGCTTGGGCTTTCGACATGGTTTCCCTCTCGCGTCAGACAGGACGTATGTTCATATACTCTGTGCCATTAGTCGATGCCATCTCCATCAGAGTAGAGCGCCAAACTACCAGACGTCCAGCTCCACGTCAAAGCGGGCTTGGAGGTCAGGACTCATCTATCTCTTGCTTCAGGCGGCAGGGCGGGTGGTCGCGTTGGATCCAACGGACAACAGCATCACCAAGATCGCAACCGGTCTGGGAGGACCGGAACATCTGTTGGGGACTCACCGGTTTGGAGTTGGCTGCACCGACTCCTTCAACCTGATCATCATCGAGAAGACGGCTGATCGGCTCAGCCTGGCCATCCCCAGCCAGGGGATACTCATCTCGCCCTGGGCTTCGGCCGCCGATCCGGTAGATCTGGCGATTCTTCCCCCCTCTTCGCTGACGACCGAAACCTCCGTGCTCTTCAACCAGCTATCGGCGGCCGGTGTCGCGCAGCTGCCGGCAGGAAGTGACTCGGCTACCAGCGAACTGGTCGGCGTGGAAGTTGGGAACCTTTACCAGAAGGAGGCGCTCAATCCTCCGCTGATGATTTCTGCCTCGGTGGCCACCCCTGCACCGGGCCCAGATCTGGTCGTGGGCACCACCAGTGGCGGAGCTGGAACCGCGGTCGACGCGGCCATCTTCTTCCGACCCGGTGACGACGATGGCCAGCCGGGCGGACCCGACGAGGGGAACGTGCTTCTCTGGACACTCGACTACGACCAGAGTCGGCTGACCTTCGATGCCTCTGACGGCGCAACCAGCCTACTGGCGGCGGGGTTCTCGTCTTCGTGCTCCACGACTCTAGCCGCAGCGACGGTGAGCTGGGCTTCCTGGTAGTGGACGCCGAGGCGCCCTTTACTCCCATTCCCCAGCAGGACCTGTTCAAGCTGAACTTTACGATCCGGGGCAACGCCAGTGGAACGGCTTTTCTGCTGCTGAGCACACCCGGTCCGCAACTGGTCGATGTGCTGTCCGCCCTGCAGGGTCTGGACAATGTCGTGAGCGGAGCCGTGTCGATCGTGCCCTGAGGGCCGCGTTCGGGAAATCGAACGCGACCTGGAATCATCAATAGCGCTCCGCTCTAGGATGTCTCTGTCTCCAATCCGTCTGCTCCCGACGACCCCCAGGAGCCCTCAGGGCTCACCCTTCACCGGGTCCCGATCACTCGAACTGAAAGGAATAGAGTTTGGCGTTGTGGATGGAGATCTTCAATTGAATAGGCGCGCCAGCCAGACGGCTCAGATCACCCCGGCCGGCCCAGCTCACCTGGTGCCTGCCGGTCTTTGTAAGCGGATCAGCCTCCTCCAGCTTCAACCCATCCACGGGCTGGTGATCCGAGTCCAGGACCTCTACCCGCACCTCGGGGAGACCAGCACCGGCATTGTGCTTGGCGGCTTCCATGTTCAGGTATAGTTCCCTTCCCTGGAATGCGAAAAGGCGGGTGACCAGAATGCCGGGTCTCAGCTTGCCCCCGTCCACCGAGACGATCCCATCGGCTGGTATGGTGGCTAGGCCGATGGCGCGACGGGCTCGATCTCCTTTCTCCCTCAGTGTGTCGGGACCTCTCCAATTGGCCCCGATGTAGAAGATCCGCATCGTGTCGTCCCGGATGATGGGAGCCGCGAACACGTAGATGCTGGTGTCGTCGAAATCGCCATCGTAGCTTCCATTGGGAAAGAAGGGTTCTCTGTACTCCCTCTGGTAGTGGATGCCGTCGCGGCTGGAGATCAGCTCCGGATAGTGTCGGGTGTTGGTGGTGCGAAAGACAGAGATCAGGCCCAGGTAGAGATCCTGGTAGGTGCTGGCCGCCATGGCGTAGAACTCGGTGTCAGGATAGTCCCTCGCGTCCTGGATGAGGATGGTCTGGGCCTCGCTCCAACGAATTCCGTCGGGGCTCTCGGCCCGGCCGATGACCCTCTTTCCCATGGGGCAGCCCTTGTGGAGACAACTCTCCATGTGGACGCCGTACATCTTCCGGATGGGATCCCACCCCATGAAGACCGTGGGCCCCCAGCGTCCCTTTCTGGGGGAGGTGTCGATGACCGGATTCTGCTCATAGGCAGTCCATCGGAAGCCGTCCCCGGATGTGTAGAGATCCATTTTCATGCCGGCGGAGGTCG
>CAUZIZ010000125.1:0-16635 GCA_963579905.1 Acidobacteria bacterium UBA6911 | reverse complement strand
AGAGCTGGGGTGAGGTGTGTCTAAAAACGTCGACAGAGGGGGTAGAATAGCTCCTCATAAGCGATCGGCGGGCAGTACCGCAACAGCCGAGCCGAGTTCTGAGTGGCTTGGTGCAAAAACTTAGAATGCGGGCCTCCAAAATGACTCCTAGGAGCCGGGAAACGGTCATGTTTTCCAAATTGCGCTTATTTTAGACCTAGCCACGCTTGGACGCTCGGTCAGCCAGGCTGAACTGGTGAAAGAGTTGAAGCGAGCTTCTTCTCTGTGGATCAAGAAAAGACATGGCAGACCCTACCGGTTGTTTGGGAGGCAGACAGGCTACGGTGTCTTCTCAATTTCCCAGTCACAGATTGCTGCAACCCGGAAGTACATCGCCGACCAGGAAAAGCACTACCTGAAGCTCAGCTTCCAGGATGAGTTCAGAAGCTTCCTCAAGAAGTATGAGATCGAATACGACGAGAGCTTCGGCTGGGACTGAGTTGGACTATCGGGTCTGCATTAACCCCCTTGGGGGTATGCGTTGATTGCTAGGTTTACCCAGGGTAGCCCGCTGCGCGGTCAACGCTGGGCTACCCGCAGTAACGCCTTCAGCGTAGGAAGTTGTCTATAGCTTTTGCAGAAGGGTGAGAGTTGAGCGATGCGAGGGACAACGGTTTGATCGCGGCCACCCGGTCGCGCAATCCGCTCCCCGTTACGGGGCGCGCATCCGTAAGCTCGAATAGGCCCGGTCCAATACCTCCAGCGTGTGCAGGACTGGAATCGACTCACCCCGGCCTTCCAAGTATGTCTGGATCTGGATGATGCAGCCTACGTTTCCGGCCGCCACCGAATCCACCTTGGTCTCCAGGATTGTGCCCACTTTGCGCTCTCCCAGGGTACGGGCGATCTCCGGCTGCTCCAGATTATAGGTGCCGGCGGAGCCGCAACAGGTCTCCCCATCGGGTATCTCGACGAGCGTCAGGTTGGGGATGCTTTCGAGTAGCCTCCGCGGTTCCCGACGCACTCCTTGTGCGTGCGCCAGGTGGCAGGCATCGTGGTATGCTAGCCGTAGAGGTTCGGCCAGAGGCGGGGGAGGCTTCAACCCCAGATCTTTCAGGAAGACGCTCACATCCTGGACCCGATCGGCGAAGCGATGGGCCTCCGCTTCGTCCGGAAGATCCTTGAAAAGGAGTGGATACTCCTTCATCCCCGAACCGCAGCCGGCGGCGTTGGTGAGAACCGCGTCCACGTCATGGGGAAAGCTGGTAAAATTGCGCAGAGCCAGACCTCGCGCCTGATCCGCCTCGCCACCGTGCATGGCCAGGGCGCCGCAGCAGCCCTGGTCCTTGGGGATGACTATCTCCACTCCGTTCTCGCTCAGGACCCGTAACGTTGCCCAGTTGATCTGGGGTGCGAGGACCTGCTGAGCGCAGCCTGTCAGCAGAGCCACACGGGCTCGCTGGGTCCCCTTGGCGGGATAGACCGCAGGAAAGGGACTCCGTGGGGACAGCTTCGAGGGAAGCAGATCGACCATCGTTCGCAGGGTTGTAGGGAACAAGGGCCTAAAAGGCCGAGCCAGGCGGGCCAGGGCCGCAGCCTTGCTGAAACGCTTGGGAAAGGGAAGGATATGATTTAGCATGAAACGGGTGATACGACTCAGGGGATCCCGCTTCCGTTGCTCTTCTGCGTAGGAGCGGAAAGGGTTGAGCAGCTCCCCGTACTGGACTCCCGAAGGGCATGCCGTGACGCATGCCAGACACCCGAGACATTTGTCCACGTAGGGAATTGCCTCTTCCACACTCAGATTCCCTTCCAGAACCTCCTTCATCAGGACAATGCGACCCCGTGGGGAATCCATCTCCTCACCCAAGACCTTGTACGTCGGGCAGACGGGAAGACAGAACCCGCAGTGCACGCAGGCTTTCACCTCCTGGGCCATGGTCTCGCCGTAGGGCCCGAAGTCAGCGGTGGGGATTTCGTGCCTCATCTAGTAATCCGGGAATCGTCCCTGGGAATCCAGAGCCTGCTTGATTCTCTGAGTTAGTACCTGGCCGTCACGCAGGCCGAGAAACGGTCCCGCGCCGGGACCATCGAGGAGCAGACCGCCTAGCCCGAGCGTCTGCAAGATGCTCTCCAGACGCTCCAGTGCATCAGTCCAGGCTAGCCACAGCAGATTACCCGCGGAACAGTATCTTCGCCGACACGAAATCTGAGACAGGTGCTCCTCCAAAGAAGGAATCAGGGCCAGGGTAACAGGGATTTTTACCAGGGACGCACCGGCGGGGCTCCATGCGAAGTCGGTCGCCCGCTGCCACAGCGATGATTCCTCCTCATCTGTCCGGGCCTCGCCTCTCCCCAGGACGTTTCTGAGCCGATCCAATCTTCCCGAGAGCGTTTCACTGTTACCGCCCAGGCGAACCCACAGCTTACCGGGTGGCTCCAGGTCGACTGCCTCCAGGTTGAATCCGGACGACTTGAGTCGCGACAGCTGTTCCAAGGCGTCAGCCAAGTTTGGTCTTTCAAGCTCCAAGGTGACGTAACGGCGCGGCCGGGGAAAGACTTTGAAGGTGAGATCGACCAGGACTCCAAGACATCCCAGGCTGCCTATCATGAGTTTGGGCAGATCAAAGCCGGCCGCATTCTTGACCACCTTGGCACCCCCCCGCACCAGCTCACCTCCCCCATTGACGAAGCTTACGCCGAGGAGGAAATCGCGAATACCCCCGTGACGCTGGCGTCCGGAGCCGCTGGTGCCGGCAGCGACGGTTCCCCCCATTGTGGCCCCTCTACCTGCCAGCACCGGATCGAACGGCAGGTACTGTCCTTCCTGGGAAAGAATTTGCTGTACCTGGGCAACCGCGGTCCCCGCTAAGGCCGTGAAGGTAAACTCCTCCGGTTGGTACTCGAGGACACCGCTGAGGCGCGAAAGATCCAGAATCTGAGCGGTCTGGGAAGCCCGAGATAGGGCTGGCTTGCTCCCCCCGCCGCGACACACCAGGCTGGGAAAAGAGCGCACCGACTGACAGACTTCCTCGACCGTCTTCGGTTGCAACGTGGAACCAATGGCCGGCGCTGGCGGCTTGGCCTCGAGTGGAGGAACCTCTCCCATTTCGGGGAACATCTTGGTGCGATTTGAGAGTTCGTAGGGATCGAGGCTGCGGCGGATCCGAATCATGTTTTCCATGTCCGTTCGGTTGAACATCTCCGCCAGATAGGCGCGCTTCTCCATGCCGATCCCGTGCTCCCCAGTGATCGATCCTCCCAGGCGAATACACATCCTCACGATCAGGCCGGCGAGTTCCTCAGCCCGTTCGAGCGCACCTTCCTCGTTGCCGTCGAACAGAATCAAGGGATGCAGGTTGCCGTCGCCGGCGTGGAACACGTTGGCCACCGGTATGTCGAACTCCGAGCTAAGCCTCTCAATTTCGGCTAGCGCCTCTCCTAGTCGACTCCTGGGGACGACGCCATCCTGCACGATATAGTCGGGGCTCAAACGTCCCACCGATGAGAATGCACCCTTGCGTCCCTTCCAGATTCGTGCTCGGTCAGCCTCGTCCTGAGCGACGCGAATTTCGTAGGATCCCGAGGCCTCGATAATCTTCTGCAAGGAGGCAAACTCGGGATCGACCTCGATCGACTCACCCTCCAGTTCCACGATCAGGAGGGCGGCTGCACCCTCAGGGTAGCCGGCGTGGACTGCGGCCTCCGCTGCCTTGAGTGCGAGACGGTCCATGATCTCGATGGCGCCGGGCAAAATTCCGGCAGCGACGATCCTAGCGACGGCCTCTCCCGCTGCCTCCAGGCTTCGATAGGCTGCCAGCAGCGTCCGGTAGGTCTCCGGCCTGGGCACCAGCCGTAGCGTAATTTCCAGGGCGATTCCGAAGAGACCCTCCGAGCCCACATAGAATCCGGTCAAGTCCGGTCCAATCCGCTCCAGGCTTCGGCCTCCCAACCGGACGATCTCTCCATCGGGCAGCACCGCCTTGATCCCCAGGACGTGGTTGCTGGTCATCCCATGTAGAAGGCAGTGGGCGCCCCCAGAGTTGAAGGCGACGTTCCCTCCGATGGTGCAGACCGACTGGCTTGACGGGTCCGGTGCGTAGTAGAGATTGTGGGGAGCCGCAGCACTGGAGACATCCAGGTTGATCACGCCGGGTTGCACCACGGCAATTCGCTCCTGGGGATCCAGCTCCAAAATTCGGTTCAGCCGATTCAGACCGATCACGATTCCTTCCTCGATAGGCAGCGATCCGCCTGAGAGGCTGGTGCCGCTTCCCCTTGCCACGAAAGGGAGCTTCTCCCGGTGACAGAGTCGCACGGTCTCGATCACCTCTTCCTGCGTCTGCGGCAAGACCACGGCAAGAGGACGCGCCCGGAACACCGTCAGGGCATCGGATTCATAGGGAAGAAGCTGAGCGCGAGCCGTCAGAAATCGGTCCGGCGGATAGATTTGACCCAGAGCGGAAGGTAGGTTGGGAAGCCCCATCTTATTCGTCTCTTTCGGGGCCACTATTCTCCTTCTCCCGAGCCAAGTCAAGCCGCCTCTCTCGAGCTGAAACCTCATTTATAGATTTGGATGGGAGGAGAAGGTAACCCAATGATTTCAATATGGTTGTGATATGCGACAGGTGGTTTGCGTGGAGGCCTGGCTTCGAATCCCAACTCTTTCTCGAATGATCCAGCTCGCAGTCGTTGTTGGGTCTGGACATCTGACCGCTCTCGGAGCCTACTTTAGCAGGCTGGCGCGAAGCGTAATAGACTGGTCCTTTCAGGGCCGGGTATCCGGATGAGGTGAAACTTGAGCCCGCTTCAGCGGGCTTCTCGAGTGAGGGCTTCAGCCAAAGTCCGGTCTGATGCTCTTTGGCACCTCTGATGAAGACTCCAGGGAATCTTAGGTGCCTTTGAGAACTGAATCGAGCCTTGGTAGTGGAGATCCGAACGGATCCGGGCTAAAGCCTTTCCTCGAGAAGCCTGCTGAAGCAGGATCTGGCCCTCATGTCGCGCGGAGGCCCGGCCCTGAAGGACCGGTCTATTACGCTTCGCGCTAGCCCGCTGAAGCGGGCTCCTGGATAGGCGTAGCTGCAGTAAGACTTCTCTTCAGGCGGTGACCTCAGAAGAAGAAGGTTCCTTTTCGAATGGGGCCAGCCTCCTTCTACTTCACCTTATCCCCGAGTGAAAGAAACTCATCCACGCCCAGCAGTTCCTTGATCTGGTCGAAGGAGAGACCTTCCTCGGACATCAGGGTATCCACCCGACCCTCGTCTTTCCAGGTCTGGCAGAGCTTCAGCATGGCTGCTCCTGTAAGCAGCAGGCTCTCGATCGGACAGACCACAACCTTGTAGCCCAGAGTCTCCAGTTCCGTGGTTGAGAGCAGCGGCGTGGCCCCGCCCGTCAGCATGTTTGCGAACAGCGGGTAGTCCACACGCTTGGGGATCTTCTCCAGCTCTTCCATGGTCTGGGGTGCCTCGATGAAGGCGATGTCGGCTCCAGCGTCGCAGCAGCGATTCACGCGATCGATCGCGTCGTCGAGACCGTTCACCTGACGGGCATCGGTGCGGGCGAAGATAACGAAGTCAGGGTCTGTCCTCGCGCTGACAGCCGTCTTGATCTTCTTTACCATTTCGCTGGTCGGGATGATTTCCTTGTGGGAAAAATGACCGCAGCGTTTGGGCATCACCTGATCCTCGAGGATGACCCCGGCGGCGCCGGCGGCTTCGAAAGACCGTACGGTATGTTGAACGTTGTGTAGATCTCCGTGACCGGTGTCTCCATCGCCGATCACGGGCACCTTCACACGCGCCGTCATCCTTCTGAGGGAGTCCGCCATCTCGCTCAGGGACAGGAAGCTGAGGTCGGGCAATCCCAGCAGGCTGGCCGAGATACCGAACCCTCCTACGAACACGGACTCGAAACCCATCCGCTCCACGATCAGAGCGGTAAATACATCGTGCGCGCCCAGACTGCGAATGATGCCGGGCTGTGCCAGTAGACGGCGAAGCTGGAAAGTACTCTTAGACATGAACCTCTCCTTTCCCTTGCCAGATCAGCCCAGGTTATCACGAACTTCTACAGCGCCGTCCAAATCGGAATTTTGCGTGTAGGATGCCGCCGTTTTCGTGTACATTGCTACTGTTCGTGTCGGCTTCGACGGTCCCAGAAAAAGGTTTACCGAGGAGGAGTTCCCTATGTCTTCAATCAAGAAACTGGGCCTGGCCTTTACAGTTGTACTCGCCCTCTTGATCGTGGCCGTCGTCTTGATCTACTCCAACCTTTCAGAGTTCGCGCGCGCCTTTGTCGAGGAGAAAGTTCCGGGCATGACCTTTTCCGAGCTCGACGTCAGCTGGAACGAGGTGAATATCTACGGAGTCGAGTACTCTAGGGAAGGCAAGGTGCGACTGAAGACAGATCGGATCCAGCTGAGACCGAGTCTCTCCTCCTTCTGGAGTGATACCTTCAAGATCCAATCCGTTGAGGCAGTCCAGGCATACGTCTATATCGAAAAGAAGGCGAACGGGGAGATTGTGTGGCCTATTCCCAGGCCGGCTGAGCCGACCGAGGCCAATGCCGAGAAGAAGGACTCTACCGAAGAAGAACCTCCCGCGGTTCAGCTGGGCGAGTTCAGGATTCGTCAGGGAGTGGGGGAGTTCCTGGACCGTTCCGTAGGTTCTCCTCCCGCCCACTTCAAGATCAAGGACGTCAACTTCACCGTGACCAATTTGCGGTATCCCCCCGAGCCGGGGAGCATAGATGTAGACCTTTCACTGGCCATCGACGGGTCCAAGGATACCTGGGTGAGTGCCTCGGGCTGGGTTGATCCGGTTGGGGAGTCCGCTGACATGGATGCCAAGATTGAAGATCTCGATCTGAAACAGGCTGAGCCCTATTTGCGCAAGAGTGAGCGATCCGTCAAACCCTCCGAAGGTACCCTGGATGGCGATGCTGCGTGGGAGATGGACCAGGGGGCGTACACTCTGACGGGAGAAGTACTTCTTTCCGACCTGAAGTTCCAACGCTCCAGTGGGATGGCAGGTCTATCGGCGATGGTAGTCGAGCAGTACCTGAAGGCCACCGGGGAGCCGATGAAGTTTCCCTTCGAGATCAAAGGCAACAACAAAGAGAAGACAGACTACCACGGGCAGTTAGCCGACAAGATCGGAAAGGCACTCCTCAAGAAACTAGGAGGGGGATCGGCGGGGAAGCTGTTTCAAGGAGACGGAGACGGAGCCGCCACACCCGCAAAGAAAGGTTTGGAGGGATTGCTGGAGGGCTTCCTGGGAAAGCAGGAAGAGTAGAATTTCAATCAAGGCAACGAGAGCGGGTCGTAACCCAAGCCCTGGACCTGCTTCGAAACCGTCTAAAACACTAACCCCTGTCCAAGGAGGAACTTCGCATTTCTAGAAGTCGGCCCTATGCTGAAACCTATTCGGAGTCTCTGTCGAGAGTGAGCTTGCTGCTGCAGCGGTACTGCCGTCTATTTCTGCCCATTTTTGTTTGTTTGGGTTTGTCCTCCCTTTCCTCCGACTTGCAGGGACAACAGGCTGCCTCGAAGGACACCCTGCCGCCTCTGATGAATGCCTATCCACTCTCATCTCCACCCCGGTTTGACGGGGTGGTGGACGAGGGATGGATGGTGATGGAACCTGCCAGCGGTTTCACTCAGCAGCTGCCACAAGAAGGTCAACCCGCCAGTGAGAAGACCGAGGTCAGGATCGGCTTCACCCAGGACACCCTGTATGTGGGACTTATCTGCTACGACTCGCAGCCGAAAGCCGTGGTGTCGACTCAGGCTCGCAGGGACGGGGTTTTGGGCGAGACCGATTCCTTCGAGATGATTTTCGACACCTACGACGACGACCAGAACGGGTACATCTTCGCGACCACTCCCGCCGGAATTGAGTACGATGCCCAGATTGTGCACGGCGGTCAGAGCCGAGTCACCGGCGGTCCCACGAGAGCAGGGAGCGCCGGAGGCACCGGGTTTGGTGGTGCACAGAGAGGGGCTGCTTCGTCCTTCAACCTCAACTGGGACGGAGTCTGGACGGTCATGACGAAGATCACTGACCGAGGCTGGGAAGCCGAGTTTGCACTTCCCTTTCGAACCCTGCGTTATGGCACCGGAGAGAAGGTGCTCTGGGGGATCAATTTCAAGCGCAACATCCGCCGCAGGAACGAGCAGGTCTTCTGGGCCCCTGTGTCCCGTGCCTTTCAGCTTCAGCGTGTTTCTCTAGCCGGAGAGCTTCACGGACTGGAGCTCCCCTTTAGGCGCAACCTGCAAGTGGTGCCATTTGTCAGCGGCGGCTTCAGCCAGGACTTTAGGGAGGAAACGAGTATCAACGACGGAATCCACGACGCGGGGCTGGATGTCAAATACACCCTGACCTCCAGTCTAGTCCTGGACGTTACCGTCAACACCGACTTTTCTCAGGTAGAAGTGGACGAGGAGCAGGTCAACCTGACCAGATTCGATCTCTTCTTTCCCGAGAAGCGTCCCTTTTTTCTCGAGAACGCCGGTCTCTTTCAGGTGGGCACTCCCCAGCAAGTGGAGCTCTTTTTCAGCCGGAGTATCGGTATCGATCCATCCGAAGTCCAGGTTCCCATCCTGGGCGGGGCAAGGATCTCGGGGAAGCAGGGGGCCTACAATATTGGATTCCTGAACATGCAGACGGAGTCTATCCCCGAGGTGACTCCCGCCCACAATTTCACAGTGGCCCGTGTGGCTCGAGAGGTTGGGAAGAGGAGCTCTTTTGGTGCTATTTTCATAAATAAGAGTGCCACTTCGGACGCGTTGGGCTTCAACTCCTTCAACCGCACCTTTGGCGCGGATGCCAATGTTGGCCTTGGTGAGCATCTGACCATCTTCAACTATCTGGCCAAGACCCAGTCGCCTGACCAGACCGGTCGGGACCACGCGGGCGGCACCGATCTCCGATATGATGCCGATTTGTACAGTTTCCGGGCCGCCTACACTGAGGTAGGCGAGGACTTCAATCCCGAGGTGGGATTCCTGCAACGAGTGGGTTATAGAAAGCCTTCCTACGGGGTGTTCTACAACCCCCATCCCAAGGACCATCCGTTCATTCGCCGTCTCTGGCCCCACCATACCTGGCAGGGGCATTACCGCTTTGACGGAGAGCCCGAATCCGGCTTTCGGCACAATCACTTCAACGTCTTTTTCAACAACGGCGGATCTGCGGGAATAGCCTACAACCAGAACTTTGAGCAGCTCTTTGATCCTTTTGAGATTTCTCCTGGTGTGTTTCTACCAGTGGGGCCCTACAACTTCGACAACTGGTCGTTCTCGCTCTCCTCGGACTCGAGCGTCAACCTCTTCAGCAGGGTCTCCTACTCCTGGGGCGAGTTCTATACCGGAAACATCCAGACGCTGAACGTCAGTTCGGGCATCCGCTCCGGATCGGATTTGCTCATTTCGAGCCGCTACGTGCTCAACAACGTGAGTCTTCCACAGGGGGATTTCGCTACCCATCTCGGAGCGATTCAGCTCAACTATTCCTTTACACCCAAGAGCTACCTTCAGGCTCTAGTCCAGTACAACAGCTCGGTCGATGAGATCGGAGCGAACATCCGTTTCGCAGTGCTGCGCACAGGTAACACAGGCTTCTTTATCGTCTACAACAGCCGCTTCGATACCACCGGCCTCGACCCCCACGAAGCCGACGCTCTGCTGAGGATGAGGGCCCCCCGGCGTACCCTCGACAGGGCCCTTATCGCCAAGTTTACGTACCTGTTTGATTTTTGAAAACAATTAGTCTGGCGCTAACCGGAGGTCCAGTAGGTGTTTAGCGTATGGGCTGCTTAATCATTTCTCCGAGGGTGCTCCAGAAAGAAGCGCACCAGGCATCGGCGATGCGATGAACGTCGGTCAAGCCCGCAACAAACACGTGGCCGCGAGCTGACGCCTGGACTTTGGAACATCAAGAGAAGTCAATCCCAACGGGATTGCGTCTTCCAGACCAGGGTTTCCGAACCCTGGGAAACAGGCACAACCACGAGATATCAACCCTATAGGGGTTGCGTCCTGATGCTATCTCTCAGTCCCAAACGAATCGCTCGTCGAATTCAACACCCTGGCGACGTAGTAGTTTCCGGAATTCCTCCTGGAACGTCACCGTCCGGTGGTGCTCCTTCTGATTGCCGATGTATCGGCTGCCCTCGGGCGCGTTGCATTCAGAGACCGAGAAAGCCCCGTATCCGGATTGCCACCTGAACTTCCTATAGGCAATGCTCCGCTGCTGAATCCATCCTGTTGAAACTCGCTTGACTTCCTTTACGAATTCCGCGATTGCAATGGTTCTCGACAAGGTCGTCAGCAAGTGGACATGATCTGGGACCCCACCGACGCGGAGTGGCCGACAGCCTAAGCTCTTGGCCACTCCTCCCAAGTAGGAGTGGAGCTCTCCGCGAAACGCGGCCTCCTTGAAGTAGGGCGCACGGTTCTTGGTTGAAAAGATCGTGTGAATCAGGACCTTTTACAGGGATTGTGGCATGCGCTAACCCTTTTCTACACAACCCCTTTCAGGGTTGGATAAAAGCTGAAAGCGAGGTGCCTAGGGTTCGGAAACCCTGGGCTGGAAGACGCAATCCCGTTGGGATTGACCTCGATTGATTGTCCAGCCTGGTCTCACTAAAAACTGCTGAACTGGAGCCGCTGTGAGCAGGTCGATCCCAACCTCTCGCCAACCCTTACAAGGGCGTGAACCAGAGAGGCGTACTCACAACTACTAACGCTGGCAGAGGCTGTTGACGTGGACAGAAATCTACCGGGCTCCCCTGACGGGGGGTGAAGCGACCAGCCTTCCGGAGGCCATTTCAACGGTTTTCTCGAACAGCGGCTTCAGCTATCCTCTTCTTAGCCGTTGGGCGCGGCTCTGAATTTACGGTACCATAGCCCCTGACCCCGATGATTGATCTGACACCGCTCAAAACTGCTGTCTTCCAGGAGGTCTCCTCCGGCCGTCTTGGAGAACCCGTCTTTGCTCGCCTAATCCTGGTGATTTCCTCAGACCATGGACATCTCCTTCCCCTATGCCAGCAGGCACTGGGGTTTATCCAGGAACTGCTCCAGTTCCCGGCCGAGGCCGTACTGACGAGAGGGAGCCAGGAATCGGGTAGCTTGACGGTGCAGTTGGATCTGGAAGGGGGCAGGAGCGCCCTGGCCGTTGTTGCGATTCGTCGAGAAGAGGAGCCCCAGCTCGACCTTCTTCTGGTGGGCAACCATGGAACTCTCCGTTATCGGAACGATGGACCTCTCCTGGAGGCTGAGCTTGATGCTGGGTCGGAGATTAAGGTCACCGAATCCACAGCTTCAGCGACCGGGTTGCGCCAGGCGCTTCAGGAGTCCCTCCGTTCAGGCGAACGGGTGAGGCTGTAGCAAGAAGAGCGATGAAGAAATACGGCGTGCTACTGCTCGGAGGAGATCGCACCCACCAGGAGAATTACGGACCGGATTTCGCCGATGATCCCCGCTGCCAGCTTATCGGTCTTACTGATGAAGTAGGTGTGCCGTCTCAAAGGGATGCCTGGAACCGATCGCTGGCGCAGCGCTTGGGGATCCCATTCCTGCCCCAGCTGGACCAAGCACTAGAACGCGAGGACGTTCACATAGCCTGCGTCTGCGTCGAGTTTGAGCGTCGGGCTCAGCTTGCTGCTCGCTGCGCCGAGGCGGGAAAGCACGTCTATGTCGACAAGCCCATCGGCAGCTCCCTCGAGGCGGCCGAAAAGCTTGTTTCGGTAGCGGCCAAGGCTCAGGTCAAGACTCAGATGTTCAGCATGCTGCGTTCGGCCTGGTCACAGAGGGCGAAGGAATTAGTCGATAGTGGTTTGCTAGGAGATCTGCTGGGGATCCACTGCGATACTCTGTTCGCCAAAGGCCTGACGGGAACCGCGGATCTGGGACGAATTCGAGAGGAGCACTTCCCTCCCAAGGGCTTCAGCTTCATGAAGTCGAAGCGGGAGCTGTTCACCACGGGAGTCTACTCGATCGGAATGATGGGGTGGCTCTGCGGACAGTCGGTGGAGAGGGTCTATGCCCGCACCTCCAACTTTTTCTTCCAAGAGCACCAGGAGGACGACGTCGAGGACTTTGCGGCGCTGACGCTGGACTTCGACGGGGGGCTTGTGGGCAGTCTCAGTGGCGGGAGAATAGGGTTCTTGAGCCATCCTTTGGGAGGGCTCCTCCGAGTGACACTGGTCGGCAGCCGCGGCACCAGGATCGTAGATTCAGCAGAACCAAGGCTGGAGATTTCTTGCGATGCTCCAACCTGGCGTCCAGGCAAGCCTCACCCCCAGGACCCGATGGCGTTTTGGGGCAGCAGCACCCGGGAGGCTGGCGGGGTGCACAAGTTTGGTTGGCGAGGGGTGGGTTCTTCAGGCGGATCGGACGCCTCGTTTTTCGTTGACTGTATCGACGCCGACCGGGAAAGTGACATGAACGCCACCGACGGAGCCGAGATCCTGAGGGTCCTATTGGCCGCTTATGAGTCCGCCGCCTCTGGGAAGGTTGTGTCTCTTGTCTAGGTCGACCGTGTCTGGGTCGCGCCCTCCGTACGGGGATTCCGTTTTCGACGCCGGTCTAACAGCTTCAGGTAGTGAGTCGGTGTTGACAGTAGCTCTCCGTAGTCTGTGTCTCCCATCAGCACATCGGTCATCGCCTCACAGAGCCTCTGACCCTGCCAGCGAAACAACCGCCTGCAGACTGCCGGGTGCCCATAGATCAGCCTTCCCAACACCCTTCCCAGCCGAAGTTCCGACAGTATCTCGTTTGCCACTGAAGCCTCGTAAAGGCGTTCCACCTCTTCCCGTCTGAGCTCCGCATCCAATAAGGCCTTCGCGGCCAGTTGACCACTCCGAATAGCGTACGTGATGCCCTCTCCGGTGACCGGATCCGCCAATCCGGCCGCGTCTCCGGTGAGGAGGACCCTTTCCCTTGCCAGCGGCCCTTTCCTGGGACAAATGGGGATGACGAAACCGTGCCGTTCGAATTTTTCGATCGGGGCTAAATCGACGAGTGTTAAGTATTTTCCCAGGCATCGATTGAGATTGGCGCCGCCTGGTCGGGTTGTCAGGACACCGACGGATAAATGATTTCTCTTGGGAAAGATCCAGGCATATCCGAAAGGTACCAGGTTGAAGTCGAATCTAGCCCTGCCTCGGAACCGTTCCAGTACACGCTCTGAGACGCCGACCTCATACTCGAGCGCCGGAATCAGGTTGGGTTTATTGCTCCAGCCGGAACTAACCGCCACCCGACTTCTGGCTCCATCGGCGGCCAGCACGAACTCAGCAGAAACAGGTCCTGAACTGGTTGAGAGAAGGAGCCTGTCCGTTTCTTGCTGTACCTCGAGGACCCGGCATTGTGTGCGAAGGCTGGCTCCCGCACTCTGCGCGGACTTGAGCAAGAAGGAATCGAAGTCCTCGCGCATGGTCATTGAAACGATAGGCTGGCTGCGAACGGTTGTAAAGTGGAAGCCATCCTGGGGGAGATTCAGCTCGGCGGTGTGGCACTGCTGCTCCACCACTTCCTGAATGCTGAAGGGGAGCAGACGTCGAGCACGGCCGACGATACCCCCCCCGCAGGTCTTGTATCTGGGGACGGACTCCTTTTCCAGGATCCCAACCCGGACCCCCTCTCGGGCCAGAGCAAGGGCCGCCGATGAGCCGGCGGGACCGCTGCCCACGATCACCACGTCAAAGGAGTTGGAAGGTCCAGGATTCAGCATAGAGTCGGATCCCAATTCTAGCATCGACTTCGGCGCTGGGCTCGGCTCAATTATGTTACAACCTGCAACTTCGAACCTGTAACCCCTGTTTCCCGACCTCTCTTGACAGCCCACTTCGGTCCCTGATAGCTTCGGCCTCCCGGGGAAAGACATGGCTGGACCCTATCAGATCGGAAATTACGCGGAGACCTACTCCAAGTTTCGCCTCGAGGCACCCGAACGCTACAACTGGGCCTACGACGTCTTCGACCGCTGGGCGGAGGATCCTGGCAAGTTGGCTCTCTTCTGGGTGGGTGCATCCGGGGAGCGTGAGGTCACCTTCCGGGAACTGAGTGAGCGTTCGCAGCGGGTCGCCAATGCTTTGATTGGCTTGGGATCCCAGCCCGGAGATCGCGTCTTCGTGATGCTTCCGCGGATCGTCGAGTGGTGGGAAATCCTGCTGGGAAACATCCGAGCACGAACCGTTTCGATTCCCGGAACTACGCTGCTGACGTCCCAGGATATCGCCTACCGGCTGAACGCTGCCTCGGTGAAGATCGCGATCACGGACTCGGATAACATCGACAAGCTCGAAGCCGTGCGCAACGAATGTCCGGATCTGGAGCACATCATCGTGGTGGGGGAAACTCCCGATGTGTTGTCGTATGAAGATCTGCTTCGCTCGAGCTCCCCCAGATTGGACCATCCCCGGAACCTTGCTACCGATCCCCTGATGATTTATTTCACCTCGGGCACCACCGGTTATCCCAAGATGGTCCTGAATGATCACGTCACCTATCCCCTGGCACACCTCATCACCGGCAAGTACTGGCTCGACAATCGACCCACGGATCTTCACTGGACCCTCTCCGATACGGGTTGGGCCCAAGCGGCTTGGACCTGCTTCTTTGCTCCTTGGAACATGGGGGCAGCCCTCTTCATCTGGGACCACAGGGGAAAATTCGACTCTCAGGGAACCCTGGAGATGTTACAGCGCTACCCCATCACCACGTTCTTTGCCCCGACGACCGCCTACCGCATGCTGATTCTGGAGGATCTCAAGGACTTTCAATCCAAGACGCTCAGACTCTCGGTGGGAGCTGGCGAGGCCGTCAATCCCGAGGTGATCGACGCCTGGCGGGAAGGTACCGGGCATCATATCTGGGAGGGCTACGGCCAGACCGAGACCGTGCTCTGTGTCGCGACTTTTCCTGGAATGCGCTACAAACCAGGTTCCATGGGGGTAGCCGCTCCCGGATTCCAGATGGGCGTCGTCGATGCTGAGGGAAACGAGTTGGCTACCAATGCCGAAGGTGAGATCGCGATTCGGGTGAGGCCCGAGCGCCCAGTGGGACTCTTTCGAGAGTACTACAGAAACCCCGAGGCGACGTCCGGCTGCTTCGCTGGGGACTGGTACCTCAGTGGAGACCGGGCTCGCCGTGATGAGGATGGCTATTTCTATTTCGTCAGCCGTTCCGACGACTTGATCAACACGGCGGCCTATCGTGTTGGTCCCTTCGAGGTGGAGTCTGCGATGATCGAGCACCCCGCAGTAGCCGAAGTGGCAGTGGTTGGAAGCCCGGACCGACTGCGCGGAGAGATCATCAAGGCCTTTGTCGTGCTGAGTCCCGACTATGTCGCGTCCGATGGCCTGGTGGAGCAACTGCAGAAGCATGTCATCCGTGTTACCGCTCCCTATAAATACCCCCGAGAAGTCGAGTTTCTGGACGAGCTTCCCAAGACGATTAGTGGCAAGATCCGGCGTAACGTTCTGCGCCAGCGCGAGGTGGACAAGAAGGCTGCGGACTCTGAGTCATGAGTGATCTCTTGGGCTACTTCAAAGAGGAGCACGAGCTCTTTCGTGAATCCCTGCGCCGCTTCGTCCGGGAGGAGATCGTCCCCAACGTGGAGGAGTGGGAGAAACAGGGAAGAACGCCTCGCAGCCTGTTCCAGAAGATGGGCCAATTAGGGTTCCTGGGGGCCGAGTTCCCGCCCGAATACGGTGGTGCCGGGGCTGACTTCTGGATGTCGGTGGTGCTGGCCGAGGAACTCGCTCTCTGTCGCTCCGGCGGCGTCGCCTTCAGCATCATCGTGCACACCGACATGTCCTCTCCCTGGCTGGTCCGGTTCGGTACCGCTGAGCAGAAGGCCAGGTATCTGCCCTCCATCATTGCCGGAGATACCATCTGCGCCCTGGCCATCACCGAGCCGGATGCCGGTTCCGACATGGCTGCAATTAGCACACGAGCTCGAAAAGAGGGCGCTGAGTGGGTCCTCACTGGAGCCAAGACGTTTATTACCAATGGCGTCTATGGAGATCTCTATTTCGTCGCTGCCAGGACTCGGGACGAGGGCCACCGCCGAGAACGCCTCTCCCAGTTTCTGGTGGAGCGAGACACGCCTGGTTTCACGGTGGCGAAAAAGCTGGAGAAGACGGGCATGTGGGCCTCGGACACCGCTGAACTTGTCTTTGACCAGGTTCGGGTGCCGGAGGCGAACCTCCTGGGGCAGGAAGGGAAGGGCTTCGAGCAGCTCGTGGCAGGTCTCCAACAGGAGCGGCTCACGGCCTCGATCCTATGTGTCTCAGCAGCCCAGCAAGCACTCGGGGACTGCCAGGAGTATCTGCGCCAGCGCCAGGCGTTCGGTCGACCGCTGGCAGAGTTTCAGGCCTTGCGCCATCGAGTCGCCGACATGGCTACGGAGATCGAAGCCGCGCGTCAGCTAACCTATCATGCGGCGCGTCTCTTCTCCTCTGGAAAAGATTGTCTCAAGGAAGTTTCGATGGCCAAACTCTACGCCAGCGAAACCGCCAATCGAGTCGCCTACGATGCGGTCCAACTCCACGGTGGCTACGGGTATATGAGGGAGTATTCGGTAGAGCGCTTCGCCCGAGACTATCGCCTCTGGCCGATAGCGTCAGGAAGCTCGGAGATCATGCGCG
>CAUZIZ010000124.1:0-16813 GCA_963579905.1 Acidobacteria bacterium UBA6911 | reverse complement strand
GCCTTGTCGGATGCAAGCGAAGGCAAGGGAGCCTTCAGCGTGCTTCCCGGAAGCCACAAGAGCAATCTTCCTCATCCCTACGCAGAAGTGGCGCTAGAGGACATCGCTCCCCTTCAGGAGATTCCCCTCAAGGCCGGAAGTGGGGTCCTGTTCGCTGAAACCCTATCCCATGTCGTCAAGCCTCCTCCCAATGAAGCCCAGACTTGGCTCGAGTTTCAGTACGGCCCTTCCTACATGGTCAGTTGGCCCGGCTGTGAGGCCTCACCCGAGCTCCTGGCACGAAACTCCAACCACCACGAGCGCCGGCACCTCCTGATGGAACCCTATTATCATCCGGCTGGATCGCAGAAGAAGAAATAGACCAAGATACAAACAAATCCCAAGCTCTAAGCACCAAGTTCCAAACAGGCTTCACCATCCAGATCACAACAATAGGTCTGACGTCCGCCAAAGGGATCAACTCCACTGTTTCTGATTTTGAGTTGGGAGTTTGGGATCTGTTTGTATCTCGTATCTTGTATCTTGTGATTTTCCTGGAGAGCTGTTGTGCCAGATGCGTTTGAGCCAGATTGCGAGGTCGTCGAAGAGAACATAGTAGGTGGGCAGGACCACCAGTGTGAGGATAGTGGAGGCCATAAGGCCTCCCATGATGGTTCGGGCCATGGGGAAATAGCGAAGTTGGAATAGGCTGGTGTCGCTGAAGGCAAGTGGAATTAATCCGCCAATCGTGGTGGCAGCTGCCATGAGGATAGGTCGAAATCGGTCTCGGCAGCCGTCCAGCAGGGCCTCCAGTCGATCTTTTCCCTGTCGTCGCAGATTGTTGATGTGGTCGATCAGGACGATACCGTTGTTTACAGCGAGTCCCATCAGAATCAAGATTCCGATCTGTGCCATGAGATTGAAGGGAGTCCCTGTTAGAAACAGAAACCAGGCAATTCCAACCAACGAGAACGGCAACGAGAACATGATCGCGAAGGGGTGGCTCAACGACTCGAACAGCGAGGCCATGACGAAATACACCATGAACAGAGCCAGTAGGATATTGAAAAAGAAATCCTGGTCCTCGTTCTGGGTGCGTTTCGTCCAGTACCCGAAACTCCACCCGTAGCCCGGTGGGAAGTCGAATCCGTCCATGACTTCGGTGACATGCTTCATGCCCTCGTCTTTCTTCTCGCCCGAATAGATGGCGAATAGTTGCGTAAAGGTGCGGCGGTCCTCGCGCTGGATCTGGGCTGGTACCTTGTTGATTCGGAGGTCGGCGACTTGGGATAACGAAATGGGTTCTCCCCCGGTTCCACTTCCCACGATGACCGATTTCAAGTCTTCCAAGCTGTCGCGGTCCTCCTGTGAAAGCCAGACCGTTATGTCTACTTCGCCTTGAGAGGTGCGGAAGCCCCTGACCTGTCTGCCTCGCATGAAGATAGCCAGCACATCGGAGACGGATCGGGACGAAATACCGTACTTCCGGGCTAGCGGTCGACGAAGCTGAATCTGCACCTCTTCCTGGGCCTGGTCGAGGGCGCTGTTGACCTGAGTGAATCCCGGCCGGGCAAGCAGCTTCTTGCGTGATTCAGAGGCAAGCTTGACCAGGGCCTGAGGGTCGTCCCCAAAAATGCTCACCTGGATCCACTGTTGATTTTGGGCTCCGCCCTGCCGGCCCAATCCGATCTTGGCACCCGGTATGATTGGCAAGCCTTCGGAGATCTCTTCGCGAACCAAGCGGACCTCTTTGGGGGAGAGCCTCTCCTTTTCGAAATGGACGAAGGTTCGTGCGCTGTTGTTGCCGTATCGACTGAAAACGTTAGCGATCTTGAAACGATCACGATTGGCCAAGAGAAACCGCTCAACCGGGCCTACATAGTCGTGCTCGATTTTTCCGTAGTGAAAATTCTCTGAAAACTCGTACTGAATCTCCAGCGTGCCAAGTTCTGCGGCGTCTGGGGTATTGTCTGGAACCTTGCTGAAGAGCAGCCAGCCAGATCCGACAACGATCAATGGCACCAGCAGCAGGCCTACCAGAAACCGGTGGCGCAGGGGCCAGGCGACCAGACGCAGATAGTATTCGGTAACACGGTTCGTCTGAGGCGTAGAACCAGTCTTGGGAAGCAGCCACGTCAACCCCCGATTCGACAGCCAAAGGTGCCATAGGGATCGATGTTTCAGATCCAGGCTCAAAAGTCGTCCCATAGCCAGGGGGATGAGTGTCAGAGAAATCAGGAGTGAGCAGAGCAGAGTGAATATGATTGCAAGCCCCGTGTGGCGGAGCCAGACGGAGAAACTGGTTTGCTCGCCGAAGATGAGCGGCACAAAGATGATGATAGAAGTCGCGGTGGAGGCAACAACGGCCGTGTATACCTCCTGGCTGCCCGTCAGAGCTGCCGTCATTCGGTCTGCGCCGCGCTCGAGCTTGCGGAAAATCGCCTCCATCACAACGATAGCGTTGTCGACCAGCATTCCGGTCGAGAGCATCAGGCCCATCATAGTAAGCGTGTTCAGGGTCTGTCCCGTCAGGTAGAGAAAGGTCAGCGCCGAGACGATGGAGAAGGGAATCGCTAGGGCGACTATCAGAGTCGCGCTCAGCTTTCTCAGGAAAAGGATCAGGATTACAACAGCCAGGAGGGCTCCTATTGCTCCGGCTGAGAGAAGTCCGAACAGCGATTTCGTGATTTCCTTTGCGGCGTCACCCCAGGGCAGCATCTCGATGCCTTCCATGCCGGACTGCAGGCCTATCCGATCGACCTCCTCCAGAACTCGGGCCACCGTCTGGACCGTGTTTGCGACGGAGGTCTTGCGTACCCTGAAGCCGATGCCATAGCCTCCATTCAGGTGCTGCCCGGAGTTTGCGACAGGGCTGTCGTACTCGATATCGGCAATGTCGTTGAGGGTCAGTCCTAACCGATTGACCGGGACCTCACCCAGCTCCTCGAGAGTCTTGATGGTGCCGTAGGAAAGTGCGTCGTAGCGTACACCCCCGTCCGCTACCCTGCCCAAGGAGCGGTTTAGATTGACCTGATCCAAGCGTCGGAACAATTGTCCCACGTCGACTCGATATCTCTTGATATCGTCCAATCGGAGATAGATATTGGTTTCCTGACGCTGGACACCCCATATCTCTACGTCGGCCACTCCCGGTAGGCGCTCGATGGGTCTCTTGACCTTTAGATCCAAAAAGTCAGCCGAGGTGCGAAGGTCTTTATCCGAGGCGATCCGGACTTCGACAACCGGCTCGTCCTCGAAACCGAAACTCCGAAGCGAGAGTTGCTGTATATCCTCTGGGAGGTCTCCTCGGATCTGGTCCAGCTTGCCTCGCACCTCCGATCGAAGCACGGCCATACTCGTGTCCCACTCGAAAAACAGCTGGATCGAGGAGGAGTCCCTGCCCGAGCTGGAGCTCATCCTCTGAACCCCAGGAATCGTACTGAGGATTTCCTCTAGCGGTTTGGTGATGGACTCCTGGATCTGACTGGGCGTGGCATTGGGGTAGGAGGCATTTACAATCAGGAAAGGAAACTCCAGGTCAGGGAACTGAACCAGCGGTATCTTCGTAATCGAGATCAGCCCCATCAGGACCAGCAAGATAAAAAGAACGCAGACGGTGATCGGACGGCGGAGTGAGAAAGCGGCAAGGGATCTGCCTTGAGGTAGGTCTGGCGTCATTTCCGTCTACCTGTGCTCGTCGCGGGCATTTTCAGCAAATGCGTCGCACGTCCCAGGTTAGGGGCCACCGGTGATGGGTCCTGAACATTTTAGGTTTCCGCAGCTGTCAGTTCCGAAGCTGTCTGCTGCCGGTCAAAGGACGTGCGACGTTCCGACGTTCGACGTATTTAATCTTCATCGTTCCTCAATTGAACCCGTCTATCGAAAAGATCATAGATCACCGGAATTAAAAGAAGAGTCAGTGCCGTTGAGAATAGTAGTCCTCCCATTACGGCTACTGCCATGGGAGCCCTGACTTCGGAGCCTTCTCCCCACCCTAGGGCCATGGGGAACAAGCCCAGTACCGTCGTCATCGTCGTCATCAGAATGGGGCGCAGGCGGACTTGACCTGCCTCCAGCAAGGCTTCTCGCTTGGCTCGTCCCTGGCGGCGGAGTTGGTTGGTGTAGTCGATCAAGACGATAGCGTTGTTGACGACGATCCCGGCCAGAATAATGACTCCCAGGAATACCATCACGCTGATGGTGGTCCCTGTAGCCAACAAGGCAAGGACGACGCCGATCATTGCTAGGGGCACGGAAAAGAGGATGATAAAGGGGTGGATCAGGGACTCGAACTGGGAGGCCATTACGAGATAGACCAGTAGCACCGCCAAGGCCAGTGCGAATACCAAACTACGATAGGAGGTTTCCAGTTCTTCGTTCTGGCCTCCCAATGCAACCACTGTGTTGGGCTGAATCCGATCGCGTAGCTTTGCCAGTTCCTGCTGGATCTTGAGCGACACTCCACTGAGATCCTGTCCAGCCAGGTTGGCCGACACGACCGCGGCCCGCTGGGAGCCGATTCGACGGATTTCGCTGGGTCCTCTGGAGCGGAGTATTTCGGCGACGGCTCCCAGCCGAATCGGAATCTGACGGCCGCCGGCCGATTGTTGCTGTGACCGGTCAGTGGCGCTGTTGCTGTCGGCTTGTCTTTCCTGTCCATTTCCGGAAGTGCTTGACGACGAACCGTTTGAGGTGGCGACCTGGTCTTCGGAACCGTCAAGTCGCGGGGGAGAGTTGGTAGCGATCCATCCGTTGATGACCAGATCCTTGATGGCGTCGACTGTATTGCGGTCCGTCTCCGCGGCCTGGACCAGAATGTCGAACTGCCTGTCTCCTTCGCGGTACCGCGAGGCTACCTCTCCCCGGATCTTGTTGCGCAGGGTGGCGGCAATCTGGGTCTCATCCAGTCCCATGCGTGCCAGCTCCTGCCGCTTGAAACGAATCTGTATTTCCGGGTTTCCGAGCTCGGTCGAGCTTTCGATGTCGTTGAGGCCTGCGATACCCTTTAAGCGTTCCGAGACAAGAGCTGCGACTCGGCGCTGTTCCTCCAGGTCGTAGGCAAAGATCTCTACTTCGATCGGCGTCCGGAAACTGAAGAGCGTAGGGCGTTTAAAGCTATGGGTGATCTCGGGGTAACGATCAAGCTCCTCTCGTATTCGTAGGATGACCGTCCTCTCCGCGACCCTGTCGCGGCGATCGCTCATCACCACTCGAAGCTGGCCGACGTTCTCTTCTAATGCAGTGCTGGAAAATTGGTTCTTGTTGCTGCCTCCGACGCTCGAGAACACGGTCTCTATGCCCGCAAGAGTAGCGACCCTTGTCTCGAGATCGCGAATAACCCGGTTCGTCACCTCGAGCGATCGACCCTTGGGCAGTCGGATCTCAAAGGAGAATTCTCCCTGGGACAATGGGGGGATGAGCTCCACTCCCAGAAAGTCAGAGACTCCAATCGAGCAAACTACCATCACAGCCACGAGTCCGAAAACCAGTGGCTTATGGTCGAGAGACCAGTGAAGCAGTTTGGGGTAAGTCGACTGCAATCCGCCGAATGCCCTGTCGAACAGGTTCAGGATCGGCGACACTAGGTGAAGGAGAAAGCGTCCCAGCAGCCCCAGCAAGCTGCGCAAATCGGTGAGGGTGACCGTGATCAGGTCGACAGCGATGAACCGGAAAAGGTTCCGGCCAATGCTGACTGCTCTGCCCGTCAGGCTACCCGGAAGAGGCCCTCTCCGCTGAGCTGTTTCTCCCGTCGGCTTGTCTGAAGCAGCGATTCTGGAATGGCTAACCCTGAAGGCCAGGACCATGGGGATAAACGTCAGTGCGACGGCTAGGGATGCCAGCAGCGAGTAGGTAATCGTCAGAGCCTGATCCTTGAACAGCTGTCCCGCAATGCCCTCAACGAAGACCAGAGGGACGAAGACCGCCACCGTGGTGAGGGTCGATGCGGTGACGGCCCGACCTACTTCGACCGTGCCTCTAAAGACAGCGTCGGCGGGAGTGCCTTTTCCCCGGTGGCGATGAACCGACTCGAGCACGACGATCGAGTTGTCCACGAGCATGCCCACTCCCAGGGCGATGCCCCCGAGGGACATGATATTCAGGGTGATTCCGGTCTGATACATCAGGGTAAAGGTCGCCATTATTGAGATCGGGATGGAGAAACCGATGATCAGGGTGCTGCGTAGATCCCGCAGGAACAGAAACAGGATCAGCGTCGACAGCAATCCTCCCAGCACTGCTGCTACGAGTACGTTGTTGACAGACTGGTCGATGAATTCGGCCTGGTCAAAGACGATGCTATGCTCGATTCCATTAGGAAACGTCTTGTCTCCCGTCAAGTTTTTCAACCGCACACGGATCGCGTTGGAAACGGTGACGGTATTGGCATCTCCTTCTTTGTAGATGCCCAGCTCGACACACTCCTTGCCATTGAAACGGGCAATGACCTCGCGTTCTTTGCTCCCTCTCCAAACCCTGGCTACTTCTCCCAGCACCACCTGACGCCCTTCCTCGTCACGGACGATGAGGTTCTTGATCTCATCCACGGATTTGAATTCATTCAGCACTCGGACCAGATAGTTGGAATCCAGATCGTAGAGGCTGCCGCTTGCCTGGTTCAGATTGGCCTGTTCGACGACGTTGGCCACATTGGTGATAGGTATTCCCAGTTCCGCCAGGCGCTTTTCGTCGATCTCGATGCGAATCTGCTCTTCTTTTCCACCCACGACTTTGACGGCCGCTACGCCTGCAGTCGACTCGAGGCTTTTCTTGACCTGCCGTTCGGCTATATCACGCAGGCGACCGAGACTTAGATCTCCGAAGAGCTGAAGGCGCATAATCGGGTCGTAGGAGGGATCGAAGCGTAGGATGACCGGCTTCTCGACATCGCGAGGGAGTCGTACCAGGTCAAGTTTCTCCCGGACGTCCATACTTGCCAGGTCCATATCGGTATCCCAGGCAAATTCGAGTACGACCTCTGACTGACCCGAACGAGAAACGGAACTCAGCCTTCTCAGTCCCGGCACGACCCCTACGGTTTCCTCGATGAGCCGGGTAACCAAAGACTCGATCTCTTCGGGAGCCGCGTCCTCGAACTCAGTCTGGATTGTGAGCGAAGGATAGGAGATATCGGGCAGTAGGTTCAGCGCCAGGCGGTCGAGCGATACCAGGCCGAAGAGGGTGATCGCGACCACGAACATCGACACAGTTACGGGACGCCGGATGGCGGTCTGGGTAAATTTCATTGAGCCAAAAAGAGATCCCAAGTGTGTCTTGGGATTTGCTAGACCCCCGGTTCGCTTCCGACGATCCGCACCTTCGCCCCTTGGATCAGGTTCCCCTGGCCTGCGACGACCACGCGTTCCCCGGGGGAGACTCCTTGCCGCACCTCAACGTCCTCGTCGTCACGATAACCTAGCGTGATTTTTCGGCGATGCGCCGTTGTTCCCTCGACCACGAAGACGAAGTCCTGGCCGTCCTCTTCCAGGAGGGCGCGTTTGGGAATAAGTAGGGCTTCGACTCGAGTATCGGTCTCGATGTCGACCCGGACGAAAGCCCCAGGCTTGAAGGACTTGCCCGAAGGAGACAGGTTGACCGTGACTTTCACCGTTCCGGTCGCCTCATCGACAATGGGACTGATTCGGACGACTTGACCCTGGATCCGGTCGGTTCCGGCTGAGCTGAGGCTGACCATTGCGGTCTGACCAGGGTTGATCCGGGAAGCTTCTCGCTCTGAAAGATGAACGTCAGCGAAGAGAGGAGAAAAGGCGCCAAGACGGAAGAGGGCATCGAGGCTGCGGACGGTTTGGCCAATTTCAACGGTGCGGTGGGTAATGTATCCTCCGAAAGGGGCCGATATTCGAGTGCGCGAGACTTCAAGCTCGACCTGTTCCCCCTCTGCCTTCAGTTCTTCAACTCGGTGTCCGGACTCCCGAACTTCCGATGCCGCAACTTGCTCATCCTGCTCCAGTTCCTGGACCCGGTAGCGAAGGGTTGCCACCTCCTCATCGCTTACCAGCTTCTCGGCATAGGCGTCTTCCTTACGCGCCAGTTCAACTTTGGTATTAGCGATCTGGATTTGCGCCTTTCGCTCTCTGATGTGGGACTTTTCGAGCTGAAGCTTGGCCTGTGCTAACTTCTGCTCGGTCAGCTTGAGGCGAATCAACAGTTCGGTGTCATCGAGCAGACACAGGAGTCTACCGTTTTCCACCCGATCCCCCTCCTCGACCAGAACCTCCTTGACCACGCCAGTCACTTGAGTAGTCAGCACAACATCGCGAAGAGGCCGCAGATTCGAGGTCGAAGTCAGGAAGGATGAAATCGGTCCCTGTCGCGTGACCTCCAACTGGACTGGAACAGCTGCCTCTTCAGCATCGGTGCTGCTGCTATCAGCCTCAGAGTCCGCCTTGGAGACGTCTTCACCGGGGTAGTAATTCGTGGCCAGATACCACCCACCCAGGGCTAGGACCAGGAGACCGATGAATCCATATACTTTGACTCGGATATTCATAACAGGACCGTTCCTATACAGTTCGCGATTGGCGAGAAACCAGCAGGTGACGGAACAGATCGCACCCGCGGGTTCACTTCGATTTTCCAATTCTACCTAAACCGGTCCTCGCTGTCCCATTGCATACTGGTCCAGTACGCACGCCGCCGCACAAAAGTTCCCAAGTTAGAGCTGCCTCTTACGTAGCTTTGGGCTCCAGGCCGAAGTATTCCCGTCGAGCCCAGCGGCTCGTACATGTCTAGCGTCTTCTTCTCGCCCTTGTCCTGCCTTCAAACTTGACTTTGCCTGTGCCTTTGCCTTCCCCGTACCTTTGCCGCCCACCTTCGCCTGGTCCAAGAACAGTCCTCACTTCGGGTCGCACCCAGAGCCTGGAGGCTGCGAATGGATAGAGAAGAGGCGAGATGGAAGGCAAAGGCAAGTTTCAGGGGGAGGGCAGGGGAAGGCGCCAAATACATACGGCGTCCTGGAGACCACCGCCACGCACGAAAATAGCACTACGCGGACGAATCCCAGTGAGTTTCAGGTTCGAAGGGAAACATCGGTTGGCTGCGGTGACGATAGGTGAAGCGCGAGGGATTGGCCGCCGTGATTCCAGGAGAGTCGACTTCCAGCATACTCGCCGATACGGATTCGTAGGCAGCCCGTGGAGCGATCGCTCCCTTTGCAATCAGGACCCGCTTCTGTCGTGGTTTCACCCCAAGGCTCAAAATCTGTTCCAGGCTGAAGGGGGCCATGCGGAGTGAGGTCAGGACCACCGTGTGGCGCTCCCGGGTCTCCACTACGGCGGTGAGGCCCTGCTGGTTGATACGGCTCCCTCCGTGTCGGGGCTGCTCCTCGACAAACATCCCATCATGAAGACACCGCACCCGACCCTCGATTGGAATCGGATCCCCGTGTAGACGGTCGCTCTTGCCGCCGACCTCGAGTGCGACGGTCTCGCCCACTCCGGCATCCGCGCAGGCCCGGACGGCTGCTGGATCGAAGAGGACCAGCAGACCATCCTCGACACCTGCCTCTGCCAGGGCTTTGAAAATCACGGTTCCATCGCCCGGACTTCCGCCCCCTACGTTGTCTCCAGCGTCTAACAGCGTGACGGGTGTCCGCTCAGATTGGGCTACCTGCTCCACCGCTTCTTCCACCGGCGTGCCCGTGAGGTTGAGTCGATCCCTCTGGCTCCAGGCTCGTTCCGCTAGCTTGACGGCTTCCTTTCTAGCTTTTTGCTGGTCGCCATCTGAAACTACCAGAAACGAGGTCCCCATCTCCTCGACGTCGGCATAGGCGAAGCCTGGAGCTATACTGGCGGAAATGATCCCCGGTCGCTGGATGGTCTCCTCGAGTGCTCGATAGAGCCCCGCCATGGGCTCCTTGATGGTTTCCTGAGCCAAAATCGTGATTGCCAAGGGAGGCTTCACCAGGCTTTGAACCGGATGAGTTTCCCCGTCCAGAATCTGATTCAGGATTCGAGCTGCCTCCCGCCCTCTCTCTCTCTGATCCAAGTGGGGATAGGTCCGATAGATGGTTGTGGCCGTGACGTTCTCGATCAAGCGAGGCGAGACATTGCCGTGCAGGTCAAGCGTCAGCACGACCGGAAGCGAAGAACCTACCAACTGCCGAATGTTTTCTGCGGTGTTCCCATCGGCATCCCGGATGTGGCTGCTAACCATGGCTCCATGAAGAGATAGCAAAAGTCCATCCAGAGACTCGCCGGAGACCCGCGTCAGAATCTCCTCCAGAATCTCCTCATATACCCCTTCAAGCAGTGGCCCTGCCGGCATAACCCAGGCGGCCACAAGTGGCACCAACTCCACTCCAACACGAGCCACCTCCTCGATCATCCCGCCCACCTCATGGTGAGCCTCACCCCATCGATGGATGATCTCGTCAC
The DNA here is from genome assembly GCA_963579905.1 of Acidobacteria bacterium UBA6911. Lineage (GTDB taxonomy): Bacteria > Acidobacteriota > UBA6911 > RPQK01 > JAJDTT01 > CAUZIZ01. The sequence continues at coordinate 6,440 of CAUZIZ010000124.1, read as the reverse complement.
CAAACACAACGTTATCGTCGAACATCTCCCGCGTAGTAAAAACCGGGTTGAATGTATTCGATTCGTGGATGAAAGAAACGAGGCCGACTCTCATTTTTTAGAAGGAGACATTGAGGTGGATATTAAAGGTCGCACGTCGGAACGTCGTACGTCCTTTGACCGGCAGCAGCTAGCTTCGCAACGTATATCTGCGGAAACCTCAAACTTTGAAGATTCACCACCGGTGACCGCTGACCTAAGACGTGCAGACGTTCCGACGTGCGACCCTTGAGTTCGAGGCACAGACCAACGCAAACCTCGCATTCGCGAAGCCCAGGCGATTTCAGATGCTACGTAAGGAATTACCAGTCCCGCGACTTGAAGCCGCCGCCGCGGGAGCCTGAATCTCGCTCGTGGGCTCGGTCGACGCGTAGCGCGCGGCCGTCGAGGTCCTTACCGTTCAGGGTCGATATGGCTTCATCCACGTCTTGAGTCTCTTCCAGTTCCACGAAGCCGAATCCTCGAGATCTCCCGGAATATGCGTCTCTGATTATGTTGACGTTCTGGACCGCTACGCCTGCCTCTTTGATAAAAGTTTCTAGAACACTTTCTTCAAGGTTGAAGTTGAGGTTTCCGACAAAAATCTTGCTCATTGAAAACTCCTCGTGTCTCGTCAGCTTCGAACTACTTCACCAAGGACCAAGCCCAGCCGGGCGATTTGCAAAGGATAATGCCAAGATTCGATTTTGTAAACCTTTATGCGGATTGTGCCAGGCGGAGAAGGAAGGCTGCCCGGTTCAACGAAGGCTATCCGGTTAGTAGAAGCTTGAGAGCCAGAATGATGATGGCGGCCGTTACAAACTGCTTGATCCAGCCATGACCCTTCAAGACGGTCAGGCGGACCCCAATCAGACCTCCGGTAAATGTGCCTGCAGCTAGCACCAGGCCGGTGATCCATTCAACTTTTCCCTGGGAGGCGAATAGAGCCAGAGAGACAACGGTGAAGGCGAGGATGCTCAGTACTTTGACGGCGTTTCCGCGAACCAGATCCAGACCTGCCATGCTGGTAGCTGCCAAGACCAGAAAGCCGACGCCGGCTTGCACAAAGCCGCCATAGACGCCGACGAGAAAGAAACCGAAGGCGAGGCCACCGATATGGACCGTTTGTGAATCTCCGGTGCCTTTGTCTCGTCGACTCAGGGGATCCCATAGAGTCCAAAGGCTGACGCCGATCATCAGAAAGGCCAGGATCTTCTTGAAGGTGAGATCCCCCACCTCCAAGGCCGCCCATGTCCCGAGGATCGACCCCAGGGTGGCAGGCAGTGCTGCCCACAAGATACAGCGCCAGTCCAGGACTCGATGACGGTGAAATCCCCAGACAGCCCCCATGTTTTGGAGTAAGATTCCGACGCGGTTGGTTCCGTTGGCTACCGTCGCGGGGAGTCCCATGAAGATGAGGATGGGAAGTGTCAGGAACGATCCACCGCCCGCAATGACGTTGAGGACACCGGCGATAATGCCGACGACGACGAGGAGGGGATATTGAATCCAGTCACTCACGATTTTGAGGTATTACCATCCTTCCTATGACCTACGACCTGCAACCTCTTGTTCCTCGACCTGCGCAGCTTATTTCACGCCCCTTGGAGATTTCAACCCCCTAGCCGGGGGACCATGATTGGTTTAAGATCGTTTTCCTATAATCGACGCCCGCGTGTTGTTTGATTGGCACGAAGATGAATTGCAAGGCCTATACCTTCGGTTTGGCTCTCGTCCTTTGTTCGCAGTGGAATCCTTCTGCCCTCAGTCAAGCAACTCCATCCAATCCTAGCCCTCTCGAATTGTTGGAATCGGCTCGGGAGTGTGAGGTACAGCATCGAGATTCAGAAGCGCTGGCGCTCTACCACAAAGTGCTTCAGGCTGAACCTGATCAATTCGATGCTTTGTGCGCCGCCAGTTATCTACATGGCCAAGTGGGCAAGAGGCTGAGAAAGTCAGCCCGCGAGCAGCACTATCAGCAGGCACTGGAGCTGGCCGAGAGGGCCCTCAAGCAGCGACCCGATGACCCTGAGTCCAATTTTGTCATGGCCTGGTCCTGTGGTGGAATCGCAATGATCTCGGGTGTACGAGAGAAGGCGCAATTGGCGAGAAAGATCAGGGACAGGATTGGAATCACGCTGGAGAAGGATCCCAGCCACCATCGGGCATGGTACGTCTTGGCCAACTGGTATTACAAGATAGCGGATGCCAATTTTCTGGAACGCGCAGCGGCGAGGCTGCTGTTCGGAGGGCTGCCTCAAGGCGTCAGCTTTGAGAAGGCGGCCTCCGCCTACCAGAAGGCTATTCAACTCCGGCCCAACTTCATTCTCTATCACTACGAACTGGCCCTGGCCCTCTGCAAGGTGGGCAAAAAGGGAGAGGCTCTCAAGCAGCTTGAGTACGCCTCAGGGCTGGATCCACTGACGCCGGATGATCCCGCTACAATTGTGGCGTGCAACAAACTGATGCGAGAGCTCAGGTAGCTGACGTGGCTTCGTTCTCCAGGCTGAAGTTCTTATTCTACCAGCCTTTGGCTCGTACGGCGGCTTGGAAGCCATGGCCACGACGAAGGCTGGTTCGACTCCAGAGTATCCATGAAGGTCTATCTATTTGCTGAGCCTGGGGCGCTCAGAACACTGGAGTCAAGCGAGCAGGAAGTCCCGGAGGTATTGAGCGCAGTCGCTCGGGGAACTCCAACCGAGGAACTGGTTATTTGCGTCTATTTGCTCCGGCGAAATAAGAGCTGGCGAGGCGTCTACTATCGCTTGTGGCAGAACCCCGACAGTTTTCGTGCCCGAAGGGGCCACTGGATTATCAGCACTCGATTCGAGACACCTACAGATCTCCCCGAACGCTATCGCCTGATTCGTGTCCTGATCGGTGCTCGGTTGACCTACCCGATGCGGGCGCGTGACAGGAGTGGATTCGAGCATACCTACCAGTCCTTTCGCGATCACCTGGCCGACCTCTTTGCGCATGAGCTGCACCACTATCGGCGCTACCATCTGGGGCTTCATCCGCGAGAGGGCGAGGCAGGAGCGAACCGGTGGGCCTTGAAGCGAGTCCAGTCTCTTAATTTCGCAGTTGAAGGCAGGCGGATCCCGCGTCCCAAGCATCGGCCGTTCAGTCCGGCCCTCTGGATTCGGAAGCTTCATCACGAGCGGCTTCGTTTGGCTCCCACCGGAAGCCAGCTGCGTGTAACCTACCGATTCGACGATAGGTTGAAACGAGGAGAGATCGTAACGCTGGTTCGGCCACTCAGACGACCCTCACCCCGAATCGCAGTCAGGACCGCTCAGGGCAAGGAATGGTGGGCACCGATGGACTGGCTCGAACTCGAAACACCAATTACGTCGGAACGTCAGTTAAAGAGGTCGCACGTCTAAACGTCGGACGTCCTTTGACCGGCAGCAGCTAGCTTCGAAACGTATATCTGCGGAAACCTCAAACTTTGAAGATTCACCACCGGTGACCCCTGACCTGGGACTTGCGACCTCTTCACCTGACGTGCGGCGGTTAAGAGAAGTTACATCACGTAGGATCCTTTTTCTTCTGGATCTTCCTCCCACTCAACTACCTCCGCCGTACGAATCACCTTCTTCTTCCTCTGGAAGTAGAGCAGCGCCATGATCGCGCCAAGTCCAAAGCCAATGGCATGTGTGCGATAGCTGACATTCTGTTGCAGGGTTGTGGGTATGAGGAGGATCAGGCCAAAGCCGAAGCTGCGCAGCAATCGCTGTCGGAGAGACCGGCTTCGCTCGATGAGGATGTATATCGTCAACCAGAAGCCCGCCATGAGATAGGTGACGCCGGAGGCACCTAATAGCCTGACTTCGGGTGGGTAAGTCAGTAAGGCCAGGTAGTTGGTGAGCGCTCCCAGGACGACCACGCCGAAAGGGTAGACCCAGAATCCAAAATACCCATAGAGCAGGTAGCTGAACAGAGCCAGGAAGGCTGCATTCGAAACCAGATGCCTCCAGTCCCAGTGGACCCCCATGGCGGTCACCAGCCGCCAATACTCTTGATGCTCGTTCACCCGTTCTGGAATAGCCGCCAGTTTAGAAAAGAGCTCTGGGTATTCCCTCCAGCAGAGCAAAGCCACCGCCGTAACGATCATGGCACTTAGAAGAGCGATCGCGCCGCTATTGTCCCGAGCCTTCTCAGAAAGAAGCGTCCGTTTGACGACGATGTGGTCATTCCCCGCCATTAACGAAACGAGTCTGGAACGCTACCCTCGCCATGTCAATAGGAACGTCGAAACGTCTGAACGTCGGAAAGGTCGCACGTCGGAACGTCGCACGTCCTTTAGCCGGCAGCAGACAGCTTTGGAACTAAGAGCTGCGGAAACCTTAAAGTTCAAAAACCCACCACCGGTGAGCCATGACATGGGACGTGCGACGTTCAGACGTTCCGACGTGCGACTTCTTGCCGTTCGTTACCGAATCGAAAACCGAACACCGACCCTGGCATTAAACTTCGACGATGGGTAGAAAGCTCTTTCGGCCGGAAAACCCCCTAGGACTCCGTACTCGGAGTATTCTTGATTCAGGATGTTGTTCAGGTCCAGGAACAGAATAGTTCGACGTAGGGGGTAGCTGAGTCGCGCATTGAGCAGGAAGTAGGCATCCTGTTCTCCGAAGACATTTCTCCAGTCACTTTGGAAGTACTTCTTGCCCACGTAGATGCCGCTCAAGCCCGCGGTGAACTTGGGTGTGAGCTGGACTTGTGACTCGATCGTCATCTTGTGTCTCGATACGCCAGGAACGCTGCTGCCCTGATACTGGCCGTCCCTTACGTCTGCATCCGTGAAGCTGTAGCTACCGCGAAGCGTGGTACTGTGGACGTAAGCGCCTAGGGACAGTTCCAGGCCCCTTTTTCGGGTTTTGCCCTCGAAGTTCTCATTGGAGCCGAAACCGAAGGCTCCACCGATCGGATTGAAGAAGATTTCATTATGCATGTCGACGTGGAAAAAATTTAGATTTCCGAAGAAACTCTTCGTGAAATAGTGTCTCAGACCGACTTCAAGATCATCACTCGTCTGCGGACTCAGATTTGTGTCGACCGTATTGCCGAAGAAGTTGAACATTTCGTCTAGAACCGGATAGCGGAAACTTTTGGAATAGCCGCAGTAGAGGAAGGTTTCTCGGTGGAATCGGTAGTTGAGGCCGGCGGTGTAGAGGTGCTCATGATGGCTGATCTGATCCGGAGTGCTGGGAGCGAATCGGAAAGTAGCTCGATCGTAGCGGTAGCCTGCAGACAAGGCCAGGCTTTCCACCGGAGAGACTTCATCATATAAATAGAGGCCGTGGTTTCTCTTTTTCAGGGTGAAGAGACTCGGAGATCCGAAGCCGGAAAACACGGTCGTGTTGAAGATGTCCTCGGTAGCATCTACGAAATCGTAGCCGACGCTCAGACTGTTCGTAAGCCCGGCAATCCTCTCCTGGAGAAGGAGCCTAGGGGAGACCGTGTAAAAATCCGTCTCTGTCTTTCCCTCGAAGGTGCCACCGATGAAGCTGCTGAAGAAGGTCGAATCGCGCCTCCTAGCCGAGAAGTCCAACTGGAGAGCGCTCTGGTCCAGAAGCCTGAGCTCCGGCCTTACCAGAACGTAGTAGTCATCGGTGTTGACGAAGTCGTCCAGGTGGAGGGAGTCTTCCCGGGAGGCTCCCGATGCGAACTCACTCTTGAGAATTGCCCCGGGCTGTCCTGTCTTGTCCGTGTGGACACCGCCGCTGAATTCAAGATTTCCAAGGTCGCCCAGGCGCAGGCCCAGACTGCCTCCGAAGTCCCCGCCCTCGGATTGGCTGTTATGTCGGTATCCGTCACCGCGGAAATAGCCTCCCGAAGCGGCATAGCGAACAGTCGGTCCCGACCCTCCAACCTGAGCACTCGAGCGGAAGGTCTTGTAGCTTCCTCCGGAGAGTTCCACGTCTGCACTCGGCGAGTCGCTCTGCGCGGTAATGATGTTGATGACGCCCGCTCCGGCATTGTCGCCATAGAGGACGCTTCCCCGACCCCCTCGCACAATTTCGATGCGTTTGACCCTCTCCAGGGGTATTTGCATCCAGTCAACGCCGTTCAAGCTGGGTTGGTTGACTCGCCGACCGTCCACCAGGACCAGTGTATTGGCAGCAGCCGTCTCCCCGAAGCCTCGAAGATCGACGTTGTAGAAGCGTTTGTTTCCAGCGAGATCCGTCACCTGGATATTGACCTGACTGCGGAGCAAGTCGGGGATATCCGTGGCCGTAGAGTTGGCGATATCCTCTTCGGTGATCACGGTAACATTGGCCGCAACCCCGGCAGTCTTCTCTTCGTAGCGACTTGCAGTGACCGTAACTTCCTCGGTCGTGGGAAGCCGCATCAGCCTCTTGTCAGGGGAGTTAGATTTCTGTGCGATCAGAACTCCGGCGAAGAGGCAGGTCGCC
>CAUZIZ010000123.1:0-16832 GCA_963579905.1 Acidobacteria bacterium UBA6911 | reverse complement strand
CTTCGCGACGGAATCCATCACCGGTGCCCTCGGCTCTTTCTGCCGACGATACTTGGGTTCGGTCCCGGCCAGTGCTTTGCGAATCGTCGCTCGATGGTGTCCCGTCTCTCGTCGAATCTTCCGGACGCTCTTTCCATACATACGTGACGCCGTTCTGATAAGCTCAAACTGATCCATCCCAATCACCTCCAACCTCTGTTTTGTCTGTCGTTTACCAACCACAACAGACTAAAACAGAGGTCTGATTGGGGTGGGTCACTTTCGCTCGATCATTCGCCCCCAAAACAGGTCACTTTTACGTTATCGAAATCAGTCTTGTGACAAGCTCGCCGCCTACATAGCCTGCATGCAATGAGACAAAGCCCTCGGTGCGGAGGGCCATCCGCTCAAAGTGGGAACTGGGGAATGTGTAGTGACGCTGCAGGTAGAGCGAGACCTCGTCCTCACCCGTGGGGACCACACCCGAGGCGGGCGTGTTCGCTCGGTGGATCCAGCTTCGGATGTTCCTTCCAGGCCGAATGAAGGCTTCCACGGAGCTCCGCTCCCAGTGCAGTCCGTCCCGGCCGGAAGGGAACACCACATCAGAGGCACCCGGACCCGGGTTGCCTTTGAAGACCTCCAGAGTTCGCCAGGGCACGCAGCGTCGCGGGAAGGCCAGATAGATATGAGGTGCACGAAAGTAGGGGGTGATGCCGTTGCTGTAGAAGTGCTCGACCGGAGCGCCTCCCAGGTCCATGAACTCCAGAGGGCTCCAGCTATGAAAGTCCGCTGACGCGGTGCGCACCACCGCACGAATGCGGGGAAAGCCCATCGTTCGCATCCCTTTGGGGGGATCCTTTAGGGCGGGTCGCCAATCCCGAAGATAGGCTACATACGGCTCTTGTTCGGTGTCCCAAAAGGCCAGGTCTGCGCCCCAGTCCATATCCTCCTGGGAGATGATGGGATCGTCTTGAATGGTCCTCCAACGGATTCCGTCCGGAGAGACCAGGCCCAACACGTGTTTCCAGCCTGGTGATCGACCGCTGGCCAGGTCTTTGTAGCGTTGATCTTCCGGGATGTTGGGATTATCGTCCCTGAACGCCATGAAGCAGTGACTGCCCTTCCTGTCGTGCCCGGTCCAGACGATGTTGTTCTCCTTGGAGCCACCGAAGTCGAACAAACCCAGTGGAGGCCGCTTCCAGTGGATGCCGTCCTGACTCTCGGCGTAACAGACAAGCTGGTCATGCTCCGGGATCACCCACTCTCCTGGCTCGAGCAAGGATTCGACCGTGTAGCCCGCATGACTGCTTCCCCGGTAGTACATCCGGTATCGGTCATCGTCCTTGAAGACCGAGATGTAGTCGCTGGTTACACCTTCCCAAGGCTTATCGAAGACCAAGACCTTTCCAGCAGAGACGGGCTCGTGCAGCTTCAGCCTCGCCCCCTCCATGGACTCGATCAGGTAATCGTCCACGAACAGTTCCAGGCGTGAGCCGATGTCCAGGGCCTCTGTGGTCTCGGGTGGGTTCGCCGATGCCGCCGCCGGGGAGTCTTGCTGAGAGCCGGGTTATCTCGTTGGACTGGAAGGATCAATGGGGTCAGGGTCTTGAAAGGACAGACAGATTCTGTTCACTCAGCAACGAGCTTCTCCCAGTTCATTTCCATGTCCAAAGTGGCCAGTTTCCAATCCTCGAACTCCACCAGAGCCCAGGGAAGAACGGCAGTATCCTGCCCATCCAGCCCTGCCAGTACCGCTCAATCTCGGTGGGATCCCGTCCCAGCAGGTAGCGTCTGTGCTCCAGGATTGTCTGCTCTACCGTCCGCGCCTTACCGCTTAGAGTGCCCTCTCCCAAACCAGTGATTCCCTGGTTGTGTAGATCTTGACGAAGACGAAGTTTTCGTCGGTCTGTGCATCGACAAAGAAATCGGCGTGTCACGTCGCCACCCGGAGGGCAGATGGGGGTTGTGGACGATCTCTGCGTTGGTCGTCGTCGAAGATGGAAAGGCATCGTCTTCCTTCTCCTGCCTTGATCTCGCCTCACAAGCCCCATCTGCATACGTTGCAGTATTTACGTTTCAGTGTACTAAGGAATCCTCTTCTATTCCTCCCTTCCTCACTTCCTCGCCGCAGGGCCAAAACAGCTAATTGGGCTTAGGACCTCATCCATAGCGGACCCAGACCCTCAGCTCCTCCCGGGAGACTGGTTTAGATGCGTCCCCGGATTCGGGCGGCTGGACTGTGACTTGGAAGGTCTTTTTTCCTTTCTTCAGGTCCTGAGTTTCCCACTCCAACCATCCAGCCCGATCCCCGGTCGCGGCCCGGGGGTGGGGCTGTTTCTGACCATTGAGTCGCCAGGAGATCCGGTCTGATCCGCTTGCCAGGTCCCAGCGCGTCTGGACCGTGATCCAGGAGGCTTTTTCAGGGCGATCGGCAATCTTCATACCGAGGTCGTGCTGAGCCGAGCCGGACTGGGTGGTGAAAGACAGCGGTAGCTGCCCCGGCCAAAGCGTTTCGTTCATGTACCCTACCCGCTTACGATCCAGATCGATCTGGTACATCTTGTCCATTTCGGCCAATGCGTCGGGATCCCCGATCTCGGAGAGGGACTGAAATCGGGCCGGGTCGAGGAAGTTGAAGGTGTGCAGACCGTCGACGCCCTCGTCCCAGAGGCGGTATGCGGCTCCCCGGATCGCCTCGACGTGGTTAAAGACATGTTTCCAGCTGAGACCGCCGTAGACCGGAATCCCGTGATCATGTCCCAGCCGGATCCACTCTTCCACCGGGAAGGAATACGGCAGTGAGCCGAAGCCTGCGATCAGGAAATCAACCCAGCCGCGGGCAACCCACTCTTCGACATCGAGGCCAACCCCAAGGGCCAGTGACGGGGAGTCCGGCACTCGCATGGACAGGTGAATGGGCCGTCCCCGCTCCTTTCCACGCTTTTCGAGAACCTGATGGACCTGATGCATGAAATCGGTCATGACCGGCACGTGTCGGCGCTCCTGTCCATACTTGAAGATCAGAGGGTGACGGCACCAGTCCAGTTCGATCCCTTCCAGGTCGTAGCGGCGAGTCGCCTCTTCGACGACTCCCAGAAGCCGCTGCCTCACTTCGGGATGGGCATAGTCGAAAGCAGGCCAAGAGAAGGAGATCGGCCCCATGGAGCTGTTTCGGAACTTGTCGATGGTGCGCTCTCCGCCATTGCCCCAGTACTCCAGCAGAGCTGTGTGGGGATGGTCCGTGCTCTCGCCCTTGATCCAAGGTAGGAAGGTCTCCTGAAATCGGTCTGGATCGATCCTCGACTGAAGCAGCTGTGGGTTTTCCAGCTTGAAGGGCGACCAGTACTGCACTCCCTGATAGACGGCGCAGTGGATGTCGTTCATGCGCAGGGAGAAGAAGAACTCCATCCGGTTGTCATGGGCAAATCGCACCGCGTGCTGGACCGGGTCCGGTCCAAGCACCTCGATGTTCTCCTTCGGGAGATCCCAGTGGGGGATAGTCGTGAATCCGCAGTGGGCCAGGCCGTTCACGTGACTGCCTCTAAGGGGCTCCATGCGCATCGACAGGTACTGCTGGACGGAGTCGTATTTGGAGGGCCACCCCGAGCGGCCCATACCCTGGGCAACGCCGGCCAGGTCGTCGGCGTCGTTGTTCCAGATGATACGACGTCTTTTGGGTGGCTCGTCTAAGGGTATCTGGGCCTTGCTGCAGCCACTTCCCGATAACCCTGGGAGGAGCGTCGTGGCAGTGGCAGCGACGGCTGTTTTCTTGAGGAATCGTCTTCGGTCTTCCATGACCCCATGATGCCAAAACTCTGCTGGGCAATCACGCCCGGCCTGCTTCCTGAGGGAGATCCGAAGGGGGAGGGACACTGATGCAGGTGCGAGTTGGCTTACCTAGAGTCACCTCCGCTGGTGCAAGGATGTTCCTCCAACAGCTGGCTTAGCAGCGTTGGGAGACTCGAAATATGTTCATGGCTTGATTTCTCTTCACAACAGCCATCTGCCTGATGCTGACCGGCCTCCCTGAGGCCCAGGCGGGTGTTCGGGTGTTATTGACATCGGATCCCGGCGCGAGCTCTTCGTGGATCCTCACCTCATCGACCGCCTGGAAGGTGTCACCCTGAAACTCCACTCCCCCAGCTCACTCCCCGGGCCCCCGGCTCCTTCCGGGGCGCCTACAACACGGTGATCAAGGACGGCCGTCTCTGTCGTCGCTAGTACCGGGCCTGGAAGACACCCCACGGCCGTCTCCGATCCATCAACCGGACCACTTCGAAGGATTACTTGAACTGGGCCAATCCCGTCGCCCTGGAGCCCAACGTCTCAGGAGAGCATTTCTACACCAGTCAAACCCATCCTTATTTCCTTGCTCCCCACATCTACGTGGCCGCCCCCAGCTCGGCGTGGTCCAAAGAATGCCAAACCGCTGAATATCGAACAAGCGAATTTCGAAGGGAAGACACATTCCCTTTGTTCCTGGAGAAGTTTCAATCTGAATGATCCACCGCGGCCGGATGTGGAACTCATCTGGCACTCAAGCCCCTGACTCACCAGATCGTCCAGCCTCCCTCGACCATCAGGTTCTGACCCGTGACATAAGAGGATGCGTCGGACGCTAGAAAGACCGTCGCACCCTTCAATTCCCAGGGCTCTCCCACTCGCTGCAGAGGTACCTTGTTGGCCAATCTTTGGTAGAATTCGCCTTCGTCTCGCAACCCCTCCGGTGTGGGGAAGGGGCCAGGACTGATGGCATTGACTCGGATGCCGTCTTTTGCCCAATAGACGGCCATGTAGCGTGTCAGATGGACCAGTCCTCCCTTGCCTGCATGGTAGGTCGGGGGAGAGCCTCCGCCGGTTCCGACGTAGACCTCGGGGTAACTTCCGACGACGCCATACATGCTGGTGATCTGGATGATAGAGCCCTTGCCCCGGGCCCGCATGTGCCGCGCCGCTTGCTGTGAGGCCACGAAGTAGGCGGTGATGCTCAAGTGGAGCGCTTCGTCGAATTCGTCGGCTGTGGCCACGTCGATCTCGGGCCGAGGCCCCGTATAGGCGCAGTTGACAAGGATATCGAGACGGCCAAAGCGCTCAGCCACCTCGTCAACTACGTCACGATTACTGGCTTCGCTGCCGATGTCCAACTGCAGGCCCAGATGGTCGGGGCCGAGTTTTCGGGCTGTCTCCTGACAGTGATCCAGGTTTCGTGAGGCAATCGCTACTCGAGCACCAGCCTCGGCCAGCGACTCGGAAATAGCAGTTCCCAGAAGACCTGCACCTCCGGTTACCAAAGCTGCTTGGCCACTGAGGTCGAATAACTCTTGAACGGTTCTCATGGTTTGAGTTCCCCCTTGATCAGGTCCTAGGCTGTCGGCGCTGAAAAACTGTCGTTTTTCGCCTACTGGAAGCGAAAAGAGTAAAGATCGGCGTCCTTTATCAGGAAGCGTAGTCGAATCGGTTGGCCTGCCAGCTTTCCTACCTCTGGGCCCTTGTCCCAGGAGACAACTTGATCGATCTTGTCGCCGTAGAGCTCCACCGAGTTGGCCAGGCTATGGCCACTGAGGGGTTTTCCCTCGGCGTCCAGAATCTCGACCCGGAGGCCGCCGGCTGCCGAGGTTGAATAGTTGACAATCAGCCGGCTTCCCTTGAACAGCAGCGGCTTGGTTAGAATCTCGCCGCCCTGGTAGGGAGCGTTGACCGATACAAAGCCATCGGTTCTTAGAATACCCCTTCGTAAATGGAGTGACGGAAGGCGAAAGTGCCGCAGCACATAGACCGCTATTTCGTTGGGTCCAGCCGCTACGAGTCCCCTCGCGACATAGTTGTTGCGGTCGGTCCAGTTGAGAGGATCCGGACCTGGTCGAACGAAGGCCTCCAGAAAGCGTTTCCAGTGCAGGCCGTCTCTGCTCACCATGAACACCGAGTCTGACAGCCCTTTTCCACGGAGCCGATCGTAGACGCTCGGCAGTTCCGAGTGTCGAAAAGGCATGAAGCGCTTGGGAAAGGCCAGGTAGAGGTGGGGTGCCCTGAAGTAGGGGATGGCAGAGAAGGTGTAGAGCTGATTGGGAGGGGCGTCTCCCATATCGATCCACTCGGGATAGGACCAGTTGGCGAAGTCGGTCGAAGTCGACCGACGGACGCTGCGGACCCTTTCTCCACCGGGAGCCAGATACATGTCCCGGATGTAGGCAACGTACTGTTTCAGGAGGGGGTCCCAGAAGATGACGTTGTGGCTGTCGAAGCCATTGATCATGGGCTTATGGGTGATGCTGTGCAGGATCATTGGCTTCTCAGCCTTTGGTTTCCAGTGCACTCCGTCGGCTGAAACCAGGGCGTAGAGCCCCCGATTGATGCCACCCACGCCTTTGTAGCGCTCCGAAGCTAGTGCAGCGGGGTTGGTATCGCGAAAGGCGTAGAAGTTGCAGACAGGATTCCCCCAGTCGCCCTCTTCGCCGGTAAGGATGATGTTGTTTTCCTTACTGCCGTTGTACTCGACCAGTCCCAGTTTGGGGCGAATCCAGTTGATGCCGTCCCTGCTTTCCGCGTAACAGGTGTTCATCAACCACCCTTCGCCGCTGGCGGGAACATCCCCACCACCGACACAGCGGTAATACAACCGGTAGATATCCTCGTCCTTGAACACGGTGATGTAATGATTCCCTGGGCCCTCCCAGTCCGCGTCGAATTTCAACACAGGCTCGGAGAGCTGGGGTCGATGCAGCTGCAAGGACACACCGCTCATGCTGTCGACGAGGTATTCGTCCACGAAGAGTTCCAGGCGGGAACCAATGTCCACGGCCTCTGGAGTGGTGCCGTCGTGATGCCCTTTCCCCAGAGAAAAAACGCTGGAGAAAAACAGGAACAAGGCAGCCAGGGACCCATAAGATCGACATCTCAAGGGCCAAATCCGTGGCCTGACAAGCCCCGTTGTTGTTATGCTTGCGCATGCTTTCATGACCGATACTCCCCCTGATTGTCCAGGTTTCTGCGCGCAAAATAATGAGGCGTTAGCGGCAGTGAGTCAAGCTGGTCGGAGCCGCCGGGCGTTTGTCCAAAGAGAGTGCAACTCACTCCCTTCCGGCAGAAGATGCGGTGCCAATCTGGACGATCAGGTGATACCATTCAGGCCGCTGGAGGCTCAATGTTTCATCAGAAGGAAAAACCCAAGTGTCTCGATCTGAAGTTGCTCGCTCTCATTCCGCTGCTCAGTCTGGTCGTAGCTTGTGGGCAGGCACCTGATTCCGCAAGAACCCAGTACACCCTGGCGGTCATACCCAAAGGGACGACGCACGAGTTCTGGAAGAGCGTTCATGCCGGCGCCATAAAGGCCTCGCGTGAGTTCTCTCAAGCCGGAACCGAGGTGCAGATCAACTGGAGCGGCCCTCTTCGAGAAGATGACAAAGAGCAGCAGATTCAGGTGGTCGAGAGCTTTATCAGTCGGGGGGTTGACGGGATCGTGTTAGCTCCTCTGGATGAAAAAGCGTTGGTGCGCCCGGTTGAGGAGGCAGTCCTGGCTGAGATCCCTTCCGTCATCATCGACTCGGGACTTGCGTCCGAGTCCATCGTTAGCTTCGTGGCCACCGACAACCGAAAAGGGGGAGAGCTGGCGGCGCGTCATCTAGCAGGGCTGCTTGATGGAAAGGGGAAGGCCATCCTGGTGCGTTACCAGGAGGGATCGGCCAGCACGCACAACCGAGAAGAGGGTTTTCTGGCCGCGATGGCGTCCGATTTTCCCGATATCGAGATCATTTCTTCGGACCAATACGCGGGTGCCACGCGGGACACGGGCAAGCGAACCGCCGAGAATCTTCTCAACCGATACGGCGACGACGTTGACGGAATCTTTTGTCCCAACGAGTCTTCAACAGCTGGGATGTTGTTGGCTCTGCAAGACTTCGGGAAGGTGGGGAAGATCCGCTTCGTGGGTTTTGACTGCAACGAGACCTTCATTGAGGCCATGAGCCGCTCCGAACTCCACGGCGTTGTGGTCCAGGATCCCCTGAAGATGGGTTATCTGGGCGTGAAAACCATATTGGCTCACCTGAAGGGAGAGCCTGTGGAGTCTAGAATCGATACTGGAGTGCTCGTCATAACACCGGAGAATCTAGACGATCCAAAGATCCAACAGCTGATCCGTCCTCCCCTGGATACCTATCTGAACTAGCCCCGTGACGCCAGTTCTTCAACTTTCCGGCATACACAAGCGTTTTGGGGCGACTGTCGCTCTGGATGGAGTCGATCTGACGCTGCAACCGGGTGAGGTGCACGCCCTGATCGGTGAGAACGGGGCGGGGAAGAGCACCTTGATGAGTGTGATTGGAGGGAATCTCCCCCCAGACTCCGGAAGCATCGAGCTGGGAGGATCGCCTTACCGTCCGTCCTCACCCCTGGACGCGCGCGTCAGCAGAATTGCCTTCGTCCAACAGGAGCTGTCCCTGTTTCCTCATCTGAGTGTGTGGGAGAACATCCTGATGGGCCTCGAGAGTCACCGCTGGGGCTATCTGGACAAGGATGCCTGCCGACGCCGAGCCACTGACGTCCTAGCCAACTTTCAGCATCCAGAGGTCGATCTGGACAGGCCCTTGGAGGAGTTGTCGATTGGTGCCCGTCAGGTCGTTGAGATTTCGCGTGCTCTGGTGCTCGATGCCACGATCCTGCTGATGGACGAGCCCACCAGCTCGCTGCAACGTTCTGATGTGGAGAGCCTTTTCGCCCTCATTCGCGATCTCCGCGCTCAAGGCATCAGCATTATCTACATCAGCCATCTTCTGAAGGAGGTGCGAGAGGTAGCGGATCGCTACACCGTGCTCCGGGATGGGCGCACCGTGTCCACGGGTGATCTGGCTTCAACCTCCGAGGAGTCCCTGATCACGTTCATGGTCGGACGGAAGGTCCGCCAGCTCTTTCCGCGACTAGCCGAGGTTGGTAATGGCGAGGTAGCACTGGAAGTTCGCAATCTCCAAGCCCCTCCGGGTTTGAGTGCAGCCAGCTTCGAGCTAAGCCAAGGAGAGATACTGGGGATCGCGGGCCTCACCGGTTCGGGAAGGACGGATATGATCCGAGCGCTCTTTGGTCTCGACCCCGCTGAGTCAGGTGAGGTCCGGATTCGCAACTGGCAACGCTCTTTGAACCGAATGAGCCCCTTGAGAACGATCCGGATGGGAATCGGTTATCTGAGTGAAGATCGCAAGGAAGAAGGGCTGGCTCTGGCCCTTTCTTCGGCCGACAATGTCACTTTGACCCGATTTGGTCCTTGCTCGAGCTTTGGCTGGCTCCATGAGGGGGTGCAGCACCGTCAGGCAGCCCAGCAGATGACTCGAGTCGGAGTGAAGGGAGGAGGTCCTTCCGAGGCCTCCTGGACTCTCTCTGGAGGCAATCAGCAGAAGTTGATTCTGGCCCGTCTGCTCCATCAGGACGCGGACATATTTCTTCTCGACGAACCAACGCGAGGAATAGACATTGGCAGTAAGGTGGAGATCTATCGCATCATCAGCCAACTCGCCGAAGCCGGTAAGGCCGTCCTTATGGTGAGCTCCGATCTTCCGGAGCTCTTCGGCTTGTGCCACCGGCTGGCGGTGATGAGTCGGGGCAAACTATCTGTGGCACGTCCGGTCGGGGAATGGACCTCGGAGTCGGTTTTGCAGGTCGCTTTGGGAACAGGTCGCTCTGAGTTCACCAGGCAGGGTGATGAAGAGTCCTAGAAACAAGTTTCTGCTGCGCGCAGGTCCGGTTCTGGGCCTCGCGTTGGTTATCGTTGCTTTTACGCTGCTGAGCGACTCTCCAGGACAGTACCTCTCTATCCGCAACTTGCGGATCATCCTCTCACAGACGGTGATTGTCGCGTTGGGGGCATTGGGTATGACCGTAATCATCATCAGCGGAGGAATCGACTTGTCCGTGGGATCGGTGATCGCCCTATCCGGTGTGATCACGGCCCTGGGTCTTCGAGCGGGCTGGGCTACCGAGTCGGCCGTTTGCCTCGGAATCGCCAGCGGACTACTGGTGGGATTCGTGAATGCCCTGATGATTACCCGTCTCAGGGTGGTGCCCTTTGTTGCTACTCTGGGGATGCTGGGTATCGCCCGCGGCGCTGCCAAGTGGCTGGGAGAGGAACAGACCGTCAATGTCCCCGCCACCTGGGTCAACAATCTGGCCGTCACCTTCCCGCAGCCTCCGTGGCTCATCGTGGCTCCCGCCGTGTGGGCCACCCTGGCATTGGCGGTCTTGATGCGGTTGTTCTCAATCGCACTATTTTTGGCCGAAGGGTGTTTGCACTCGGCTCCAGCGAGAAGGCTGCCCGAGCCTGTGGTCTGCAGACGGATCGCTTGAAGGTCTGGATCTACAGCGTCTCCGGTCTGTTTTTCGGTATGGCGGGTGTGACCCAGATGTCACGATTGCGCCAGGGAGATCCTACGGTAGCGATCGGGACCGAGCTGGATGTCATCGCCGCAGTGGTGATTGGTGGGGGCAGCCTGAACGGGGGACAGGGCGGAATCCTGGGTTCCATGATCGGGGCCCTGACCATGGCCTCCCTGCGAAACGGGTGTCAGCAGATGGGTTGGCCCAACTACTTGCAGGAGATCATCGTCGGCAGCATTATCGTGCTCGCGGTTGCCCTCGACCTGGTACGGACGAGTCGGAAGTCATGATCCGTAGCTGATTGCTACTCGAAGCTAATTCAACACCGCTGCCTCTGCCGGGTTCCCCCGCGAGGGCGGATTCAAGATGACCTCGAAAGTGTTGTTTCCCTTACGCATGCTTGTAGTCTCGAACTCGGTCCAGCGATCCTCTTTGCCGTTGACCGGAGTCGGAATTTCCTTCCCGCCGAAAAGGGGTGCCCCGTTGATCTTCCACTGAATCCTGTTCTCGTTGACTCCTTTTTCTCATCCGGTCTGGATTGTCACTCTACGGGCGCTCTCAGTACGGTCGGCGAGGCCCAGAGTGAGCTGGGCTCGGGCAGGTGCTGGAGTTCAGGTAGCCTACCTTCTTGCGGTTGGGATCGACCTGGTAGAGCTTGTCCCGCTGAGCCAATATCTTGGGATCTCCTATCTCCTGGAGACAGCCATAGTAGCTGGATTTGAGCAGGTTGAAGAAATAGATGCCGTCCACCCCAGCCTCCCAGCAGCGGTAGGCAGCGCCCCGGATGGCTTCCAGCTGGTCGAAGAGGTGCAGCCAACTGAGGCCTCCATAGACAGGGACGTCGTGTTGACGGCCCAAGCGGACCCAGTCCTCTAGCGGGTAGGTGAAGGGAGCGCTCCCAAAACCGGCGATGAGCAGGTCGATCCATCCCTCTCCCATCCAGGTCTCGGGGTCCAGGCCGACCGACCGTGAGAGCTCTGGAGAGTCGGGAACACGGGTGGCGAGTAGAATCGGTCGACCCTGTTTCTTTCCGCAGGCCTGCAACCGCTGGTGAATCTGACGAATGAAGTCGTTCATGATCGGCGTGTTCTGGCGCTCCTCTCCGTAGCGGAAGATCAGGGGATGACGTCCCCCGGTCCAATTCGAATCCGTCAAGATCATAGCGTCGGCAGGCCTCGTCAATGACACCCAGATACCGCTTTCGCACTTCGGCGTGAGCGAAATCGAAGGCGGGCCAGGAGAAGGCCAGCGGCCCGAGTGCGCTGTTTCGAAACTGATCGATGTGACGGCCGCCTTCGGTGTATCCCCAGTACTCTAGGAGGTCCTCGAGAGGGTGCTCCGGCTTCTTTTTTTGGATCCAGGGCAGAAAATCTTGATCGAATGTCTCCTGGCTGAGGCGTGCCTGCAGAAGATCAAGATTCTCGAGCTTGAAGCTTGACCAGTATTTCTCTCCGGGGTAGACCGCCGCATGAACGTCGTTCATTCGCATGGAGTAGCGAAACTCCATCTGGTTGGCATGGCAAAAATCGACCACGTGCTTCAGAGGATCGGGACCCAGAGCCCGGGTGTTGCCCGAGGGGAACTCCCAGTTGGCGAGATCGAGAACGGCACAGTAGCTGACGCTGTCGACCTGAGTTCCTTTGAGACCCTCCATGCGTCGGGAGAGGAACTGCTCGACCGACTCAAATTGTTGAGGCCAGTCAGGACGGGGAAAGTCCAGGGCTACCCTGAAGAGATCCCCTCCGTCGTTGTTATGGATGATCCGGCTTCGACGGTGACGAGAAGACTCAGCCGTGCTCCGTCCCTGGGCGCGGTGAGTGAGCAGGGAGGAAGCCGCAGCTGTGGCCGTGAGGTTCTTGAGGAAGTCTCGTCTATCGGACATGGTCCAGGTCCTCTCTTGGTCCGGAGATTGGTAAGATCCCTATTGGGCCTGCGATTTCTAGGAGCCTCAACTAATCAAGTGAAGTAAACCAGGACTTTGTAAGTGTTTAGGCCCTTCTTCTCGCCTTTTCCTTTGCCCTGACTTTATTGCCCAGTTCACATCGAGCGCCCTACTTCCTGCGAGCGGGGCGGAGAACGGAACATGACTGAAAGGCAAAGGCAAAGGCAAAGGCAAGGGTGGGGCGCTGAACCGGCTTGCCAGGTGGATACAATTGCTGAGCCGTCCCCTGCTGGGATACACTGCATCTTCCAATAGAAGGACCTCGAACTAATGGCAATAGCCCCAGATCACTGGATTGTCCGCATGGCTCGCGAGCATGGGATGATCGAGCCTTTCGTCGAGTCGCAGGTCAAGGACGGCGCGATCTCCTATGGAGTGTCCTCCTACGGGTACGACTTCAGAGTCGATCGCAGCTACCGGGTCTATCGCGGGGGCGCCTCCCAGCTGCTGGATCCCAAGAGCGCACACGAAGATCTCTTCGAAGAAGTACAGGCCGATTCCTGTGCCTTGGCCCCGGGATCCTTCCTGCTGGCCCAATCGGTAGAATACTTCAGGATTCCGCGGAACATCCTGACCCTCTGTGTTGGGAAATCGACGTATGCTCGTTGTGGGGTCCTGGTCAATGTCACTCCCTTTGAGCCCGAGTGGGAAGGCTACGCGACCTTGAGCATTTCCAACACGGGGCCTTCTCCGGTGAAGGTCTACTCGGGAGAGGGAATCGCGCAGCTGATATTCCTGGAGGCAGATCAGATCTGTCAGATCTCTTACGCAGATCGAAAGGGCAAGTATCAGGCCCAAAAAGGGATTGTCCACGCCCAGGTTCAAAGCGGTGAGAAGCGATGAAGGAGCAGTACGATTTCGAGGCTATCGAGTTGAAGTGGCAGCGAATTTGGGCCGAGGAGGGAGACTTCGCGGTACACGAAGACGATTCCAAGGAAAAGTACTACGTGCTCGAAATGCTCCCCTATCCGTCCGGTGCCCTTCATCTGGGTCATGTCCGTAACTACTCGCTGGGCGACTCCGTTGCTCGATTCAAGGGCCTGCGGGGGTACAACGTCCTCCATCCCATCGGCTGGGATGCGTTCGGACTGCCCGCTGAGAATGCGGCCATTCGAAATAAAGTCCCCCCGGGGCCTTGGACCCGGGACAACATCGCGCGGATGACAACCCAATGTCTCAGAATGGGCTGGTCCTACGACTGGAGCCGAGAGATCACGACCTGCACGCCCGAATACTACCGCTGGAACCAGTGGTTTTTCTTGCAGATGTACGCCAAGGGACTGGCTTTCAAGAGTAGTGGGTCCGTCAACTGGTGCGAGGAATGCCAGACCGTTCTAGCCAATGAGCAGGTCGTTAGTGGACGCTGCTGGCGGGACGATAGCGTCGTCGTTCAGAAAGATCTGGAGCAGTGGAATCTACGCATTACGGATTACGCGGAGGAACTGCTGCAGGATCTGGACAAACTCAACGCATGGCCAGACAAGGTCCTCACGATGCAGCGGAACTGGATCGGCAAGTCGGTGGGTGCCCGAGTCTGGTTTCCCGTCGTCGATGCCGAGGATCTCGAAATTGAAATCTTTACGACTCGGCTGGACACGATCTACGGAGCAACCTTTATGGTGCTGGCTCCCGAGCATCCCGTGGTCCGAAACTGGCTAGACGATTCTATCCATGGCAAGACTCTGAGGGCTTTTCTGGAGGACATGCAACAGCAGGACCGGACGGTCCGCAGTGCGGAAGACACGGAGAAGCAAGGGGTCTTCACTGGACGCTACGCCCTGAACCCCTTCAGCCAGGAACGGATCCCGATCTGGGTGGCCAACTTTGTTCTCATGGAATATGGGACTGGCGCCATCATGGCGGTACCGGCACACGACCAGAGGGATTTCGAGTTTGCCGAAAAATACCAACTCCCTATTCCCACGGTGATCGAGCCCGCTGATGACCAAGCCGAAACCGAGTCGGGTCGAGCGTTTCCAGATTACGGCCAGCTCGTCAACAGCGGCCCTTTTTCCGGTCTTGCATCCCGCGTCGCGCAGGAGAAGATGGCGGAGTTTGCTGAGACTGAAGGGATCGGGGGAAAATCAATCTCCTATCGACTTCGGGATTGGGGATTTAGTCGTCAGCGCTATTGGGGAACTCCCATTCCGATCATTTACTGCGACAGCTGCGGGACCCTGCCCGTTCCCGAGGATCAGCTGCCGGTGCTGCTGCCCGAAACGGATCAGCTCGGCCTGGGCGGGTCCCCGCTCGCAAAGCTGCCTGAGTTCGTCCAAGTAGATTGTCCCAGCTGCGGGGGTACGGCCCGTCGCGAGACCGACACCATGGACACCTTCATGGATAGTTCCTGGTACTTCTATCGGTATACCGATGCCCAGATCGAAAGCCATGCTATTCGGCAGACCGCGGTTCAGTATTGGTTTCCAGTCGACATCTACATTGGTGGGGTAGAGCATGCGATCCTCCATCTTATTTACATGCGATTCTTCACCAAGGTCATGAGAGATCTTGGCTTGGTGGCTTTGGACGAGCCCGTCAGTGCCCTCTTTACGCAGGGCATGGTTCTGAAGGACGGAGCCAAGATGAGTAAGAGCCTGGGGAATGTGGTCGCGCCCGACGAAATTGTCAGCGAGTACGGCGCGGACACTCTCCGTTTGTTCATTCAGTTCTGCGCACCTCCGGAGGGTGACCTGGACTGGAGCCACAAGGGTCTGGAAGGCAGCTTCCGTTTTCTCAATCGTTTGTGGAGGATGCTCTTTCGTTTTCACCGACAGCTGCCATCCTTGGAACGGGAGGCTGAAGATGTTTCGGAAGCGGTCGGATCCCGAGGACAGGAACACCAGTCTGAGGATCGGAAGCTTCGACGCAAGCTCCATCAGACCACGCGCAAGGTGACCCAGGACTTGGAGAGACTTCACCAGAATACTGCGATCGCGGCAATCATGGAGCTGCTTAACTCCGTCTACGAGTACGTGGACTCGACTGAGCCGCAGCCAGATCTGAAGCTGCTTCGTGAGGTCCTGGAAACGATGGCGTTGTTGGTGACACCCTTCGCGCCGCACTTTGCGGAAGAGATGCGCTCGCTACTGGGCCACAAGGTGCGCCTGCGGTTTGCCTCCTGGCCTGAATTTGACCCAGAACTGGCTCGGGAGGAGGAAATCGAGGTCGTGATCCAGGTCAACGGCAAGGTGCGAGCGAAAATCGTAACGGTTCCCGGGATTTCCTCTGATGAGATGGAGAAGCTCGCTCTGGGAGACGAGCGGATCGAAAGCTATATTGCCGGCAAGAGGAGGATCAAACTGGTCGTGGTTCCAGGGAAACTGGTCAATATCGTGGTGGCCTAAGCGGCCCTTCAGACTTCGTAGAGTTCGCCAATGATGCGATCAGGTCTGATTACTGGAGTTGCAGTGCTGCTGGCGGTCGCTTCAGGCTGTGGTTACCGGGTTGCGTCCAAGAACCGTTCGAGTCCACAGTTTCACACTCTGGCTGTCGTGCCCCTGGAGAACAAGACGACGACCTCTGAGGTCGAGCAGATCCTCACCCGATCCCTGGTGCGAGCCTTCGTGGAGAAGTCTTCCTACCAGCTGATCAACGATCCTGCCAAGGCCGATGCGGTGCTTCGAGGAGTGGTTTCACGGCTCACCGCCAGTCCGGTCATCTTTCGTCAAGGGACCTTCGGCTCCACCTTTCTGGTGACACTGCAAGCCCAGGTGGAACTGCAGGATCAGCGGAGCGGCAAGATACTCTACAAGAACGACGGCTACATCTTTCGCGAGCAGTACCAGATCAATGTTGATGTCGAGAACTTCTTTTCCGAGTTGAACCCTGCTCTGGGGCGGGTTGCGGAAGATTTCGCCTCCAGCGTTGTGAGCACCCTGCTGGAGAGCTATTAGCTGCTAGTACGCTGTAACACAGATTATGACGGGTTTGACGATGGGGGTTGTGGACGATCTCTGCGTTGGTCTTCGTCGAAGATGACCAACTATCGCCTTCCTCCTCCTGCCTTGATCTCGCCTCACAAGCCCCACCGGCAAACCCGTAACAATCTGTGTTACAACGTACGAGATGATCGATTCCGAAATAACATGACAATTGTTGCGTCCATTAATCGAGCTGAATGTATCTAAGGTGCTCGTCTGAACAGAAGAGAGGCTGGGTTCGTACTCGGAACTCAACCCGTTGGGAAGACGGGGGTTGCGGGCGATCTCTTCGTTGGTATTCGTCGAAGATGGCAAGGCATCGTCTTCCTTCTCCCGCCTTGACCTCGCCGCGCAAGCCCCATCTGCAATTGCCATGCTATTTCGGAATCGATCATCTAGTGAGGCATGGCCTCAGACCAACAAGCGGTGTGTCTATTGCAGGACGGGCACTCTTGCCCGTCGAGGATATTGACGGGCAAGAGTGCCCATCCTAAAGGTCACTGTTCTGTCAGATGTTATTCTTAACGCCGAAGATTTAACGAAGAAATTCAGACCAACTTTCCTAGTGGCTCGAAGTACCAACAGTGGTGTGGAAACCACCGCTACGATTAACCAAGAGGCTATAGATGAAG
>CAUZIZ010000122.1:0-16872 GCA_963579905.1 Acidobacteria bacterium UBA6911 | reverse complement strand
CCTCATCTTGACCCACAGCTTCGCGCTCCCCACAACGGCCAACGGGCCTTCCATTCTAAAAGCTTCTTCTCAATCTCCTCTCCACCGCGTTAGCGTGGCGGTGGGGCGCACGCGAGCGATCCTCCAGTCCCAACCACCCTTCTTTTTCGTAACGCCCAATCCACTTGTACACCGTCTTCCGACTCACCTCATAGGCCTGCGATAACTCCGTAATTCCATCGTCCCCCTCCAGATGTTCGGTCATCAGTTTCACTCCTTCGCTCATTACATACGTCTCTTTCCATGACATGACTCCTCTTGTAACCTATGTGCCTGGGAGAAACTGTTACCTATGTGCCCGGAACATACCCCTTCAGATCCAACCCTGGAAGGGTTGATTAATCAGAAGTTACATCGTTTCCAAATATTTTTCAGGGGGCCTAGATGAAGCAGTGTACGCAACCCTTTCCGGGTAGATTTGTGGGAGAGAGGACCGACAGCCCAGGGTTCGGAAGCCCTGGGCTGAAATACACAATCCCTTCAGGATTGACCTCGATCTCTAGGACGCTGGAAAACCTACAGAGAAGCCTTTCTGACTCAGCACTGTTCTATTGACCAGCAGGGGCAAGCAGCAAAGCCGGGGCGATTCGGGGTGTTCGCCAACCCCTCGCTTGCGCGTCAGGCTTCTATGACTGACCCGCTAGAATTCTCCACCCGGTCGAGTTAGAGTCGATCTCCGACACTCACCATCAACAGCAAGGGAGCGAAAAAATGAAGAAATTGGTCAGCCGACTCTTGGTACTCATTCTTCCATGGATCGGGATAGCGGCTGCGCAGCAGCTTCCGGATCCACCTCAACGTGGCTCGTCCAAGTGGGGAGTAGAAGATCAGCGTGGCGCAGCAAACCTTCTCACCCCGGAAAAGGTTCTGGAAGCAACGCGCTTGGTAAAGAGCGGCCAGGTCTACCAGCTGGGTAGGGTCTATGAGGAGTCGATGCCGATGGCGCCCCACCGCCACTTTTCGGTTATGATGCCGGTTCCGGATGCACCCGCGGGCAAGAACCAGATCAGGGGCACGGAGGCATTGCTTATTGCCGAGATCGGACAGGTCGGGACCCAGTTTGACGGAATGGGGCACGTCGGTATCGGCGATACCTTCTACAACGGCTTTGATCGCCGCGAGTTCCACACGGCCAAGGGACTAACTAAACTCGGAATCGAAAACGCGGGGGTCTTTCTGACTCGGGGCGTTCTGCTCGATATAGCGGGGCTGAAGGGAACCAAACGCCTCGAGAAAGATTACGAGATCACGGCTCAGGATCTGCGAGATGCCCTGGCTCGAGAAAAGGTTGAGATCCACAAAGGAGACGCAGTACTGATTCACACCGGTTGGGGGACCCTATGGAAGGTGGACAATGACCTTTTCACCAGCGTGGAGCCAGGGATCGGAGTCGAGGCGGCCAACTTCCTGGTCAACCACGAAATCTGCATGGTTGGGAGCGACAGCTGGGCAACCGAGGTGATCCCGAATCCGAATCCTGATTTGCAATTCCCAGTACATCAGATTCTCATTCCACTGAATGGCATCTACAACCTCGAGAACCTCGACCTCTCGGGCCTGGCTCGAGACAAGGTGTACGAGTTCGCCTTCTTCTTTGCACCTCTGAGGCTCAAAGGGTTCGCAGGATCGCCCGGCAATCCCGTGGCGGTTCGCTAGATTGGGTGGCGCCAGACCGGTCGCATTCTGCGATCTGATTCTGGTTGCTTGATTTGTCTTTTTCCGGAGGATCTAACATAATGCCTATGAAACCAGATGAAACCAGAGGTTCTCACCAATGAAGTTCGCAGCCCTGCCTTCCCGAGCGTCAAGCCTGCTATGGGTTTGAGAGACATTTTTCGCCAGAAGAAGAAAGACCCGGAGATTGATCCGCTTCACGATCTGGTCCTCTCGAAGCTAAAAGTTGGTTACTTCCTCGACTACGATCACAAGACCTGGGAGGTAACGGCCTACAATCTCTACGGCTATGGGGACGGCGACTCCAGCGAGGAGTGGGAGCTGACCTCGGGTCGAGAGAAGTGCTATCTGGAACGATCAGACGAAGACGAAGTCGAATGGATCCTGGGAAAGAAGATTCCTATCGGCTCCCTCTCCGGTGGAGTTCGCCAATATATAATCCAGCATGACGACCCACCCGAGCAGGTTGTGCTCAAGGAGAAGATATACTACCTGGACACTTCTGGAGCCGGCTATATGAGCCCGGGGGGGAAGGAGCCCCGACAAGAGTTTGTCTACTGGGGCTTTGTCGACGAGGAAGATGAAAACTGCCTGACAATTGAACAGTGGAGCGAAACAGAGTTCGAACTCACCAGTGGGCACTATGTGGAGGAGTACCAATTCACCGACATCCTCCCGGGGGGCGGCGAGTGAGGAGAACCCTGCCAATCAGGAGGATTCACATTTGATCAACAAGTCGCGTTGGATGCTGCTGGCCGGCGCTCTCCTAATTACTTCCTGTGTATCTCAGTCTCCACTTGATCGACTGCGAGAACAACTCTCCAGGTACCCCGAGTACACGATCATTCTGCAGGACCTGAGGCAGGAGGGTAATTTTTTCAAGGAGTACTACCATCAGTACAAGCTCGTCTTCAGTCAGAAATCCGGGGCGTCCAAAGATCCTGTCTACGACACCCAGACCAGCAACTGGTACCAGGTACCCCAGGCTGAATTTAAGAAGTATCAGAACAACCTGGGGATGGTGCTTTTTTCCAAGACAGCCAAGAGTGGGCTTTCTGACGCCAAGTATCCCCCGGGCTATCAGCAGGTGGGAAATCCTCGCTACGGAAACTGGCGCACCGACAGCAGTGGCAACTCCTTTTGGGAATTCTATGGGAAGTTTGCGTTCATGAGCCACATGTTCGGCATGTTCAACCGTCCCATCTACCGAAACGACTGGAATTCCTACCGACAGAGTCGCAGCCGAGGGGCCCCCTATTTTGGACGAGGCGGCGAATACGGTACCAACGGCAGCCTTACGAAGCACACCAATAAATCTTTCTTCGATCGCCGGGTGCGAAGGGAGACAGCTCGAAAGTCCGCGTTCTCCGACCGGGTCCGACAGCGGGCAAATCGGAGCAGAATGAGCGGGTTCCGTGGTCGCTCGGGAGGCTTCGGCAAATAGCTCACGCAAGACCATCAGGCGTCACACCAAGCCGGGTTAGGTTCCGTGTCAATCTCGAATGGAGGTCCCAGTGACGATTGATCAAGTAGCGAGTGCCCTAGTATATTTGTTGTGTGCGTTCGTCGTCTTTCTAGTTGGCAAGTGGACCTACGACAAGCTCCATCCCAGATTTGTCCTGCGCGAAGAGCTTTTGGTCCGTGACAATCTGGCTCTGGCTCTGGCAGTCGTTGGATACTATCTGGGAGTCGTAATCGCTATTGGGGGCGTGCTGGAAGGGCCTTCTTCCAGTTTGCAGGAAGAACTCCTCGACATCTTCTTCTACGGTCTGATTTCGGTCGTTCTGCTCAATATATCAGCCTTCGTCAACGACAAAATCATCCTTCGCAAGTTCGACAATCAGAAGGAAATCATCGACGACCAGAATGTGGGAACAGGGGTGATCGAGGCGGGAAACCATATCGCCGTGGGCCTGATCGTCTATGGCGCCATCTCCGGCGAAGGCGGAGACTTGTTGACCGCCGCAGCCTTCTGGCTTCTCGGCCAGGGAGTGCTGATTCTGACGGGTCTGATCTACAATTTGATCACACCCTTTGACATCCACGAAGAGATCGAAAATAACAATGTTGCGGTGGGGGTTGCGTTCTCGGGCGCCCTTATAGCCATAGGCAACATCATCCGCGTTAGCGTGGAAGGTGACTTCGTATCCTGGAGTCAGAATCTTTTCGAATTTGGAGGTTTCGCCCTCTTCGGGCTGCTGCTGCTTCCGGTTGTTCGATGGGTCACAGACAAGGTGCTGCTGCCCGGTCACCGACTTAGCGACGAGTTGGTGAATCAGGAAAAGCCGAATGTAGGCGCAGGGGCAGTCGAGGCATTTTCCTATGTCGCAGCATCCTTCCTGCTCGGCTGGGTCGCTTAGTGCTCTCCGGTTGAGCATGCAGATCGAGGAGAATCCTGCCTCGGATCAAAGGGAGGGATCAGCCTCCCGCTTCAATCTCAGATTTGTGCTGAAGGCATGCATTTTTGCCACAGGCGTTGCCGGCATCGTAGCCGAATACGTCATGTCGACCCTGGCGACCTATCTTTTGGGCAATGCCGTCCTCCAGTGGACCCTGACGATCTCCCTGATGTTGTTTGCCATGGGCCTGGGAAGTCGGCTCAGCAAGCATATTCGCACCTCTTTGCTTGACGCCTTCCTACTCATTGAATTCGTGCTGTCCCTGATCTGTGCGGTTAGCGTCTGTCTGGCCTATTTGCTCTCGGCCTACATCCAGAACGTTGCTCCCGTCATCTACACTCTAGCCTTCATCATTGGAGTGTTGATCGGTCTGGAGATACCTTTGGCACTACGCCTCAACAACTTTTTCGAGGAACTCCGCATCAATGTCAGCTCGGTCATGGAGAAGGACTACTATGGAGCTCTGTTTGGGGGTCTCCTGTTCGCCTTCTTCGCGCTTCCTCAGCTGGGACTGACCTATACGCCTATCGCTCTGGGCACCATCAATTTCCTGGTTGCTTCTGTTCTGTTTGTTCGCTATCGAAGCCTCTTGAAGTTTCGCAAGGGGCTGACACTCGGTTTCGTCACCGTCCCGATTCTGCTTGTGCTGGTGTCCCTGATGGCTCAACCCATCATCCTCTACGGAGAGCAGCAGAAGTACCGGGACCGCGTTATCTACCAGAAGCAGACTCCCTACCAACGCATCGTGATGACTCAGTGGAAGGACGATTTCTGGCTCTACTTGGATGGGGATGAACAATTCAGCAGCTACGACGAGGAGCGCTACCATGAGCCCCTGGTCCACCCTTCCATGGGGATTTCAGCCTCTCGCAAACAGATCCTGGTGCTAGGCGGCGGAGACGGTTTGGCGGCACGTGAGATTCTCAAGTATCCCGAGGTGGAGAGGGTCGTCGTAGTCGACATCGATCCCGCGGTTACCGATCTGGCTCGCAGCCACCCGATGTTTCTGCGACTAAACCAAGGGGTTCTGGACGACAGCCGAATCGAGATCGTCAATCGAGACGCCCACGCCTACCTGAGGGACGACTCGTCCCGCTACGACGTCATCATCATCGACCTTCCCGACCCCAAGAGTGCCAACCTGGCTCGACTCTATACCGTGCAATTCTATCGGACTGCAGCTCAGCATCTGGGACCCGGGGGAGTTCTGGTCACCCAGGCGACCAGTCCCTTCTTCAGCAAGACGGCGTTCCTCTCCATTCTCAAAAGTGTCCGAGCTGCAGAGCTTGTCGCAGTTGCCTATCACAATCATATCCCCACCCTGGGAGAGTGGGGCTGGGTCGTGGGTATCAAGGCCCCCGGTGTCGAGGAGGAACAACTGAAGCGAAAGTTGTCCCGACTGACCTTTGATGAGCTACCAACCCGGTTTCTTAATCAGGACGCCATGGTGAGCATG
This sequence comes from Acidobacteria bacterium UBA6911, assembly GCA_963579905.1. GTDB lineage: Bacteria > Acidobacteriota > UBA6911 > RPQK01 > JAJDTT01 > CAUZIZ01. The sequence continues at coordinate 11,304 of CAUZIZ010000122.1, read as the reverse complement.
CTCAACTTTGGTAAGGGGGTAATGGATCAGCTGGAGGAAATCTCGATCAGCGAGGAACTAGACCTCGCGGTCCACCGTTATTATCGAGAAGGGGCTTGGGATCTTTATTGACTAGACCGACCCTGAGACAGTTTACTGTAGCATGGTGGGCAGTGGGCAGTGGGCAGTGAGTAGTACCGGAGACTGGTGAACTGCTAGTATCAGGAAGCCAAGTCCGTCAGAGCCGCGAACGACGTGACTCGACAGCAAAATGAGCTAAAGTTCCGAGGAGAGAGCAGGACAACAGCACAATCTCCCAGATCACCGGCCAGACTATTGACTTAAACTGACCCAGCGAGATTCGTGATGAATCGTAGTCAACCAGAGACCGGACTGAGAGCAAGACTTCGAAATCTCTTCGTCTTTCTCCGCCGTGAGAACCTTCTCCGGCTGTTTCTAATTCTGGCCTCGATGATTCTACTGGGTGCAATTGGGATGTCTGCTTTCGAGCCCAAGACCTCCTTTCCCAACGCCATCTGGTGGAGTGTCGTAACGCTAACCACCGTGGGCTACGGTGACATATCTCCGACCACCCTTGGAGGCCGGCTGATTGGAATGCTGATCATGTTCTGTGGTATCGGTGTATTGGGCATTTTCAGTGCGACTGTGGCCAGTGTTTTGGTAGAGCGCAAGCTGAAGGAAGATCGCGGCATGCATTCCTACGATTTTTCCGATCACATCATCCTGTGTGAGTGGAACTACCGCGCCAAGGAGATCCTTCACGAGCTTCATGCCGATCAGCAGGGGCACGAAGTACCCATAGTGCTAATCGCTGAGCTCGAGCTCAAGCCTATCGACAATGACAATCTGTACTTCGTCCAGGGCGACATTAACGAAGAAACCCTGAACCAAGCAAATCTGGCGAAGGCCAGATCAACCATCATTCTGGGTGACGATCGCCTGGAGCCCAGGGCAAGAGATGCAAAGGTGGTTCTTTCCACCCTGACGGTTGAGAGTCTGAATCCTGACGTCTACACCATCGTCGAGCTGGTCGATGCTACCAACGTTCGCCACTGCGAGCGGGCCCAGGCCAACGAAATCATCGTTGGCAGCGAATTTTCCAGCAAACTGATCTCCCGAGCCACCATGGAGCACGGGATATCCAAGGTCATTTCGGAAATACTGAGCTCCCGCTTTGGCAATAATCTTTTCAAGGTCCCTGTTCCTGAGCCCATGGCGGGAAGAACCTTCATGGATGTCTTTACCCAGATGAAACAGGTCCACGACAGCACGGTACTGGCGGTGTTGAAAGGAGGCGAGGGGGAGGTCATGTCAAATCCACCTGCCGATCATCTGGTAGAGTCTGGCGATCATTTGATAGTGGTATCGGCTCGAAGGCCGTAGGCCTCCTAGTCCGTAATACAAGGGTGTTGGGAGTGTTCCGATCGCGCCAGAACAATCCCAAATCACAAGCACCACAATTTGGCGCGTTCAGCTGGTGCTGACTGTTTGTTACTTTTCACCAAGAGGAGATGAAAACAATGTCCGAGAATCTAGACCTGGTCAAGGAGTATCTACTCAACCTTGACCTTAAGATTGTTAGCGAGAATGAGGGCGAGCAGCTGGTCGTCGTAGACGATCAGGACAACGGAATTATCAATCTGATCATCGACTGCGAAGCTCCCATTGTCATTCTGGAGCAGCTCATCATGGAGACGCCCAAGGCACCCGGGGATTTTTTCAAGAGACTGCTTCAGATCAATCGTTCCCTGGTCCACGGGGCCTTTGTCCTGGATGAAGAGGGAGCCCGCGTCTTCTTTCGAGATACCTTGCAACTGACAAATCTGGATCAGAATGAACTCGAAGGGTCCATCGATGCCCTTTCCCTGGCTCTGGCCGAGTACGGCTCAGAGCTGATTGATTTCAGCCACCGATGATTAGATGAACCTTTCGTCAGTCCTGGAGTGAAACTTTAAGAGGAACTCATCAAATCAACTTGTTTAGGAGGTAAACCCAATGGGTGTTTTTCAGAGAATCTTCAAAACGGCGCAGTCTCAGGCACATTCCCTGATCGATCAGATGGAGGATCCGATCAAGACAACCGAGCAGGCAGTTCGAGACTTGAAGAAGGATCTGCATGGTGCCATGCAGAGTCTGGCGCAGGTCAAAGCGATCGCTATTCGGCTAAGGAAGGATTCCGATGATCAGAAGAAGGCGGCCCAGGATCACGAGCGGAAGGCCATGTTGCTCCTGCAGAAAATGGAATCTGGTGATCTAGCCCAGGACGAAGCAGAACGCCTCGCCACCGAGATCCTGTCCAAGAAAGAGGATGCGGCACGCCGCGCCGCCACCCTGCTCGAAGACCACAAGAAGCAGCAAAAGATGGCTGACCAGCTACAGGTAAAGGTAGAGAAATTGAAGCAGACGATTACCCGTTACGACAACGAGCTAATGACACTCCGAGCCCGCGCCAGGACCGCAACATCGATGCGCAAGATCAACCAACAACTTTCCAATGTGGACTCCTCGGGCACGATTGCCACCTTGGAACGCATGAAGGACAAGGTCATGGAGGAAGAATCACTGGCCCAGGCCTACGGTGAGATGTCCGACAACACCTCCGATCTGGATGATCAAATCGAAAAGGCTTTGGCTCCTTCAGCGGCCCAGGGAAGTGAGTCGCTGGCACAGCTGAAGAAAAAGATGGGAATCGGAGCCGAGGGGGCATAGGGAGTCTGGATGATCAACGCTCACAAATTCACAGAGAAGCTTCAGGCAGGCCAAACTTGTCTGGGAACCTGTATCGGGCTCTCCGATCCCCAGGTGGCCGAAGCGCTTGGCTCGAAGGTTGACTTTCTTTGGATCGATCTAGAGCATTCGGCCTTGGAGTTCGAATCAGTGAAGTGCCATCTGATGGCCCTCAAGGGCAGCGATTGTGCTGCTCTTGTCCGAGTACCCTGGAACGATCTGGTCCCAATAAAGAGGGTCCTGGACATTGGAGCTGATGGGATCATCGTTCCCATGATCCGAACCGCAGAGGACGTGCGCCTCGCCGTCTCTGCCTCCCGCTATCCGCCCGAAGGGATTCGCGGTTTCGGCCCACTCAGGCCTTCCGATTACGGAAGGATCGGGGCGCAGGAGTTCTGCCAACACTCCAACGACAACATCATCACGATCGTTCAGATCGAGAATGCTGATGCGGTCCGCAACATTGACGAAATACTTGCCGTTCCGGGCCTATCCAGCATTGCGTTCGGACCCAATGATCTAGCCAACTCGATGGGCTACCGAGGCCAACCGGGCCACCCTGAAGTTGTAAAAACCATGGAGAAGGTGATAGGGAGAGCCCAGCAGGCAGGCATCCCAGTCGGGATCTCCACCGGATCCAACGTAGACGAACTCTGTGCTTGGGTCGACAGGGGGATTCAGTGGCTGGCAACCAGCGGTGATGTGATGCTCATGGTGGAAGCGCTGATCCGAGTCACCTCCGAAGTCAGCAAGCACGCCCTCGAAACCAAGGGGGTGTGAGGGCCTGGCTGAGAGGTTGCAGGTGACAAGTGGAAGGTCGCAGGTCCTCTGTAACCTAAGCTGAAACTTCAAGAATTCGTCGCATGTCTGAACGTCGCACGTCGCCTGTCCTCCGAAGGTGCCGCCAACGGGTGAACCACCAGCGTTACGAAACCAAGTCCGACAGAGCCGCGAACGACTTGAGCCGTTAGCAAAATGAGCCCAGGTTCCGAGGAGAGAGCTGGGCAACTCTTCCCCACGCAGTGACGCGCGATATCGCCTAATCCTCGACCGAAGTTTCGTTCTCGAATGGGGCAGCACCGCTGGGGGGCCACTAAGCTGAAACTTCCGGCGTGGCGTATGTCCTCCTTTTCTAGTCGCGACGTGGAACTACCAGTAATCCGAAATGCCGCATCTTTTGGATTTCAAGAGTGAAATTCACCTGTTGCGGGAATTCTACACCTTCGAGCAGGTGAGTACAGCGCGATTCATGACTGACTCTTTGGCAGTTCTTGCTTCACGAAGACCGCAAACGGAACTAACCCCTTTCGACTTCACTCGAATAGAACTGACGCATCTTCTCAATGACGTAGTCTTGCATATCAGGCGTCAGCTCGGGATAGATGGGAATGGCGATCGTATGCCTGGAAGCATATTCGCTGTGGGGAAAATCGTTAGGGTCCAAGGCAAGGTCCTTGAAGCATTCCTGACGATGAAAGGGCACTGGGTAGTAGATAGCCGTGCTAATCCCGGCTTCTGCCAGGAAAAGAGCTAGTTCATCGCGTCGCTCAGGCACCGCAACGACGTACTGGTTATAGATATGGCAGTTGCGGTCATACGCAAGGACTGGGCGCTTGATCGGAAGATCGGTGAGTCTGGCATCGTAATACTCGGCAACCTTGCGACGCCTCTGGTGCCACTGCTCCAGGTAGCGTAGTTTGACCCTTAGCGCCACTGCCTGAATCGGGTCGAGACGAAAGTTGCCGCCGACCAGGTCATGGTAATACTTGGGTCTTGCTCCGTGATTTCTCAGCTTTAAAAGTGTCTCCGCCAAACCATCGTCGCTGGTAACCACCAGGCCACCGTCGCCCAAAGCCCCAAGATTCTTGGACGGAAAGAACGAAAAGCAGCCCATGAGACCGAAGGATCCTGCCTTGCGCAGGCCGCTGGCAGCAGGATACCCGGCCCCGATAGCCTGCGCCGCATCTTCCACTACTGCGACTCCGTGCCGCTTTGCCACCTCGAGAATCGCATCCAGATCCGCACACTGTCCATACAGATGGACCGGAATGATTGCCTTCATATTTCTGCCCAGGCTGGGGTTTGATTCGAACCAGTGGGCAATGGCTTCGGGACAGATGTTATAGGTATCAGGATCTATGTCCAGAAGGACGGGAGTCGCGTTGAGGCGGGTTATCGCCCCAGCAGTTGCGAAAAAAGAGTAGGTAGTTGTGAGCACCAGATCGCCGGGTCCAACATTCAAAGCCATCAGGGAAACAAGCAACGCGTCTGTCCCTGATGAGACTCCGATCGCATGTTTCACCCCGAGGTATTCTGCAATCTCCTCTTCGAATCGCTGGACTTGGGGTCCCAAAATGTAGACGGTCGAGTCAATGACCTCACCAACCGCCTCTTTCAGTTCAGGGCCCAGCTGGTCTAGCTGAGGCTTCAGATCGAGCATTGGCACCCGCACGTCACACTCTCCTTGGGGCTATAGGCCACTTTCGGAAGCTCACTACCGGACCTCACGGCCCTCGGGCAGGTTGGGGAACAATCTCTCGAAGTTCTTCCAGAAAATCTGCTCTTGCGCAGACGAATCCAATCCGAGGGCTTCCAGGGCCGCTGTCTGCACCTCCCAAACAGGCCGGTTCCATCCTCTAGGGAAAAAGGATGAGTCGGTGCCGAAAAGCAGTCGTTCGGGTCCCACAACCTCGAGGGCCTGCGCATAGACTTGAGTCAAGGTGAGCCCGGGAAAATACTTGATCCAACCGTTCGAGCTGGAAGTGTCCAGAAAGACATTCGGACAGAGGTCTGCGAGCATCAGTGCTTCCCTAAACATACCGGCCCCAAAATGGGGAATGATCAGGGGAAGCTCGGGGTACTCTCCAGCGATACGATGCAAATGGATCGGGTTGGACAGCCTCAGATCGAATCGGCTGGGCAGGCCCAGCTTCTTCCTCGCCCCTACTGTCAGAACGCCACAGTGAACAAACACGGCAGAACCCGGGTGCGACGCCGCGATCTCGAAAAGTTGGCGGGTCGCCTCACCAGAGAGATCGTAGCGGTGCATTCCCGGAAAAAGACAGGCACATCGGAGCTGGAGCTCCGAAAGGGCTCGGGAAACGCGTTCCGAGGTGTCTGGTTGGGTTGGGTCGACCATGAAGAAGCCCACGAACCGATCAGGGTGACGTGCTATCGCTGCCGCCACCGACTCCTCGTCTCCTGGAAAGCTTGCAATCAGGGCGGCCCTTCCCACCTGGTTCCGATCCAGCTCCTGTTGCCAACGATCAGCCAGAATCCCGGTCGAACCGGGATTATCCCAACCCAAGAGTCCTGCAACCTCTTCCCCGTCGTCTTCGGAGTCAATTCCTTTTTCACGGGCCAAAGCCTTCAGGAACCGCGGCGAGAAAAAATGACAGTGGCAATCGTTGGCAATCATCCGGATAGTCCAGGAGAAAAACGGTTTCTGGAATCGTTCTTAGATCTGCACGATTTCGATGAGGATCAGGGAGATATTGTCTATTCCCCCTTTTTGGTTGGCGAGGCTGACGAGCTGGTCGGCAACCCTGGGAAGGAGCTTCTCACTCTTGAGCACATTATGAATCTCCTGATCGACGAGCATATCGGTCAAGCCATCCGTGCAGATGAGGAAGACGTCTCCAACTTCTAGATCTACGGGGAAGACATCCACCTCAACCGGTGGTTGCAGACCCAAAGCGCGGTCGAGCAGATGCTTGTATGGGTGGCTAAGCATCTCGTCCTTGTCCAGTAGACCCGACTGAAAAAGGCGAAAGACCGGAGAGTGGTCTACGGTCAGCTGCTGAAGTCCGCCCCGGTGGTGACGATAGATCCGACTGTCTCCGACGTGTCCGATCCAGCCTCTCGGAGTGGGATCAGCAACCAGCCACAAGGCGCTCACGGTTGTTCCCATCCCTCGATGCTGCTCACAGTCTTCCTGATCTCGAAAGACTCGCTCGTCAGCCTTCGCTATAGCCTGCCTCACGGCCTCCGAGGAGGAGTCTGTGCTGGATGCGATCTCCTGGGCCAGCACCTCCGCTGCAATGGCGCTGGCCACCTCTCCGGCAGCATGTCCACCCATCCCATCGCAGACCCCGAAGAGGCGAAGGTCCGGAACCCGAATCAGTGAATCCTCGTTTCCACTGCGCACTCGTCCCAGATCGGAACGAGCCTCTTGACGAAAGGCAAAGGAACCGTCTTGAAGCAAATCGCCTGTCATCTTTGTGATCCGTTTACACGCGACCTTGCGAACTCACAGTTCGTGCAGGCCATCCAACACCCTCAAATGACATTGAACCAAACCGTAGACAATCAAGATCAGTAGTATCGAGGCGCCAATCTTCTTCCACAAAGGATAGGTTAGTTGTACCCCACAATAGGGGCAATAAGTGCTTGGTTCTACTAGTGCGTACCTGCAGCCGGGACAAATCTGAGTTGAGGATCGCCGCATCAGAATACTCTTCCTAGGAACGTCAACCAGGCGCGAAACCTATGCTACCAAAGCATCGCTGGCTCCCCAACTTTTGTTTCTGCTGATTGAGCCGTTTTCAGTCCAGTATCGCCATCAGATCGCCTTAGGACCTGGTGCCTGTTCGCCTTCTGGTCCCGGGATTTGTTCCGCAACCCCACTGAGGTAATCGGAACGTACCCCTGAAAAGAATCGAAGTGTGGCTTCTGCCCTATAGTCGGGATAGGTCCAGGGAAGCGGCTCGGTCTTGCTGCGCCTGAAAAGCAGCGTCAATTCGGAATAGATCCCGTCCTGAAGGTGGACTCGATGAGCATAGTTTTTGACCGTGGCAAGCACTAGATGCCAAGCGGTCAGGTAACCCGGATCCAGGTTCACCGTCCGTCTCAACACCTCGTTGCCAGCAACTCCGGTGGCAATTGGCCTGGTCAGGAACATCTGCTCCAACTCCTCAGTAAAGAGCTTGAGCTGTACCAGATCTGGGACCGGGCGAGGTCGACGAAAGGTGACGAAGTACTTCCAGATAGGTTGACCCATTTCTCTTTCATAGTGGCTGGTATACTCACTGAAGCAGTAGATTTCCGAACGATGATCAATCGCCCCCCACCTGCGCTCCAGGTGTCTTTCTATCTTCTCAGCATAGGCAGGACTGCCGGACATGATGGCGACGAACAACTTGGCCTGGGGCGGGGCCTTCAGACGTCGGCTATGTGTCAAATTCGGATGATCTTTGCCACAATCCTGGGTACTCATCGCCAATTTTTTGGAGAAGCGGCCGCGCTAATTCGGAGGAGTCATCTCCTTCAGCTCGTCCTCACCGAGGATCGCTACTCCCAATTCCTGGGCCATCTGCAGTTTCGCCCCCGGCTCGGCACCTACAACAACGTAGTCGGTTCGGAACGAAACCGACGAGACAACTCTTCCGCCGTGAAGAGAAATTCGTTCTGAGGCCTCTTGCCGACTAAGGCCCGGTAGTGTCCCTGTAAGAACGAAAGTTTTTCCCGCCAGAGTTCCTGGTGTTCGAGTCACCTCCTCATCGAGTCTCAGCTGTAACCCTGCCTCCTCCAATTTTCGCACCAGAAGTCGGTTCTCGGGTACTGAGAAATGCTGCCGAACGCTGCGGGCGATCTCGGGACCGACTCCGAGGACCCCGGCCACTTCCTCTTCTGCAGCCTCCATGAGAACATCGATGGTTCGGAATTCTTTCGCAAGTAGACCTGCAATGCTCTCCCCCACATGCCGAATCCCTAGACCGAAGAGAACGCGAGGATAAGGCTGCTGCCTGCTTTGTCGAATGCCCTCCCGAAGGTTCTCGATAGATTTCTCTTTAAAACCATCTAGACGGCCCAGATCATCGGCACCCAACGAATAGATGTCCCCTGGGTCCTGGATAAGCTGCAGCTCCAGCAACTTCAGAATCGTCTTCTGTCCCAGCCCCCGAATGTCCAGAGTTCCCCGGCTCACGAAGTGCCGCAGCGACTCGAAGCGCTGGGCAGGGCAATTGCGGTTCGTGCAGTAGGCCATCGCTTCTTCGGGATCACGTGTGATAGCCGTGCCGCAAGCGGGACAGACACTCGGGTAAACGAACCGCTTTTCTCGTCCGCTTCGCTTCTCCCGAACGGGTCCGACTACCTGGGGAATGACGTCTCCCGCCCTCTTGACGATAACCGTATCTCCCTCCCGAATATCCTTTCTCTGGATGTCATCCTGATTGTGGAGCGTGGCGGTACGAATGGTCACTCCTCCAACTGGTACCGGCTCGAGTGTCGCGTAGGGATTCAAGGCTCCGGTTCGCCCCACATTGATATTGATCTTCAACAGGCGAGTCGTGGCCAGCTGGGCGGGGAATTTATAGGCAATAGCCCAACGCGGATCGTGACTAACGGTGCCCAGACGCTCCTGATAATCGAAGCGATCAACCTTGATCACAACACCGTCGACTTCGTAGTCAAGGGTGCCCCTTTTTTCTTGCCAATGGCCGCAAAATTCAATCACATCGTCGATATTAGATTGGTGCTTCGAATTGGAGTTGATAGGGAAACCCCATTTCTCCAGTTGATCCAGGGTCGCTATCTGCGTCGCGAAATTCACACCCTCGACGTAACCGACGGCGTATGCAAAGAAGGACAAGGGACGGGTTGCAGAAGCCTTCGGATCCAACTGTCTCAGAGCTCCTGCAGCCGCGTTTCGGGGATTCGCAAAGGGTGTTTCTCCCAGAGCGAGGCGTTGCTCGTTGATCCTCTGAAAGGCCGAAACAGGGAAGTACGCTTCCCCGCGCACCTCTATCAGTGGAGGCACGGGCAGGTCCTCCTGAAATCGGAGTGGTATCGAGCGTATGGTTCGAAGATTGGTGGTGATCTCCTCTCCCACCAGCCCATTTCCTCGAGTGGCGCCCCGCACCAGACTTCCATTCTGGTAGGTTAAAGCCACCGCTATGCCGTCAATCTTCAACTCGGTCACGAACTCAGCATCCTCGGTACCTAGGAGATTGCTGATCCTACGATAGAAGGCTCGTACCTCGTCCGCATCGAACGCGTTGGCGAGACTGAGCATGGGAGCGTGGTGAGAGACCTTCCGGAATCTCTCCTGAGGCTCGCTTCCGACCCGCTGAGTGGGAGAATCTATTGAGGCCAGCTCCGGATACTCGCGCTCCAGTTCGACCAGTTGCCGGAAGAGCCGATCGTACTCCGAGTCACTGATTACGGGGTCGTTCAGGACGGAATAACGGTGGTTGTGGTGCTCGATCTCCCTCCGCAACTCAGTGCAACGGGTGGACGACCAGTCGACATCTTTTCCCACAAGTCGAGGAATATAACACAGTTAGACCATCGGTTTTTTCTTGTCAATCGATTCTGTTATGATGTGCCTACTGGAATGGCTAGTCAGATTCTATGTAAGATTTTGTTCACCGTGAGTTTCCCACCTGACCATGGGTGTGGGCATCACGTGTCTCTCCTCAGGCTCAGATCTCTCGCCAACAACCAACTCGCGGACTTGGAAGTAATCGAGACCATCGATCACCTGTTTGACTGCCCCAGGTGTCTGGACACCTATCGATTTATTCGAGCCTCCCACGTCCAGAAACACCTAAGCTGAACCTTTAGGAATTCGTCGCACGTCTGAACGTCGCACGTCTCCTGTCCTCCGAAGGTGCCGCCAACGGGTGAACTACCAGCGTTATGAAGCCAAGTCCGTCAGAGTCGCGAACGACTTGAGCCGTTAGCAAAATGAGCCCAGGTTCCAAGGAGAGAGCCGGACAACTCTTCCCCACGCAGTGACGCACAAATCCCCAGTAGCCGGAAGTTTCTCTCTCAAATGGGGCAGCACCGCTGGGGGGGCCCTAACCTGAAACTTCATTCGGAACTCCCACCTCCAGGTCGTCCATCAATGCGAAACTTGAGGAAGCCTGAAGCGCGAGCGAGGGGTTGGAGGGCAGCGAAATGGGGGGACGAAGGAGCCTGAGGCGCGGCAAGCCGCCAAGCCGGGAGGATTCGGGGTGTTCCCCAACCCCTCCCTTGCGCTTCAGGCTTCTATGGCTCGCGAAGTTTCTTTCTCGAATGGGGCGGCACCGTATCCTTCTTTCGAGCCTTTGGCCCTGAACCTGTAACCCGGATCTGTGGATTTGGAGTGGGGCCAGTTGTTTGGGTTGTCCTATCAGGACAATTAAGGAGGAGAGAAGCTCTGACCCCACTCCTAAAGATTCTGATGCATTTTCCCTCCAAAAAGTTGTGCTAGGAGCCTGCGCAGTAGAAACTAGGCCCAAAACAAGTAGATGGAAGTGGATTAAACCACGTGTAAACACCTGATATGCTCGACCTGTCGGGTATTCTGGAGTTCGAGAAAGAATCTTCAGAGAGGCCCGAAAGGAGGCATTTCAGGTGAAGAAAAAGCATAGCGCAATCCTCCGAAAACGGGAAGCAGAGGTGGCCACTCGGGTGAGCCCCAGCTGGAATGGTCAAGCTCCAAAAACGGTCCTTTCGTCCGACGGGATCAGCTACGACGGGCAGTGGGGCTACGCGCCGCTGATCGTGACGCTGGCCCAGAGGGGCGAAGTGCTCTATGCCGTCAACCGCTCGGGCAACCGCCCCTCTCATGAGGGAGCCCCCGAATGGCTG
>CAUZIZ010000121.1:0-17302 GCA_963579905.1 Acidobacteria bacterium UBA6911 | reverse complement strand
AGCAACTGCTTTGAGATGATCTCGCGCATGATCTCCGAGCTTCCTGACGAGGTTCCCAGCACCAAGGGCCCAACGAACAAATAAGCTCAAGGCACCAAGATCCAAGCTTTCGGGCCCTTGGTGCCTTGAGCTTATTTGTTCGTTGGGCCCTTGGTGCTGGGAACCTTCGTCCGCGTCCGCTGACGGGCAGTGAAGGTCGCAAGCCTCTCCTGACACTCCGGCGAGCGGAAGCAGTGCTCGAAGGCAGCGGACGCATGGCTGTCCCAGTGATCTTGTCTTAGGGGCGACATCTGGTTGAGCAGGGCCTTGGTCCTTTTCAGACCCTCGGGCGGGAAGGAGGCCAGTTGGCGTGCCATAGCTTCTCCGCTTTCCAGGAGCTGATCGTCGGGGACGACTTCGTTGACCAGACCGATTTCCCTGGCTTGATTGCCCTGGATCTTGATGCACGTCAATAGCAGCCAGCGAGCGACCGAGTTGCCGACGACGTCCATGAGCCGGCCGAGGGCCCAGGGTGGTGTCCAACCCAGTTCTACCTCCGGAAGGCCCAGGGTGGCCGACTCGGTTGTGAGGTGGAAGTCGTGGTAGAGCGCCACCTGGAGCCCACCTCCCAGTGCGTAGCCATGGGTCAATGCGATTGTTGGTTGGGGCAAGGAGTCGAGCAGGGCGAAGGCTTGGGCTTGTTGGCGTTCCGAGGAAGCCGCCTCGGCCGCCGACATTCCTCTGAGCTCGTGCAAATCGCTTCCGGCGCAGAATCCACGTCCTTCTCCGCGTGTGAGGATGACTCGGACGTCTTTCCGTTCCCGCAGGGCCAGGACGTGAGCCGCGTATTCCTGCACGATCGCCTGGTTGAGCGCATTCAGCACCTGGGGGCGGTTAAGCACCAGCCATGCGATCCCGTCGTTGACGCTCAGCCGAACCAGATCAGCCATTGCTTTTTTCGGCCGCCGCGTCCAGAAACCTGGCCATGGAGCTGATGATGAATCGTTCGTGTATACCGGTGGCAATTCGTTCCCGTTCGTCCTGCGCCTCAAAGCGAAACACCAATCGCTTCCTGTCAATCTCCACCAGCTCCACCTTGGAGAAAACTTTCATTCCCGCTGGGGTTGCAGCCAGATGTTGAACCTCAACCCGGGTACCGACGGTGGCCTGACCGTCTTCGAGCGTCGGTGCCACGCATCGGATCGCCGTCTCTTCCAGGAAGGCTATGAGTGCCGGTGTAGCGAAGACCTGGACGCCGGGGTTGCCGAAGCGGTCGGCGGTCAAATCGGGCGTCACCAGCTTTTCCAGTTCCAAGGATCTACCCACTTCGAGTGATTCGGTCATTCGTTACCTGTCTGGTGCCTTTCGAGGACTCTGAAGTAAAAGCCAATTCCAGCCGGAGTGGGCGAACAGAGACCGAGCATCCGCCCCACAATCGTCCCCAGAATGCTAACTCATTAGCCCCGACAATTCACCCTTCTAGGGAGGATTAGAAGGGTGAAGATTCCACTTCGCTGTCGCTCCGGAGCGCATACAGAGCCGTGACTGTCAGGGAGTGGGATCCGGGAGTTCAACTTGAGGGGCACACCCTGATTGACATCTGTGCGCACCCCTTCAACCTAGAAGCGCCTGGGGGTATGGTCCCTGTCGGGCCCCGCTCCCTGACAGTCACGGCTCTGTCAACTGGCGAAGGTTGCTTCGTATCCTCGTGATTCAAGTTTCAGGTCAGTCCCGCCCCCGCTATGCTACCCCATTCGAGAACGAAACTTCAGTGTCCTGCAGTGGCAGGGGCATCCCTGCCCGTGATGACCGGCCGGTGGAGCCGGAGACTCCACAATCACGGCCTGGAAGGCCGTGCCACGGTTTTTGTAAAATCGGCTTAAAAAAGTCCATATCCATGGTTAAAACAATAGGTTAAGTCATTTTCTCGGCCAAATCTCAAAATGCAGTTTCAGCTTAGTGGCCCCCCAGCGGTGCTGCCCCATTCGAGAAAGAAACTTCCGGCTACTGGGGATTTGTGCGTCACTGCGTGGGGAAGAGTTGTCCGGCTCTCTCCTCGGAACCTGGGCTCATTTTGCTAACGGCTCAAGTCGTTCGCGACTCTGGCGGACCTGGCTTCGTAACGCTGGTAGTTCACCCGTTGGCGGCACCTTTGGAGGACAGGAGACGTGCGACGTTCAGACGTGCGACGAATTCTTGAAGTTTCAGGTCAGGCAAGGGTCGAGCTGGCTTCAGTGGACTTTGGAGGCCGTCTGCGGTAGGTGAGTTGGATTCAGTAGTTGCAATGACTCTGCTACGATACGGTTGCCACCTTGGTGTTTAGCGGCGTAGAGGGACACATCAGCGGCCTCAATCAAGGCCGAGGGATTCTCGAAGGCACAGCCTTCGGAGTAGGTCGCGAATCCTCCGGACATGGTGACCGAGAAGGACTCTCCATTGGTACCCGAGAAAGATTCTTCGGCTAGCAGCTGTATGATGCGCTGGCTGATCTTGGATGCTGACGTGCTGTTGGTACCAGGGAGTACCAATACGAATTCTTCACCTCCGTAGCGAGCGGCTACATCGGTATGTAGTAGGTTCCGCTCGATGATCCTGGCGACAGCCACGATGATCTGGTCACCCAACGGATGCCCGTGTCGGTCGTTGACGCTCTTGAAACTGTCGATGTCAAAGAAGACCAACGAGAGCGGCCGTTTGGAATGGCGGGCCTGCTCGAATTCGCGGGTTAGGGCCTCTTCGAGGAAGTAGCGATTGTAGAGCTCAGTAAGCGGGTCTCGATCCACCTGCTGCTTTAGACTTCGGTTTTCGGACTCGAGAATGTCGGTGGTTGCCTTGGTCCTTTGGGCCTCCTGCATGGTCTCCAGGGAGATTGTGAGCAGGGCCTCCTTGGCTTGCTCGAGCACTGCATTCGTGGCCTCGGTCGAACCCAGGTCGACCTCAAAGACGGTTGAAAGATCAGGTAGGGCATCTCCCACCTTGCCAAGCACGGCTTCAAGTGTTTCAGGTGGCATGTCGAGGACGGTCTGAGCCTTCATGCTGGCTTCGCAGAAGGCATCTAGGTTCTTGCCACCCAGCCAGATGTCGCATAAGTCTCCAGAGAGAACAGCGCATCGGGTACTCATTTCGAGCTCAAGCAGAGCTGCTAGCTTGGTCTCATGGCTATGTTCGAACGCGGTCACAAAAGCCTCCGGGAGGTTCCATCGCCCGGCCAGGTAGACGCTCAAGTCGGAGTGATCGCAGCCCAGAGATTGCTGTTCCAGCTGTTCCAGCTGCCCATGGTCATTGCCTGCCTGATTGAGCATCTTTGAGTAAGCGTCAGGCATGACCTTGTCGAGGGCTAGCATCCCGATATCCTGAAGGAGTGCCACCAGAAAGAGTTCCTCCTGGTTGGGAACATTGGTGGAGGCTCCGAGGGCGCGGGCAGCAACCGCGCTGATCAAGGAGCGTCGCCAGAAGCTGGTGTAATCGAAGGACCCCTCTTCCTTTTCGTGAAAGTCGCCAACCAGGGAAAAGCTGAGGGCCAGGGCTCAGATTGCCCGAATTCCCAACAACCCGCAGGCGTGGCTTAGAGTCGTGATGTCTCGGCGCATCCCATAAAAGGGGGAGTTGACTACTTGAAGTACCTTGGCGGATAGGGCCGGGTCCCGACTGACCAGGACAGCAATCTCACCGAAACTAACCTGGGCACTACGTCAGAGCTCGAGGATCTGCATGGCAACTCCCGGCAAAGTGGGAAGAGTGGCACAGGAATCAAGTTTCTGCTTTAGTTGAGGTTTCATCGGGCTCGGATCTCCGCCTGCCTTTTCATATCGGCTACCGGCGGGAGACACTTCAGCCTTGGGTGTGTGATCGAGAGACGAGTTCCAACTAGTACATTGTAACACAGATTATGACGGATTTTCCGGTGGGGATTGTGAGGCGAGATCAAGGCAGGAGGAGGAAGGCGATGCTTGGCCATCTTCGACGACGACCAACGCAGAGATCGTCCACAACCCCCATTGTCAAACCCGTCATAATCTGTGTTACAACGTACTAGTTGGATACGGTCTCGGAGGACCGCGTGAAGCTTCGGGCGATTTCGATGTTTGTCAACAGCTGTGGATGGAGGTTGGACGGAGCCCTAATCGATCCGCTTCTCCAGTTCTTGCTCCAACAGTCCCTGGCTATACTTCAACCCAACGTCCAGATCGTGATTCTGCAACCAGGAGGAGGGCTCGGGTGGCGTATCTCGCCACAACAGGTGGGGTTTGTACAAGATAAAAACATCCCAGGCCTTTTCTTCACCGGGGTAATTCAGCAGCTTCGTATAGGAAGTGAGGGCAAAGCTCCAAAGGTCCCAGAAATGCTCAGCCCGTCGGTCTGGCAGATACGCGGTGGCCCGGGCAGCGGTCAACTGGGAGTCGTGTGAGAGGATTGGTGACCATAGGGCGAACACCTTGATCTTGGCATCCTTGTGATTCTTGAGTATCTCCTCGACTTCGGAAGCCCCCCGAAGACAGTGGCTTCAAGTTGGGGAAAAAATCAAGACAAGCCGGGTTCTGTCCGCGGCCGCGTTGAATGCAGCTATAAATTCTTTCCCATCGTAGGAGACTTGGGAAACCCCGCGACTGGGCCCCTGCATCATGACAGACCGAAGCGTGCCGACTTGAGTAAGGATTAGCGCGCAGAGTACCAAGGCCCTTTTCATACGCTTCAGAATAATGAAAAAGGCTGAGTCGGTGCAAGTCTTGACTCAACCTTTCGAGGGGGCTGTGTCTCTGAATCCCGTCCTCTATTCCGGGCTGGGAGGATTTGAGTGCCGCGACACTTCTTCGACCTCGCCCATGAGCCGCAAGGTGTTCTCGCCCAGAATCTTGCGAACATCGTCTTCACTGTAACCCCTACGCAGGAGTCCTTCCGTGATCCTGGGAAGGTGGCTGACGTCGTCCATTCCCTGCGGCATGGTCGCCCCATCGAAGTCCGATCCCAGGCCGACATGGTCCACTCCTGCCACTTTCACTGCGTGGTCGATGTGATCCAGGATTCTCTCCCAACCTACCTTTGGGCGTTCTTCGCTTTGGTCCTGGTGGAGATCTGGATTCCCGGCGTTCCCTTGCTCGGAAGCCTTCTTCACTAACTTGCTCTTCTCCCAGGCCTGGAAGGGTAGGTTGTCGAGAAATTGATCGACAAACGTAATCTGGATCACGCCACCCTTTGCCGCCAGGGCTGAAATCATCTCATCGCTCATGTTCCGGCGATGCGGCGAAAGAGCTCGACAGGAGGAGTGTGACGCGATCAGGGGAGCCTCGCTGGTCTCGAGCGTATCCCAGAAGGTCTTATCCGATACGTGCGAGACATCCACCATGATTCCCAGATGATTCAGCCTCTTTACGATCTTTCTCCCAAACACTGTCAATCCTGCGAACTGAGGTTCGTCGTTTGATGAGTCGGCCCATTCTGTGTTGACACTGTGTGTCAGGGTCAAGTAGCGAATGCCAAGCCTGGCGTACATCCCCAGGACAGAAAGGCTATTGTTGATCATGTGGCCGCCTTCCATACCCATCAACACGGCGATCTTACCCTCGCTTCGCGCCGTTTGGATCTCCTCCAACGTAGTGCATAGAGACATCTCATCCGAGAGCTCTTCGACCAGTTTGTAGATCGATGCAATTCGATCGAACGAGTCATGGACGGCCTTGTCTCCGGTGACGGTGCCGGGCATGAAGATTGAAAAGAAAACCGTATTGAGTCCTCCTTCTTTGATCCGGGGAAGGTCCGCATGACCGTCACCATGTGTTTTTGAGAAATCCCAGTCGGGCTCCCTGAGACGAAGTGTGGTGTCGACATGGGTGTCCAGGACGATCGAGGAAAAGTGAAGGCGGCGGGACCTCCTGGAAACATCGTCCTCGTTCGATGCCAGGCTCTGGGGACTGGCTGCTACCCAAGCGGAAATGGAAATCAGCAAGACAAGCTCTTTCATCAATTCTCCTCGTTGAGATTCTCTCCCGATGCCTGTGTCGATGAAATGGGTAAAATACCAGTCGATGCTCTCGCTCAAAGCAGAGAGCGCACACGGGTTTAGCTCGAGGTGATCGGTTTCAAGGCTGGAACAAGGTGACTTCCACCCGCCGGTTTACCCTTCTTCCCTCCGGAGTTGCATTGTGGGCCAGAGGTTGTGCTTCGCCCAGGCTCGAAATGGCGATACGGCCGCCATCAATGGCATGTTCAGCCACAAGATAATCCCGGGCCGTTTCGGCACGACGACGCCCGAAGCGCAGGTTTGCCTCCTCGCCACCTCGGTCGTCCGTGTGTCCCGTGATGGTTGCTCTGAGCTCAGGACTCTCGCGCATTCTTTGAGCGATCTTGCTCAGTTTACCTACCTCAACAGGACTGAGCTGGAGTTCTTCGATTTGGATAACGATCCTTTCACTAAGCGAGATCCTTTTTGAATCTTCGCCGCGGCCATCGCGCTCGTCATGTGCGGCAACCAGTATTGTGTGAAGTCCGGCACTCAGGCCCCGCGTGTTGATACGAATTCGCGAGCTTGTCTCCGCTCGAGGTTGTCCGTCAAGCGCCCAGGAATAGCTCAAGGGATCCTGGTCCGGATCACTGCCAACGGCGCTGGCCCCAACCGTGTCGCCGACGTGCAGTTTTGACTTCTCGAGTGTCAACGCAACTTTCGGCATACGGTTGGGCCTACGCTTGACGGTGACATTAAAGACGCAGATAGCGGCCATTTCGTCCACGTCCTTCACCGTGACTTGGACCGTGTGGGTGCCTCGTCCCAAGGGCGTAGCTTCAAAGAGAAGGGCGCTGCGATCGTTGTAGACGTATTGCTCGTCGACGGTCCATTCATAGGAAAGCCGGTCGTTATTTGGATCTGACGCATCCACCTGCAGCGTCGTCGACTCCAGCTCCGTTATTTCGACTTCGCTGGGCTCGCAGGCAACCTGAGGAGGCTGCAACCGCTTGTCGACTTGGATGTTGATAGAGCAGGATGCGGTGTTTTCTCCGTCCGAGACTTCCGCGGAGACAACGTACTCTCCCGGCTCTAAACCAGTGGAGTCGAACTCCGCTGATCCATTCTTCTGAGTGATCGACCCAGCGCTGCTTGACCAGGACACAGAGAGCCGACCCCGATCCTTCTTGTTGGGATCGGTGGCATTGGTTTCAATTCTGGTCTTTTCACCCTCGATGATGAAGGTTTGGCTCACCTTGCAACTCACTGTGGGAGGCCTATTCGCACAGCCTCCCCAAATTGTAATTGCGAGGACGGCGCTCAGAACCGATTGAGATGACGTCATTGTCCCTTTCTTCGGAGAAGGTCGAAGTCCCGACTTCAGTCCCGCGATTATACACTGAGCCAATCGCGCGAAACGGATGTCGATTCGAGTGCGGCCCGCGCGCTCAGAAGACCCAGCGAAGAAGCAAATTGCAGAGTGTGATCAGCAGAGCCGCTACGATCGTGGTGGCAAAATTCTCGATTTCGAAGTCCTCGATGAGTTTGTCCGTGATCCAGAGGACCAGGACGTTGATAACAAGGAGAAAGAGCCCCAGGGTAATCAAGATGAATGGAAAAGCAAAAAAGGAAAGAATCGTATTGACGATGCTGTACACGACGGCGACCAGGATCGCGGTAGAAAAGCTCTTCAAACGGATTCCGGGTAGTACGTGGGCCACTACGAAAACAGCGATGCTGAGTAAGAAGACGTTCCATAGAATGGAAACCATTTCGATTCCCTCCAACTAACCCTGCAGATGTGGAGCCACGACGTTTCGCCATCAATCTCTCAAGAGAGACTGACCCTCGAAGGTGCCATGGGGTTTCAGCAGCAGCCAGAAAAGGCTGGCAACCGCAAACAAGAAGCAGAATACGACCAGCACCGGGCCCCAGTCCTCCTGTGACGGTCCCAATAGAAAGGGGACCACGGCGGGAAAAGCGGCTGCGCCCAGATTTCCCGACATGTTCATGATCCCGAAGGCGGTGGCCACGGATCGTCCGCCCATTTCGATGGTAACCGAGTACACCAGCGGACCGGCAAGCGAAAGGCAGAAGGCTCCTGCTGCCATCATGATCACCGCACCGTGGGGATTTAGAATCAGGCATGCAGCGACCATCAGGAGCGTAGCGACGATCATGCAAACGACTGCCATTCCCCTCCGAGCGATGTCGACGCTGCCCGTAGCCGAGTAGATGCGGTCGGATATGATTCCTCCTAGAGGTGCGCCGAGGAGCGCGGCCAGCAGGGGTATGGCTGTCAGGATCCCCGATTCGGCCAGGGAAATGCCTCGCGACTCTTGAAGAAAAGTCGGAAACCAGCTGGCAAAGAAGATATAGCCCGCCGCTCGACAGAATTGCTGGCCGCAGATACACCACATGGGAGGGCTGGTAACCAGCTTCAACCACGGTGCTCGAGAGTTGGTAGTGACGGCTTTCTCTTCTTTGAGTTCCTCCTTCTTCACGCCAGGATTGGCAATCAGCGCGAGTTCTTCCGCGTTGACCTTGGCGTGATCGCTGGGACTGTCACGAAACCACCGATAGAAGAAAATAGCCCAAAGGCTGCCCGGAATGGAAAAGAGAAGAAACACCATCTGCCAGGAGAGACCCTTTTCCAGGAGAATCCCGGTGAGCAGGGCCGCCACGATGGCGCCTACCTGCATCGAGGCTCCCAGGAGTCCTCCTCCGGTGCCCAGCCAGGTCGAAGGTCCCCAGCGAGACAGGATCACTGCTGCACAGGGGAATAGACCGGCCTGGGCGACTCCGGCTGTGAGACGAAAGGCAAGGAGCCACAGCCATGCGAACCACACCGGAGAGCCGAGGTCGAATACCTGCACCAGCCAAACCGTTACGAAGGTCCCAGCCAGAGCAGACAGTGCTGTCGTGCCGGACCATACACTAGAGTACAGCGGAAGGGTCAGGCGAGAGCCCCAGCGATCACCCAGCCAGCCGGCCGGAACCTGAAAGGAGGCGTAGCTCCAGAAGAACCCGCTCAGGATCCAGCCCATCTGCTCTTTGGTGAGCTCCAGATCTCCGCGGATCGTGCTTTCGGCCACGGAGACGCAGTTCCTCTGGATGTAGGCCAGAGCCGCGGCCAGGCAAAGCCAGGCCAACACCTGGTATCGGATATTCGTAGCCGAGCTGTCAGACGAGTCGCTTGCTGAAATCATGGCTGGAGCATTCAGGTAAAAACTTCAGTTCAGGGGAGATTAAGGGCGCCAGCAGTGCCCCGTGGGCACCTTCTGGGTTGCTATGGAGGCGCCTGTCCTGAAGTCGATGATCCAGCGGATTATACGCTCAGTTGCATCTCGGGTCACGCACCGATCAGTGCGGGCAGCTGATCGATTGGTTAGACCTCTTTCCTCTCGACTATTCTTTGACCGAGCTTCTTTTCCAGCTTCAGCACGTAGAGAAAATTGAAGATTGTTCCCAAGAAGAAAGATAAGAGTAATCCCGAGACGATCCATGTGTATTGCGTAAGCGATGATCCGAACTTGGCTAGGAAAAAGATGCTCACGAATACGGACAGGAAAACCAACACAGAGTGTGTCCGAATACTTTTGGTTGTATAAATAATTTCATGCCCTCTCAGTTTCCCTTTTGTCCACAGAATAGATAACGCCACCAACCCAGGAAACACAATGCCAGTCAATATCAGCGTCCCAAGATTGGCAAACGTGCTGAGGTCAATCATTAAGCTGGAGGAGCCCAAGAAGAAGGTCGCGAGGGCCATGCTGCAGGCATTTCGCTCCTGAATCGGCGTATCCTGGAAATCGTGCAGGTCTTAAATATCGAGCCAGCAGGATTAGCGAAATGATGCCGACGGGAAAAACTAGTAAAACGTAAAGTCTCGGATCCATTGTTCCACCTCCTGTCGATGTCTAGCGTCCATCCCAACCAAAGGGGATGACCCAACGATTATTGAATCTCTTCGATCACGCTATCCATGGTCTCCATCTTTCTCCGAGTAGCCCTCGCCCCTCGGCTCTGAGCCGAGAGGCGAGCAAGCAAAAACGATGAACTTAGCGTTTGGTTTCTCTTGATCCGGCCATCGGTGACACCCTGCCCGGGACCGCAAATAAGCTCAATCGCCTCCCAACAGCCAGTATAAGCAGCTACGCTGCAAAAAGGGCCGCAGAGGAAAGCTAAAGGGACCCGTTATGTATGACACCCCATAGCACAGCCTACCGTCCCTACTACGGCATATGCCACGCCCAGCCAATAGTGACAGCCGTACTCAAACTTGATTCCGGCCGGTGCGGATGCAGCCGGGCCGGTAATGATTGCCAGCTTGGAAGAGTGTCTCGAGGCATCCATCTCCGTTCTCTTGGCCGAGATCCATTCTTCTCTGCTTTTCCCCTCAGGAGCAACGGCATCCACTGGGTCCCCGGCCGCCAGCCGTGTCAATTCGGCTGCCCCTGTATTCCCCGCAAACGAAGCATAGAACGAAACCGGAACACCGTCGTGATCGTGGGGATCTGCTCCCAGCACCAGAAGTTCGGCCGTCGCCTCCTGGGCGTCCGGACCCATCGCAGCGTAGTGTAAAGCTGAAACCCCGGCTATGTTTCGTGCATCGGGGTCTACCCCCGCTTCGAGAAATCGAGTTGCAATCTCCTTCCGGCTGGCTTCCTGCTGCTCTTTCCCTTCGCAAGAAGTACACGAAGATGGGGAATAGAGTGCATTAAAGACCATTTTGTTGTTGCTCAGGGTAGCATGCGGATCTGCTCCCTCCGAAAGCAGAAGAGCCACCACATCGTAGGAGCCGGACTGGGCTGCCAGGTGGAGAGGTGTCAACCCTTCCGATGTCCTCGCGTTCGGGTTCGCCCCACCATCCAGCAAGGTGGCAACCTTGTCCAGGGTGCCGGACCATCGCTAAATGAAGAGGGCTCAGCCCCAGGCAACCGGAGCCGCCTGAAGAAACGTCGCCATTTTCCAAGGCCGCCTCGAGCCGCGCGAAGTCGGTGAAGTGGAGTTCTTGCCCATCAGGCAAGCGGAGTCCGATAGGAACTTCTCGGGTCTTTGGGTTTTTCTTTCCTCCCTTGGCAGGCCCCAGGGTGACCGAATTGAAGAGCAGGATTCCTGCAAGAAGAAACCGGATCAGACTCTGCGGAAAAATCGTTTGTGAGTAATCATGCATTTCCTCCTGGTTAGCAAATAACCTCCCCTGTTTATTGAACGGAATCGATTGATTTCGACTCCCTGACCAGGCCTGATCGGGTATGAAGATAGGCAAGAAAGGGACCAAAGGGCGAGTGGAGCGGAGCTTCTCACCAGGAGGATGCAGAAGGGTCGTTTGTGACTAGCGTGTGGACGTTTGAGGAGGTTCTACTTTCGGCCTTGCGCTGTTTCCCAGATACACGATAATCTGCGGCTACTGCGGGAAATCAAGAAAAAAGAGTCGTGGTGCGGGGCTGACAAACTAGCGGCTGGGCTTCGAGTTGTAGTGGGACTCCAGAGGCCTGGGTTACATCGATGGGAGCCTCTGCGGAGAAGCGGTTATTGGCGATGCACCGTGCTGGCGACTTCAACCCGGTGAAGCGCTAACGTCGTCAATATATAGAGGCGCCCATCTGCTCCGAATTGCAGATCGACGATACCGGACAATCCACCGAGAAACTCACCAACACCGAGGCCTGAGTGGTGTGTGCGTTCGGGCAGGGAGAACTGTCTGACACGCTCCGTTCCGTATTCCCCCACGAGGACTCGTCCCGCCATAGCAGGACCGTAGCTATCGTCGACGAGGACTTGGACGGCAGTTGGTACTGTGTGCTCTGCGAAGCTTTCCCACAGGGGTGGACGAAAGCGTTGTCCCAGCCACCACAAAGCCAAACGTTCATACCACGAATCGACCCTACCCCACGCGAGGGGCCAGCCCAGATTTTCGCCGGGAAGTGCCTTCATCAGACTGTCATGGCCTTTCGGACCGTTATCGCTGACCAAGAGGCCGCGGTCAACCGGGTCGAACGCAAAGCCTTCCGTCAGTGTTTCGAGGCGCACCTTCGGGGGAGGAAGCGGTGCAGAGGTTGGTCCCTTCTCAGCAGATCCACAGCCGACGCAGTTCAGGAATAGCAGCAGGAGAGCACTGGCTTTCACGAAAACGTGCAAAGCCCGGACCCTTCTGAACCCGGCAATCTTGTCTTGACGGGCGTTCGATCTCAGATCATGAACCATGCTGTCCGGCGGTGCCATCAGTTACGCGCTGAACCTACGTACTGAGTTTCCGGGATCGAGGATTTTGTCGCTGAGCGAGGCATAGTAGTCTCTCATGAGTCGATTCACAAGTGATGTTTCGAGTTTGATTTTAGCTACTCTCGATCTCACCGGCGTGATGAAGAGGCCGATTGAGCGTAGCGGGAGACCTGGGAATGGTTCTCCCTCAAGGGGATTGTACCCCCCCCCCGGTAAGGTCCTAGTCAGACCACCGGTATCTGGACCCAGGGACTAACCCCTGGGACCGGAAGGTGTTGCGAGGTGAAGTGGGGTAGACACTGAATTTGGAAGAATTAGCCCCGGAATGGGACCCCGGCAAGTTGCCGTGTTTCCTCAAAGCTGCGCAACCCCGCTGTGGCGCCAAGGGCCGTGACGCAACAGGCACCGGCCGCTGCGCCCAGACGGCCGGCGTCGTAGACGCTCATCCCGTGCGACAGCCCGGTGAGCAAGCCGGCGTAGAAGTTGTTTCCGGCGCCCGTCGTGTCAACAACCGGGCCTGGAGGCTCGACCGGAGGCACTTGAATCCAATCGTCGGGGGCCGGGCTCAACAGTGCGCCCTCGTCGCCCAGCTTCACGCCCAACAGGCCGCCCTGACAGAACTCTCGGAAGACCGAGATCATCCGTTGCGGATCGGATTTCCCCGTTTGCGACTGCGCTTCGTCGTAGCTGGAGACGTAGATGTCGAGGTGCGGTAGGATACGGTCAAGCGGCTGCATCTTTCCTCCTCCGCCGGCCGCATCCAGCGCCGTCCGGCAACCGCACTGCTGGACTTCTTTCAGCACGCCGGGAAGATCATGCTCCAACTCCGGCATCAGCGCGTAGTATCTGAAAAGCGCGAATATGGAGCCCCGGAACAGTTCCAGACGTGCGAGAACCGTCGCGCGGTCGAACGCGCGCGATGCGCCACTATGATACGCGAATGTGTGTTCGCCATCGTCACCCACCAACACGACGCTGATGCTCGTCGGCAAGTTGGGGTGCCGCAACATATGCTGCGTGTTCAGGCTGGCGTCAGCGAACAGCCGGGTCAACATGTCACCCCACACGTCATCGCCGACGTATCCGAAGGCGCCCACGGCCAACCCCAGCCGCGCCATCGCGATGCCGCTGTTGGAAACGATACCGTCGCTGCCCGGCCGGCTCGTTTCGATGGGCACGGTCTCCATCTCGCGCAGCGGCTTGTGCTGGTCGATGGGCCTCATGGGCAAGTCCGCGCACACTTCACCGCAGACGACACAATCAAACCGGTAGCTCATTGGCTCGGTTCTCCTTTCCCCGAATCGACGCATCGCGGGATTCGTTCTAATATAGCGTATCGTGCGGAGGCGAACGGAAAACAGGGAGCAAGGACGCCAGCTATGGAGAAATCACTCGATCAAAAACTCCAACAGATTCTCAGCGACCCGTCGGCCGACGACTTCATCCTGGCCGACGCGAAAGATGCCGAAATGGGGTTCGGGATTGGTGCGCCGGGCGTCAACCGCGGAGCGGATAGGGAGCGCTTCCCCTTTTGCAGCCTCGAAGAATACCGGCGGTCGATCCGCGAGATCACCGAGCAGGGGCTGGTCGACATCATGCTGATGAGCGCCAGCGTCAGCGAGCGGCTGACGATAGAAGAACGCATCTTCGACGGCTCGACCGTCACGCCCGCGGTCCGCGCCAACGACACCACCGACATCTGGCTGGGGGTGAGTGGAAACTACAAAAATCAATCGTCGCTGGCCTTTCGCACAGCAACCATCGACCAGATTCAATGCGGGAGAGCGTCGTCTTCCCAGGAAGTGCACAACCTGGGTGCCGATCTGGGCCTGTATTCGATCACGTTCAACAACGACGCTCAGCTCGATTGTGAAGCGCTTGCCAGCTATCGCGAGTTTCGCGTCGAGGCGGAAGCGAAGGGCTTTCGGCATTTCCTGGAGGTGTTCGCACCCAACGCTCCGCGAAAGAAGCTGGACGACGTCGCGCGCTTTGTCAACGATTCCATCGCGCGTTGCCTGGCCGGCATCCCCCGGAGCGGCCGGCCGCTGTTCTTGAAGATACCGTACTTCGGCCCGGCGGCGATGGAGCAACTGGTGCACTATGATCCAACGCTCATCGTCGGTATCCTCGGGGGGCCGGCCGGTACAACGCACGATGCGTTCCGCATGCTGTGGGAAGCGAAGAAGTACGGCGGCCGCGCGGCGCTGTTCGGCCGCAAGATCAACAACGCTGAAGACCAACTCGCGTTCGTCTCCGTTCTGCGAGCGCTCGCGGACGGCAACCTTGCTCCCGAGGAAGCTGTGCGCCACTACCACGGACGACTGCAAGCGACTGGCATCCCGCCGCAGCGGAGTCTGGACGACGATCTGCAGCTCACCCAGGTTGAGGTGTCCTGAGCTAGTGCTACACTAGTGTCGCTGCGCCGCGAAAGCAGCGAACCGCCTCTGCCTTCCTGGCTGCAAGATCGGTAGACAGACGAGAGGATGAGACATTGTCGCCCCTGAACTTCCTGAAGCAGATCACGGCATCCTTTGCTCAGCCCGCGGCCGAAAACCCCACTGCCGAAATGATCGAGGCTGCTTACCGGCATCATCAGCTTGCCTGGTGCTACATCAACTTCGAAGTCCCACCCGAAGCCCTGGCGGATGCCGTCAAGGGGGCCCAGGCGCTCGGTTTCGCCGGCTTCAACTGTTCGCTGCCCCACAAGGTGGCCGTGATCGAACATCTGGACGGTCTGGGTGAGTCGGCCTCGATCATGGGAGCCGTCAACTGCGTTGTCCGCCGCGACGGGCAGTATATCGGGGAAAACACCGATGGAAAGGGATTCCTCAAGTCCCTTCGTGAAAGGGTAGATCCAGCAAGCAAGAACATTGTCATTCTGGGAGCTGGGGGCGCAGCGCGGGCAATCGGAGTGGAACTGGCCCTGTCCGGTGCAGACAGCATCGCCGTCGTCAATCGCAGCTCGCAGCAGGGTCGGGAGCTGGTTGACCTGTTGAACACCAGCACACTGGCTCAGGCGGACTTCGTCGAGTGGATCGGCGACTACGGGATCCCCGACGAAACACACGTGGTCGTCAACGCCACGTCGGTCGGGCTCTACCCCGATGTCGATGCCCAACTGAGGATCGACATCAAAAGTCTCCGGCCGGAGATGGTGGTGGCTGATGTGATTCCAAATCCGCTCCGAACCAGGTTGGTAATGGCTGCAGAGCAACGGGGCTGCACGGTGATTGATGGCTTGGGAATGCTGGTCAACCAAGGAGTGATCAGCATCAAGTACTGGACCGGAATCGATGTCAATTCGGCCGTGATGCGCAAGCGAGTCATCGACGTCCTTGCCCTGG
Organism: Acidobacteria bacterium UBA6911; assembly: GCA_963579905.1. Lineage (GTDB taxonomy): Bacteria > Acidobacteriota > UBA6911 > RPQK01 > JAJDTT01 > CAUZIZ01. Next base: position 1,813 of record CAUZIZ010000121.1, on the reverse strand, counting down.
CTTGAAGCTGATTCTTTCAGTTCCACTCGGATCAAGATCTGGGATCTGTCAGATCACTTTCCGATCGGAATCGATTTGCGGAGCATAACGGCCACCTGTCTGGGGGAACTGACGTATCCGCTGAAGCAGAAGCGGCCGGATCTCTTGCTGGGAAACGCCGATTCGATGAAGCGTGGAAGGGCGGTCTATCCCGAAGATTCCGTCATGAGCTGGTTCTGGTGCGGTTGAACTGGGGCAAGGCAGATGTACGCGAACACTTCCTGGAATTCATACGCTGGTACTGCTCTCGTTACGACTTCGACGGGCTCGAGTTGGACTATTATCGACACCCGCTGTTCTTCAGGATTGGCGAGTAAAGACAGCATGCGCCGGCCATGACGGAGTTCGTAGGTCAGGTGCGAAACACGCTCAACCAGATCGGTACCGAGCGCGGCCGACCCTACCTGCTGGCCATTCGAGTACCCGACACGACCACCATCGCTCGGCGTAGTGGACTGGACACCGAGAGCTGGCTTGTGGATGGATTGCCGGATCTATTGATCGTGGGCGGCGGCTACATGCCGGATACTGGGGAGGCTGAAGGAACTCATAGACGTTGCTCAGCGACATCGCGTGCGCGCCTATCCCTGAGTGAATCATTTTCGCGGGCCGGTCCAGGTGCGCAGTCTTGCGAGCAACTTCTGGGCCCTCGGCGCCGACGGTGTCTACCTCTTCAACTTCTTCGGTGTGCCCGGTCAGGAGGTAAACCCTGGTTGGGGAGCTTCGGATGCTTCGAGCCTTCAGGAGATCGGAGCGGTCGAAACCCTCCGTAAAAAGGACAAGGTCTATCTGGCCGACAGCGGAGAGACGCTCACGTACATCGGTTACAGCAACCCGGAAAGCCAGTTTCCCGTGCGCCTGATCGGGGAGCGAGAGGTCGAGCTGGTGGTCGGTGATGACCTTCATGCCGCGGCTGCCGAGGGATCACTGAAGGAGCTCCGCCTTGAGTTCAACGTAGGCGGGATCGGCGCCGGCGAACAGGTCCAGGTACAGGTCAACGGAGTCGATGTGCCGCCAGGCCGAATCGCTCGCACCCGCTTCGACGTCTTTGCCGCAGATCTCGAAGCTGGCATGATGCGTCGGGGGATCAACCGATTCAGGTTTGCCCCTGGAACGAATTCAGCCGGTCGCTTGACGGCTCAGGTGGGTGGCATGAAGCTCCACGTACAGTATAGGTAAATCGGGATCCAAAGACGTCGATGAAGTTCCGGATGCAGATTGGTCTCTTGTTGACACACGTGGTATCGCCCGCGTATATGCCTCTGCTCCCGTCTAAACCATTGAAAAAACTGGAGCCGGCGAGAGGAATTGAACCCCCAACCTACGCATTACGAATGCGTGGGCCACCCTTTCTGCCAAACCCCCATCTGGCCAGAGTTTTCCGATAATCCCTGTCTTCTAAGGCAGTTGTAGGTTCTTGGAACTTGTCCCGACATTCCCATGATTCCCAGAATAGCCGGTTATATTTCCCACAGATAACCCACGAGCATCCGCAGCAGGGTGGCCGATGCCCCTGCAAATAGGCTTTGTAGTGAACGACCCCTCTGTCGGCAAACTGCAGTGTTTTGCCCAAAGCTGCCAAGGCGTAGGATGGTGCCAAGGTCCTTTCCTAGCCTATAGGGTGTTACGACGTAGCCGTGGACGAAGGCTGAGGTGAGCGGTGGATCTGGACGAGCAGCGAATCATCAAGACGTACAACCGGATCAAGTACGGAAAGCTCTTATGACACTCGGAATGTCGTTCGCTGCGAAGCTGGTCGTGTGCTTGAAACTGC
>CAUZIZ010000120.1:0-17413 GCA_963579905.1 Acidobacteria bacterium UBA6911 | reverse complement strand
GGGGGTAGAATAGCTCCTCATAAGCGATCGGCGGGCAGTACCGCAACAGCCGAGCCGAGTTCTGAGTGGCTTGGTGCATAAACTTAGAATGCGGGCCTCCAAAATGACTCCTAGGAGCCGGGAAACGATCCTGTTTTCGAAATTGCGCTTATTTTGGGACTAGGGCGCTTGAAACCGTCCTGGAGCGAGCCAGCAGGTTCAACCTCCTCAGCCCCTATTCAGCTGACTCTGTCCGGCGGGAGAGCTTAGAGTCTATGGGATTCACGACCCTCGACTATGCAGTCGTACTCCTCTACCTGGTAGGCACAGCCCTTTTCGGAATCTTTCTCGGGCGCGGCCAGAAAAACATCAACGACTACTTCCTAGCAGGCAGAGCGGTTCCCTGGTGGATGATCTGTTTTTCAATCGTCGCCACCGAGACCAGCACCCTAACTTTCATTGGTGCTCCAGCTCTTTCCTATGCCGGCAACCTGACCTTCCTGCAGGTCGTCTTCGGATACATCATAGGGCGGGTTCTGGTCAGCTTTCTGCTTCTACCTGCCTATTTTCGAGGTCAGATCCAGACCGCCTATCAGGTGCTTCTGTCTCGCTTCGGGAATCGGGTAAGAAGCTTCTCGGCTCTTCTCTTCCTCATCACCCGCTCCTTGGCCGATGGTGTGAGGCTCTTCTCCACCGGTCTGGTTCTGTCCGTCGTCACCGGCATCCCCGACACCTGGGCAGTCCTACTAATTGGATCCATCACGGCCCTCTACACGTTCTATGGTGGCTTCCTGGCGGTGATCTGGAACGACGTCATTCAACTCGGTATTTATCTGGCTGGTGCCGCCATTGCCTTCCATCTCCTACTGGGAAAGCTTCCCGGAGGGTGGTCTGATTTCCTGCTTTGGGCAGAGACCTCAAGCAAGCTTCGGATCTTGGATTTCAGCTTTAGCCTCAGCTCCCCTTACACCTTCTGGTCGGGCCTTATCGGAGGCGCCTTCCTGACCCTGGCGACCCACGGGACCGATCAGATGATGGTGCAGCGTTATCTGGCCAGCGGCTCTCTACGCCGCAGCCAGATGGCGCTCATTGCCAGTGGCGTGGTCGTCTTGCTTCAGTTCTCCCTCTTTCTCATCATCGGAGTGATGCTCTACAGGTTCTACCAGCTGTTCCCCCTCGAAAACGCTCTGGAACAGACGGACCGAATCTTCCCGACCTTCATCGTTCAGGAGATGCCGCCCGGGATCTCGGGACTGATCATCGCCGCTATTTTTGCCGCTGCCATGTCGACGCTAAGCAGCTCTCTCAACTCGCTAGCTTCCTCGTCAATCCATGACTTGTACAAACCCTACCTCCGGAAGGGACTCTCAGCGCAACTGGTCCCCGACGACGACAGCAATGCCTCACGGGAGTTGAAGATATCGCGAATCTTGACGCTGGCTTGGTGCGGTGTACTGATTGCCATCTCTCTGCTGGCCCGCAACTGGGGATCGGTACTGGAAGTAGGGCTGACCATCACCAGCATTACCATTGGTAGCGTCCTGGGAATTTTTGCCCTGGGCGCCTGGTCCACACGAGTCAGACAGACCGGCGGTCTGATCGGCATGCTCTCAGGACTTGTGGTTGTGGTCGCGGTTCACAGCAGCGTCAGCGTGGCCTGGCCCTGGTACGTCCTGATAGGATCGGCAGTGACCTTTGTGGTCGGAATGCTGTCCGCGACATTCCGCCGCGCCGGGAGTTGACCTCGCTGGTTTTCTTGGCAACGCCCATTTCCCGTCCTTTTGAAGACCCGGGACCGGGCAACCTAATCCGAATCCAAGCAGAGATCGAAGCTGAATTCGATCCGAGCCAAGTATGTTTCTAACCGATTGATCATAATCACGTTACCACGATGTCTAAATTGCTCAACCGGACACTAATGAAACGGTGTACTAAGGGAAAGCAAAGATTGTGCTGTTGTCCAGCTCTCTCCTCGGAACCTGGCCTCATATTGCTGACACGTCAAGTCGTTCGCGGCTCTGCCGGACTTGGATTCGAAATGCGGTCAGCCCTGTCTCAATCGAAAAGATCGGCTTCTCTCTCGTAGCCTTCCGCTCGCAGCTGCTCCTTGGGAACAAACCGAAGGGACGCGGAGTTGATGCAGTACCTGAGGCCCGTGGGCCCTGGTCCGTCGGGGAAGACATGGCCCAGATGAGAGTCTGCCTTCTTGCTGCGGACCTCAGTCCGAACCGTAAAAAAGCTTCGGTCCTGCTTTTCCAGAACATTCTCTGAATCGATTGGCTTGGTAAAGCTGGGCCAGCCGGTACCAGATTCAAATTTGTCCCTGGAATTAAAGAGCGGCTCTCCACTGACCACATCCACGTAGACTCCCTCTGCCTTGTTGTCCCAGTACTCGTTGCGGAAGGCAGGTTCGGTCCCCTCCTTCTGAGTCACCCGGTACTGAATCTGGGTGAGACTGGAACGTAGGGTAACGTCGTCCGGCTTTTGATACTCAACTTGGGTCTCAGTGTTTGGATTCATCTCGGATACCTCGAATCGATTCTCGTTGTTTTTCCAGGCCTTTTCAAGAAACTGATCCCGACCGGAGCTATATCGATAGTAGCGATAGCGAATCGAGTGGTTCTTGTAATAGTCCTGGTGGTACTCTTCGGCCCGATAAAACTTCTTTAGCGAGCTGATCTCGGTGACGATGGGTTTGTCAAACACACCGGAAGCGGCCAGTTGCTCCTTGGACTTTTCGGCAAGCTGCTGCTGTGTCTCATCGTGGTAGTAGATTGCGCTTCGATACTGTCCCCCACGATCCACGAACTGTCCACCCCCATCGGTGGGATCGATATGCTTCCAGAAGATGTCGAGCAGGGCTGAGTAGCTCACCTGAGCCGGATCAAAGATTACCTGGACCACCTCTGCATGACCCGTCCTGCCCGAAGAAACTTGTTTATAGGTGGGATTGACTTCGTCTCCACCGGCGTAGCCCGAAATCGCATCAGAGACTCCCTGAACCTTTTCGAAATCCGCCTCTACACACCAGAAGCACCCGCCCGCAAACGTGGCGACTGCCTTGTCTGAATCAGCGGCAGCCGGCGTCTCGGCTGCTGCCGAGCGCGCTGGCCAACTCTGGGAAACAATGCCAACTATCAGGAGAGACGCAAAGCCGACAATTAGGGATCTCATTCGAACTCCTCCGTTTCTCATCTGGATAACCTCTTGTTCAGACCTATAATCCTTTCACGATGTCCTGATGGATTAGTTCTGGATAGGGCTCATTCGTTACAAGGACTGCACCTGGAGACTGTCACCAGGGACAACTTCCAGGGAGCCCAGTTCTTCAACAAAGTCTTCGCTGGAATACCAGCGAATTTCACCGGATCGGTGAAAGTCCAATCAGGTAGGGGCTTCTATCTAGCCGTTCTGAGGCAGAAGATTCTCCCAGGAGACGGGTTGAGTTTCCAACTGACGAGCATCCCAGCGACCCCCATGCCGATGGAGCTGATGGGTTTGCACTCCTCTAGAAGCTGACCCGAGAGCGTCTTCCGGTCCGACTGGTTCGCAAGCTTCAATGGCGTCCCCATTTCGGGTTATCCGAAGGTCTTCAGGAATTCGGCGCTCTTACAAACCGCCTCTTCAACTGGCATCACACCAGCAAATGCCTGATGAACCGTGACGAAGCCGCCGTAGGTGATTTCGTCGAGCCCCAAAAAGACCTCTTCGAAATTGACGCCGCCCTCCTCCCAGAGACCGATATGTTCTGCTGCGACCTTTCCCTGTTTCCAGGTGCGCACGAGTACCGTCCCTTTGGGGTCCAATCGGTGATTCTGCACATAGACATTGAAGAGGAAGGGTTCCAGGCGTCGAATCGCTTCTCTTCCGTAGTCCTCTCCGGCGAGCATCCAATTGGCTGGCTCGTAGATGATTCCAAAGTTCTCCCGCCCTACTCTTTCAAGAACACTCAGGGATCCATCGAGGGTTTCAAAGAGACTTGCACAGTGCGATTGGTGGGCGAGTCGGATTTCCCGCTCAGCCGCCTCGTCCGAGGCCCGTTGGGCCCAGACGACATCTTCTTCCTTCTTCATACAGATGCGGATCAGATCAGACTCGAGCACCTCGGCCAGGTCCAGATAGGGGGTGATGTTCCTCAGTCCGTCGGGACCGTGTTCATCGTTTCTGGGAACGGGGAAGTCACCCGTTGTCATGGATACTTCAAGCCCTGACTGTCCGATGAGCTTCTGTGCCTCTTGCACCTCCGGTGAGGGCGTCTGAATGCCTATCTGGGAGGCGCGCATACACAGAGCCTCGTAGCCATGCTTCAGGGCCAGCTCGACCAGTTGGGTCAGGTTCAGGTCTGCTTTTTCCTTGGAGCTAAACGATTCGGCGACGCGTACTGAGAGGGAGAGCCTCATCTTGCCTCCTGTCCTGTTCCTTGCTGCTATCCTGTGCTCTGGTAGACCTCAAGGCTCGGATAACAGTCGACGCCGTCTGGCCCTCCTGGCCCGATCAAGATAGCCAAGCGATCAGTGTGCCAGGTAATCCATACGGCCTCCGTCGACCGTCAAGGTTTGCCCAGTGATAAAACTGGCTTCGTCCGATGCAAGAAAACAGATCAGGCCGGCGATCTCCTCGGGTTCACCGATTCGTCGAAGCATGCTTCTGTCGGAGAAGATGCGGATCATTTCATCGATCTGCTCTTGGGTTCTTCCCTCAAAGGGCATATCCGTGTTGATCAATCCTGGACAAACAGCATTTACACAGACGCCATGGGGTCCCAGTTCGAGGGCAAATCTCTTGCTGAGGTTCAAGACCGCAGCCTTGGTCGAACCATAAAAGGTAGTCCCCGCAAAGGACGTCCCCAGGCCAGCAATTGAGGAGAGGTTGATGATTCGACCAAAGCCTGATGCAATCATCGCGGGAGCGACCGCAGCCGTGCATTGAATCACGCCCTTGACGTTGGTTCTCCACATTAAATCCAAGTCTTCTTCGCGGTAGCGCGTGAGTTCTCCGGAGCGGACAATTCCGGCGTTGTTCACAAGAATATTGATGGGCCCGAGAAGGTCAACCGTCTGCCCTACCATCTCTGCGACAGCAGATTTGTCTCCGACATTGGCACGGATCGCGATCGCACGTCCTCCTTCGCGGGTAATCTGCTCTACGACTTTCGCAGCCGACGATTCTTGCCGCTGGTAGTTGACAGCAACCGATGCTTCCTCTTCGGCTAGTTTCAGCGCAGTCGCCCGTCCGATTCCGCGAGAGCTTCCCGTGACCAACGCCACACGTCCTTTGAGTCTTTCAGACATCATTTCTGCTATGAGACTTCTTGAGTCATCCCTTTGGACGCTGCCTGGTAGGCGGCGAAAACGACCTTCAAGACGGAGAGGCTTTCCTCCGAGGTAATGGGAGGTGCTGCCAGTCCCCGGGCTGCATTGACGGCTTCTTCGATCATGACATGATAAGTGTCCGGCTCGACCTCGTAGTGGTACGACTGGACACCCTTGGGAGCGTCCGGATGGGTCGAGGCCCACGTCATGGGTGGCCCAGCCGCTAGATCGAAGCGGAGCCAGCCCTGGGCACCCCAGACTGCTACCAGGGTACTGTAGCCACGGTTCAGGTAGTAGCCCGTATTCAGGGTACCAACGGCACCGTCCCCGAGGCGAAAAGCCAATACGGCCGAGTCCTCGACTTCAATCGGCTGTCCCCCGACGTTCCTGGTAAACCCAGTGACCTCCGAGATTTGCTCCCCCGCAATGTAGTGAACCAGATCCAGGTAGTGGAGGCCGTGATAGATCAACTTGCCGCCGCCGGCTCTCTCCTGAGACGCCATCCAGGTCTTCCAATAGGCCGGCTTCGTCAATCTGGTCTGATCGGCTACCAGGTGCACTGAAGTCCCGTAAAGCTTGCCCAGTAAGCCTGCTTCCACCAACTCACGTGCCCTTTTGGCTGGGCGACTGACGCGGTTGGTCAGGCCCAGCATGACCTGAAGACGTTTTGATTGAGCCAGACGGACCACCCTCTCGAAATCCGCCAACCTGACACAGGCCGGCTTGTCGGCAAGAATATGTCCCCCAGCCTGTAATACCGCCTCCATGACCGGTGGGGTGTGGTGTGGCTCCAGAGCCAGAAGCGCAAGCTGGGGCTTGATCTCTTGCAACATCTGCTTGTAGTCGGAAAAGGTTCGATAACTGGACGCTCTTGCCCCCAGGAGATTCCGGCCCTTGGGCAGGAAGTCTCCCGAAGGATCCGCAGCTGCCACCATCTCGACCCCATCCAGGATGCCCAGCGCCTTGGTGAAGGCGCTCAAGTGCTGCCCCCCCGGTTCGGTGATGAGTCCCACCCGGATCTTCTCCGCTTCGGTGCCCACGGTCCCGGATACGCTTGCACCGGGTTTGGGCGAGGACGCAGCGGTCGCCAAGCGATCCAGATCAGCGGCGGCGAGGCCGCCGCCCACATAGCCGGCTCGCTTGAGGAACTTTCTTCGATTCACTTCACTCCTCCTCTTGAGTTTTTGGCTGAGGTGTTATCTTGTATCACAAGCCACGCGGATCGACCAAGCTAAGAGGGGTCTCCTCTAAGGGCTCGCGCAGAAATAACTTGGCTGTTTTGGCATCTCATCTTCACACCATCTTCGGCCGCTCCTCAATCGCGACATCCTCAACGTAGACCGGGCTACGCCTGCGGTTTCGCTCAATCGTTCGTGGCCAAATCTGGCGCAAATCTGAGCACCAATTCCACCAAGTTATTTCTGCGCGAGCCCTTAGGGAACAATGGTAGAGTCAAGCGAGATTGTGTTGCTCTCCAGCTCTCTCCTCGGAACTTGGATCCACATTGCTGACACGTAAAGTCGTTCGCGGCTCTGCCGGACTTGGATTTGTAGTACTGGCAGTTTATCCTTGCAGAACTTTTGGATTGCAGCTGCTTCCGGTACTGCTCACTATTCAAGTTTCAACGTAGCCGCTTCCGGGTCCATAGCAGCGGTAGAAACAGCCCCCAGATTGCGGTCAGGGATAGACGATGTCGACCCAGTCCTGTCCTAAACGCACACAGAGAGCAGAGAGCAACAGAATGCCAAGATGAGCAGCACGCTGGCGCGCGTCAGACTAAGCACGGACGCGCCGCGCGCCACCATGACCACGAGAGCGTAGCAGGAAGAAAGGATGAATAGAAAACTCAACCACCAGGGAGTATGGCGGAGCAATTGCTGACTTCGAATGGAGTGAATTGCAGAGGCGTGGATCAGGATCCCTGGCCTTTCTCCAAAGGGGGTACTAACACGCTCTCTTTTCGACTCCTCTCCCACAAGTACGAGACGGTCCTGAAGAATCCAGCGAGTGTCAGGATCCTTCAGGAGCTGTCGATAGCTGAGCACCTGGAAACCTCCTTTGGGTTCTACGAAGCGAAGCATCGGCTGTGGATCCGGCTTCACTCCTGGGTTTCCGCCATTAGTGACAGCCATTGCCACCCGGAGGCTGAAAGCAGGCAGGTTGGGATTCTCCTGAAAATGGGACGGCAATTAGCGCACCGCGCCATCCAGCTCAACGTAGCCGGCCAAATGCCCCAGGTTTGCGTCGGGAAGGCAGGTCTGGAGAGTTCTCGGAGTCTGGGTTCGGCGAAGCCCGACCGCAGTTGGCCTGAAAGAGTAGCCGGCAACAACGAGTATCCTGGCATTCTGGACCGTCTGACAGAGGAGCCAGTCGATCTTTGATTCGTCCTCGAAGTGGTAATCGAGCCCGATGCCCACAGCGCCGCTTTGAACCACCAGGTTTATGACGTTTTCCAGTTCAAACCGGGCTTCTTCCAGACTTTTCCCCCTTGGTTCCTCTAGCGTGACGACGATCAGCTCCGGAAAACGTTGAGCCTGACGGTCAACGAGCCAATAGCGCCAGTCTCCGGCCCAGTTAGGAGTCAACCAGTTCCGTGGGGACTTCAGTCGTCCAAGCATCAGGAGATCGCGGTTCAAGTCCAAGACGCTCGTCCCCACAGCAAGCGAGAAGAGCAAGGTGTAGGCGGCAAGAAACATTTGCAGTCTTCTGTCCAGGCGGAATCCTGTGTTCTTTCGGATCCCCTGCCAAAGGAACCAGACGAGGGAGACTAGCGGAGCCAGGATCCAGATCGCCCGCCAAGGCTGCGTCAGAATGCGGGAAGCTAAACCCTGCATCACCGCGTTGATAAGCAGCGTGGTCAGGGCGATGACAGTCCATTTGAGCAGCTCGTCTCGATAGCTCGATACCCTCCCGGTCAGCGAGTCGGTAGCGGCGGGATTCCCGGATCCTTTTACATTTCTTGCGGGATCGTGCATGGGACGGGCGCTTTGGCAGGACTACTGAACCGAGATGTCAAGCTGCCTGGCTACAGCTTGATAACCAGGACAGGCAACCTTTATTTGAAGACCGTAGCTCTAAGCACAGGCCCTACAAAACCAGGAGCTTACAAACATGCCTTTAGGATCGGTCTTGCCCTGAATCTTGGTCTTCCCTGCTCTCCAGAATTGTCCGCCGCCAGCGCTCAGCGTCACCGTTGCTCCGACGATAGGCTCTTTGGATGGGGCCAACACTTCCACCGTAATCGTTACGGGTTTTCCCACCTTTACCGTCGCCTGCGACAGCGATGCATTTACCGATAAGCGGGCCAAGACGTCCGGCCGAACGATCGTTTCGGGCGAAGGAGCTTTCTTGGGCTGGTCCGAGAGACGTTGGGCGAGCTTGGTGCTGACACCATAGGTCCGAAGCGTGGTGGCGTGAACGACTCCAGGGTCGATCTTCTTGGCTATTTCGTAGTACTGCGTAGCCATTTTCAAATCGCCCAATTCCTCCAATGCCACCGCCCTGACCAGCTGCGCCATGGCGATCTGGTCGGTCGGCTGGCCCTCCTGAAACTTCTCGACCCGGTCCAGATGATAGAGGGCACTGCTTGGGACCGCATAGTTCACTTACTGAAATCGCCAGCGAGAGTCGACGCCGGGAGTCCCTGGGATTCCTGAGGACGGCGCAGTGCTGGTTCATCAGCTTTCGCTGAGCGTCCTTGGGGTTCGCCACGATCACACCGGCCCGGCGGTCCCTGCCGAGATCGACTCGCGCATAGAGCTGTGCGCTTCTCAGGAGATCTTCACGCCAGATGCTTTGATTAATCCAGTTCGAGCCCCGAAGAACCAACTTGCCACCAGTTTCGATCCCCGCCGTTCGCTTTCTCCCGCTGGTACTGCACTCGGCGCTGCCCTCATAGACATACATCTGACGATCGAGTCCCTTATTCCTTCCCAGGATCGCGAAATCGTCTTCCGCATTACGGTCGACCCAGACAATGCCAATACGGTCTATCTGGGCCTTTGGACCGACTTCGATGCCTTCCCTTCCCAGGGTGGGATCTACCGCAGCAGCAATGGAGGATCCACCTGGTCCAGGCTTGAGAACTACCCCTATCAGGATGTTGCCATGATCCGATTTTCCGGAAATCCCCGCCGACTCTTTGTGGGCGGATGGGCGCAGGACAAAGGCTCACTACTCGTCTTCGACGGAAACAGTTTTTCGACGGTGCTGAATCATCCCTTCGTCGCCGCGATTACCGAGACTCCCGACTCCCCTACGATTCTCTATGCCGCTGCCCGTGCTACCTTTGTGCGAGGCACAGGCCAGGACGCTAGCATCTATCGATCCACTGACAATGGTACGAGCTAGCTGCGCCTGTCTGGAAATCTCCACCACAGCGGAATCTTCGATCTGGAAATCCTTCCGGATCAGCCTCAGCTTCTCCTTGCTGCCAGCGATGGAGACGGAATCCTGGTTGCCGAGTTGGACGATTATCGCCGCAGCTTCTCGCAGTTCGGTGACGGCGGGGGAATTTCGTCCAGCGTTCTCCTGATCAACCCCTCACCGTTGCGGTCGGCTAGCGCAGAACTCAAACTCTTCGATGCATTGGGGAATCCACTCCCGGTGGAGCTCGACGGGGAGCCGCAGCAGGGTGAGCTTCTCTTCAACTTTCCACCCCAGGATCTGGCCCTTTTTTCCAGCAGTGGAGGGGAGGATGTCCGGACCGGTTCCGTCCTGCTGGAAGCCGATTCCCGGATCGAAGGCACAATCTTATTCTCAGGAGATACCACCGGAGTTGCGGGAGTGGGAGCGGTGAAGGTTTCAAACTTGAAGTTTCTGATTTCGATCGAGTCGGATTTTGAGGCTGGTATCCGAACCGGGATCGCCCTGGCCAACCATCAATTGGATGGGCAGGACCTCACTGTTTGTCTGCGCCGAGCAGATGGTAGCTCACCAGACAACGGAGAGGCGGTAATCAAACTCCCATCAGGAGGACAGCTGGCCCGTTTCGTAGAGGAAATCTACGCCGAAAGCGGCATTGAATTCGGCTCTTTTCAGGGGAGCATGCTAGTAGGATCCAAGGCCCCAGTAGCTGGGATGGCTATCCGCGTGAGTCCGGCTCAGTTCGCCACCCTTCCAATAACGCCGGTGGGTTTTGGTTCCAAGCTGCTTCACTTTCCCCAGTTCGGAGACGGACAAGGAATCACGTCAACCTTGATTCTAGTGAACCCTTCCGGAAGACTTCCGGCGTCAGGAACAGTTCACCTGTTCGATGCCCAGGGTCAACCCCTTTCTGTCAGCATGAACGGAGTCCAGCGGATGGGTCAGCACAAGTGGAATCAAATCAGTTCATCGGAGGGACAATCCTCTTCGCCGGAGATTTCGGCGTGGCAGGGGTGGGTGCGATGCCTCTCTCCACGAGGTTTATGGTTCCGGTGGAATCGGATGGCACTTTCGGAATCAGTACCGGCGTCGCCCCGGAAAATCCAGCTCCAGGACCAACAATAGCGACCCTGAGCTTGCGCAGCACAGGGAGTGACGAATCCGGCTTTATCGCCCATATTCCCCTCCCGGGAAAAGGGAAGCTGGCCAGGTTTCCAGCAGAAATCTTTGTTGCTGCCGAGATTGACTTCACGGAGTTTAGAGGAACGCTGGAAGTGCAAGCGCCACACCCACTGGCGGGGATGGCCATTCGGGTGAGTCCCCAAGAGTTCGCCACCTTGCCGATTTCCCGAGTAGATTGAAAGGGTGTCAGCAGCACGCGCAGACCGGCGCAAGCCTCGATCAACTAGATTTCGCCGTGTCCGGAAATCACCAAACCCAGTATCAGCGTCCCTATCTTCTTCGCCACCATCCACTGATCCATCTCATTGCGCATGAGCTTGGGTTCTGAAATCTCGTCGTAGACGGGAAAAAGGCTGAGAGCGGCTGGATGCTGCCCCTCTGAGGCCTCACTGCTACGATCGGCCAGGTCGTCGTGGCTGTATGTCTGGTTGGGGTCGGTGTCCGATCCAGCAGGCGTCAAGAGCAGAAAGTCTCGATAGAGGCTCACTCCCAGGTGATTCCCGTCGGACGGTTGGATCCCATAGCGCAGCGTGTAGACCCCGGCTGCAACTCGATTATCTTTGTAGTCGGACCATTCCAGAGGGTAATGAACCAGACCTATCAGAGTCCCCTCTTGCAGTTGTCCAAAGCCGACGCCCAGTTCAGTCGATGCGGGCTCCTGCAACGGCAGCTCAGGACGGAGCCAGAACTCTCCCATTACCTCACCGCCCTTGAGTACACGAAACCCATTCTTATCCAGTGCGGCGACAACGCTCTCTGAGGCACCCTCAGGTGGTGCGGCTTCGAACTGCTCCACCGTCAAATCTGCTGCTTCCAGCCTGGAAATAATGTCCGGAGCCAGGCTCCAGAAAAGAAGCCCTAGCCCTACAAATCCAGCCAAGAATCGATAACGACCAGCAAAATACAATTTCCCCATCCTTGTCTTCATCTCTGAGAAGCCGAGCGGAGGAGCGAGCTCAGGGACAGAACGAACTGCGCCGGGACAATAAACCTAAACATCTATCGCAGCCTTCTTCTCTGACCTGACCCGGACGATGCTCTTGCGTCGCCCCGGGCACGAAACCGGGAGGTCACGGCTAGCGAGAAAACGTTCCGACGAAAGCACCTCGGCTTCCAAAGCTAGACCAGCTACCGTTGAGGCCTTCACCCTTGAACTGATGCATTAGCGTAAAAGCCGGCTTGGCCTGCGTCACCTCGGTCAGAGGGGGATAGTACACCTCTTCGTTGCCACAGATGTGGTCCCCATGATTCAAGGGGCGAGTCTTGAGCTGGACCACATTTCCAGCCTTCAGGCTTGCGAAGGTCTGAGCCCTCCCAAACTGAATCTCGATTGGCACAGCCTCTACTCTGACGACATCTTGCAGAAGATCACCGCCTTCAGCCCGGGCTAGATCGATTAGAGCATCGCGCTGTTCTTCGCTGGCTCTTTCGTCGACTACGATGATCGCCTTGGTAGCTCGATCGAGCGCGTAGGGATCTCCTAAGGTGGCCTTGGACTTGACGACGGCAAGGACGCTCAAACCGTCAAGAGCCACTCCACGCCAGCTTCCTTCCCGAACTCGCCATGCCAGCATGGCTTCCTTTCCGGTCAGGTTGACCTCAGCATTTGCGAAACATGGCCCGGTGTAGACATCTCCCGTTCGGACCTCCAGATAATCGCCGCTGATCGTCGTGTCACGCGCCATCAAGGGCAGCGTCCAAAGCAGACAGATTCCCAGTAGAACGGTTCCCTTTTTCATAACACTGACCCCCTTTTAGGTCAATCCCAAAACCCAAGTGGCCACATCCCATCCCAGACGGGGCTCACCTTCAGTCTTGGGATTTAGTCTACCAGATTCCTGTGATGGACAAAGGTACCCGGTCTCTCAGCTACTTCGAACACGGAAGACTCGGCTCAAAGCGATTCGTAGCACTGCCGATCCGACTGACAGCCCTCTTCGTTGCAAACCTTACCGTCGGGCCCCATGCAGTTCATGCTGTGCGTACACCAGAAGAACGCATCATTGCTGGGTGGGACAGTAAGGTCTGGAGCGGCTTCCACGAACATGCCCTTCCAGCGGAGACGGCGGCATAGTTGAAATCTGATCTTCTCAATATCCTGCATGGCTCACACCTCCTCCATTCCAGTCGCACGTAAAACGGCGCGCTTTACCGCGACCCGAGCCAGTTGGATCTTATACCTGTTACGGCTGAGTGGCGTGGCACCTGCTATGGCGGCCTCGCCTGCCTGCATTGCAGTCTCTGGGCTGACGGTCTTGCCTTTCAATGCCTGGCCAGCACTCTTGGATATCCAGGGAGTTGGTGCCACGTGTCCCAGGACGACCCTTGCCTCCTTGACCGTGCTGCCACTCATCTGAAGTGACACGGCGGCCGCGGCCAGAGGCCAATCGAGTGCTTCCTTCTCGCGGACCTCGTAGGTCGCGCTCTTGCGACCCGCGGCAGTTGGGACCAGGATATCGGTAACAATCTCATCTGCCGCCAAGACATTCTCGGATTCTTCTTCCCTGGAAGGAGCCCGATAAAAGCTTGCCAAGTCCACGGTCCGGCTGCCTTTGGGCCCGAGGATATTCACCCTTGCCCCCAACGCAATCAAAGCCGGGGCAAGACTGGAAGGGTTCACGAAATAGGCGGGACCCGCACCCAGGATAGCATGGTAACGGTTGTCGCCGTCGGGCACCATTGCCTTGCCCTGCCACTTGGCCAGAAGCCCGAAGCCGTGGCGATAGTACCAGCACCGAGGGCGCTGGCAGAGATCCCCTCCAACCGTGCCCATCGTGCGGATCTGGGGACTTCTGACACCATCGACTGCTTGTTGAAGTGAGGGGTAGTCCGATCTGACTCGGCTGTCGGCCTCGAGGTCATCCAGCTTCAGGAGAGGGCCGATTCTCAGACCGCTTCCGGCATCATAGCTTATTCCGCCCAGTCCCTCCACAGACTTGATGTTGACGACACGGGCCGGGGTAACGACCTCATCCTTCATCAGGCTGAGCAGATCGGTACCTCCGGCTAAAACCGCCGTTTCGCCTGCCTTACTGCTGAGAAGTTTGACGGCATCTTCCCTGTTTTCGGGACTAGCGTACTCGAATGCTCGCATCAGGCTGCTCCTCCTTTCGCCAAGGCGTCCAACACCCGGTCGGGCGTCAGCGGCAGGTAGGGTACACGGACACCGATGGCATTGGCGACCGCATTGGAAATTGCGGCCCCAGTGGAGATGACGGGAGGTTCTCCCAGCCCGATTACGCCGCGCTTGTCGTGACGCTCTCCGGTCATCATGTGCACCTCCAACTTTCCTACATCTCCAATACCGGGCAATTTGTAGAATTCCATGTCGGCATTCAACATTCGTCCGCTGACGGGATCCAGGATCTTCTCCTCCATCAAGGCGTAGGAAGCACCCATAATCAGGGCACCATAGACCTGACTTTCTGCTGTCTTCAGATCGATGATGAGACCACAATCCTGGACTGCCACGAGTTGGTTTATCTTGACGACACCGGTCTCGACGTCCACCGAGACATCGGCCATCTGGACCCCACCGACGCCACTGTCGTTGAGTTTTCCCGGTCCGGGATTCTTGCCTGAAGCGGTAATCGGAGTGGGACCAATTCGGGCGGCTGCCTTGCGCCAGGAGAGACTGCGATCCGGGGTGCCCTTGACTTGAATCGCCCCGTTTTCTATCTCCAACTGATCGGCCGCCGCGTCCAGTCCAGGTGCGACTTTCTCGAAAACCTGGGCCAGGGCATTCAGCGCGGCTCGCCGCGTCGAAGAACTCACTCCGCCGACAGTGGTACTGCCTCCTGAACCGCCGGATGCGGGATAGCGACTATCCCCAATATGCACTTTGACGTCATCAAGACCGAGGCCGAAGGTCTCGGCCAGCACCATCGCGATCACGGTCTTGGTGCCGGTCCCGAGGTCCTGGCTTCCTAGCTTGGCTTCGACGTTCCCATCGGGATAGACGGTCACCTCGCAGTTGCTGTTGTGAGCGCGGCCGCCCCAGGTGTGGAGTGCCAGCCCCAGGCCCTGCTTGATAGGGCCCTTCCCTTCTCCACGAGGATGCCATCTCTGCTTCCATCCGATCAGGTCAGCGCATTTCTGGAGCTCCGACTCATAAATGTCGGATCGCTCACCCATCAGACCGACGTTCTTCAGGAAGAAATCCAGTGGCTCCATCTTGAGAGCCGCGGCCAGATCCTCCAGCGCCGACATCGTCAGAAAACAGGCCTGGGGGTGGTTAGGAGCTCTCCAGGCCCGGGCAGTCGCTGAGTTGGTCACGACCGAAATGTGCTTCTGCCGCCGATTCGGGACCTCTACCACGTAGGGCAGCGGCGGGCTGCCACGGGATCCGGCAATACCTCCCGATCCCCAAGATTCGGAGGACCAGTAGGTGAGCGTTCCATCCTTCTTGGCACCCACTTCGATCTTGGCGTATGCCGAGGGACGGTCGCCCGCCACAGCGAGTTCCGCGTTGCGCTCCAGAAAGAGCTTTACAGGAGCCTGCGCCTCTTTTGCCATTTCGGCGCAGTCGATGCCCCAGCGGTCAGCACTGAACTTGCTGCCGAAACCTCCTCCCATATACGGCGTGATAACACGAACGTTGGAGGTCGGAATCTCGAGCTTATCGGCGAACTGCCCGGGTAAACCCGAAACCGCCTGGGTCGAGCACCAAGCCGTAAGCTGATCCTGACCTTCCCATTCGCACACCTGCCCATGGGGCTCCATACAGCAGTGACTGATGGCCGGAATTCCATAGAATCCTTTGATCTTGACCTCAGCGGCAGCAGCCGCCGCATCCGGATCCCCGGTGGACTCCTCCTTGGCGACTTCCGAGCTAGGAGCCTTGTCCTTGTGTTCTTCGGTGACAAAGTGTGGAAGCAGCTCGTATTCGATCTGGATCGCCCGGATGGCGTCATCCGCCACTTCCTCGCTGGTCGCCGCTACTGCCACGATTTCGTCCAGCTCCCACTGAATCTCGGTGCCAACGTCCTGGGTGATTCGAACAGATTTAACGCCGGCCATACTCTTGGCGGCTGAAACGTCCAGTTTGGTGATCTTGGCATGGGCATGGGGACAGGTCAGGATTTTCGCAAAGAGCATTCCTGGCCGGTTGACATCGTACGAGTATGTCGCGTGTCCCGTGGTCTTATCGGGGCCGTCGAGCCGAGAAGTACGCTTGCCGATGTGCCTTCTCTTGCTGGGCTCTGGCCAATTGTATTCAGGCATTGCGTGCGCCTCCCTTCAAAGCCTTTGCTGCTTCCAGGACGGCTGGCCCAATCCCAGCGTAGGTGCCGCAGCGGCAAAGGTTACCTCCCAATCCCTTCTGAATTTCCCCTAGTGTCGGATCCGGGTTTCCATCCAAGAAGGCCTTGCAGGCGACAACGAAACCTGGCGTGCAGAATCCGCACTGCTGAGCATCGTTCGCGATGAAAGCGGCCTGCAAAGGGTGCAGCTCCCCTGGCGATCCCAGGCCTTCGACCGTGACGATGTCCTGGCCCTGAGCTTCGATCGCCAGCACACTGCAAGCGTAGACCGGCTTCCCATTGAGAAGCACGGTGCAGGCACCACAGGTGCCCCGATCGCAGACCCTCTTGGCTCCGGTAACATCCAGCCGGTTACGCAATGCGTCCAGCAGCGTGGTCCGAGGCTCTACTTCGACCGCGCGAACCTTCCCATTGATCCTCAATTTGGCCGAGACGGCCCCGGGCCCCAGAACCTTGCCATGGGAAGAGGCTTCTGCCGGTGATCCCACGGAAGCGATCAGACCAGTGGTCAAGGCGCCCGTCGCTCCACCTCTCAAGAAGTCACGTCTTGAGAGGTCTGAAGCCGCTTGCTCTCCCATCTCTTCTTTCGCCATAGCTCCTCCTTCACAAGCTGTACTTGGTAGGAAACAATTTCTTTACTATAGGGATTGGGAGGACGTGTTTCAACTCGAAAAAGGTCGGGCTTGGGTAAAACCGAACCGTTCGCGGGCCTTTGACGTGCCTGGGGCTCCAGGCATCTACCAAAAGGAGGTCAAGCTGGACGGGATTACAGCCCGTAGTGCAGGGTTTCCGAACCCTGGAAAAGGCAAAGACCACCCATAAATCCACGATTCCCTAACGGAGCCGGTTACTTGGAATGAGCGTTCTTGCGAATCTGATGACGACGTTTGCGACGAAGCTTACCGCGCCGTTTCTTCTTCTTTTTGAGTACACTACCCATTGCTTCTATCCTCGACCAAACGCATATCCTAGCAGCAAACCCCCACGTTGTGAAGTCACCGAGTCAATCAGCTGATTGATTGGTTGCAATCAGAGGACTTTGAGGACTTTAGGGTAAGCTTGATTCTAGTGTCCGGTAGGCACCAGCTAGGTTTCCTAGCTCGATGAAAAGTTCACAGACTGGTCAAGTTGTGAATACAAGAGCAAGTCTCGGGACCTTGAGAGAACACTGGTAGAGGTCGTGTTGACGTCTGGAGCTGCAAGTATCAAGTTGTAGCTCCCGATTCATAGGCAACAATTTCTCCCGGGCACATAGGTTACACTTTTGGAGTCTTGGAGTTTCATTCTTCGGTGGGTGTATCTCGTCGTAGAAGC
>CAUZIZ010000119.1:0-17454 GCA_963579905.1 Acidobacteria bacterium UBA6911 | reverse complement strand
TGTTCGATGAACGGCTGGGAAGAGTGCTCCCTGCCAAACGATTGGAACAAAAGCCTGCCACACGATCTGAGGAGCTCTAAAGAGAAATGACCCGCAAAGCCGTGGAAACTGGCGCGCTGTGGAAACCGTGGAAAAACGGAGACATCAAGCAGACGACTCTTGGCGTTGAGTTTTTCCACCGTTCCCACAACGCTTGGAAAACTCCTCCGGACGGAGTTTCCCACCGTTCCCACCGCTTCTACGACGAGATACACCCACCAAAGAATGAAACTCCAAGACTCCAAAAGTGTAACCTATGTGCCCGGGAGAAATTGTTGCCTATGAATCGAGAGCTACAGCCGAGCGTTCCGCAACCCTTATAGGGTTGAAATCAAAGGGGATGTCTGTTTCCCAGAGTTCGGAAACCCTGGGCTGGAATACGCAATCCCGTTGGGATTGACCTCGCTGGCTTTCTTGGCGATGACCCTTGCCTCTCCTTTTGAAGACCCGGGACCAGGCAACGTGATCCGGATCTAGGTGGACGTCGAGCTGAAATCGTATGACGATTTCTAAACAGCTCAACCGGACAGTAGTGTTATTAGATGGTAAATGTTTCATGAGATTCTTCGCTGGTCTCTAAGAAGCCATCTCTTCGTAGAGCTTCCTGGCCTTCTCGAAGAGTTGGATCACCTCCTGCCGCTGTCGGGGATCTGGGATCTTGGCTTTCTGCCTCGCCCACACCAGAGCTTCCTCGACCCATTTGAGGAAGAAAGCTGCGTCGCGGGGCGAGATTCGGGGCTCGGCGTCGACGTCCAGATAGATCGGGCTGGTGTGTGCCATCAGGGGGATTCCCATCTGGTAGGGCAGCTGACGTCCTCGAACTCGGGCGGCAATCCAGGAACTGCTTCCAACCGTGACTTTTCCACGCAGGAGCAAGTCGCGGGTTCTAGCCTCGTTGTCCCAGGCGGCGACGACCTCTCCTCCCTGGACAAGCTCGATCTGGTCGACAGGGATCCAGGATTTGACCGAGACCTCGAACTCGATCTCCTCCCCTCGGGAGGCGTTTATAGTTTCTCCCAGGTTCTTGCCTGCAGCCTTGAGACGAAGAAGAGGTCCTGTGGTAACAAAGGTACGACCGGAGCGGATTCCTGCCAGCCAGCTCTCATAGGAGAAAGGGCCTCTCACCTGGACGTAGACGCGGGGGATCCCGGCGACCTGACTGTTGGCCATCTTGTCGGTTCCGGCAGTAGCAGGCAGTTTGAAGCCGCAGTTCAAGAAGCCATACCAGACATCGGCTGCTGGGGGGCGGCCGCCACGGGAAGCAAGAGGATCTCCCCAGGTCATCATGTCGACTGAATCCACCTTTCCAAGAGCCACGTCGACGGCCAGCTCCCCATGGGGACCGGGGAAATGGGCCCAACCGACAAATCCTCCCTGGGCATGGGTTTTGTCGGCTTGTTTCGCCATCGGAGGGTAATCTACGCCTCCCTCCACACCCTCGTCCGGGCCGCCCCAGGTCAGAGGATAAACCAGACTCTTGAGGTTCAGAAGCACCGTGTGTCCGAGGTAGTCGTGCCGCGATTCTTCGTTCACATAGACGATTCGATCCGACTCCGAGATTCGATCCGGAGCACCAGTGAAATGCTCCACGTCGGTGATCAGCTCATCCCATTTGGAAGCCAGGATGTTGATCACATTGAGGTCCTCCGCCTTGGCCTCCAGGAGAGCTCCATGGGGGCTGACGAAGTGGACGTGAGTGTCTCCCGAATACCAGCCCTCTTGCTGCAGGTTGGACCATCGCTGCAGTTTGACTTCGAGGGCGCTGGGATTGGTGGCTTTCACCGTGAATTGGGATTGGTACGGCTCATATTCCAGACCCCGCAGGACCTCCAGGCGGTAGTCGCCATCGCGGAGAGGCAGGATGAAATCCCCTGGGACGTAGGCATAGGTCCTGCCTTCGACGATCACGTCACCGCCCACATCCTCCCTCCAGCCCGTAGCAATCCTCTTCTGATGACCCTGGGGCGGCCAGTAAGCGTCGCTGCTGTCCACGACCCGGACTCTGGCGGCCAGAGGCAGTCCGGTATCCGAATCCCGCAGACGCACTGGCAGGAAGTGGAGTTGGTGTTGTTCGGGTAGGTCCACACCCAGGGCGGGAGGAAGTTCGGGCCGTTTCTCGCTCTCGATATGGTGGATCAACCAGTGCTCTCCCGTTTTGCGCAAGGTAAGCGTCAGGCCCGGTTTGGTGACCCCGCGCGAGCGATAGATATAGATAGGGCGAACAACGATGTTCTTGGCGACCTGATCGAAATAAGCGAAGCGCAACCAGATGTGTGTAACCTTGTGCATCCCCACCTGCAGGCGTTCCAGGTACTCGTCCCGGGTCTCACCCTTTGCCGTAGTCATGTCGGGAGCCAGGAGCAGAGCCATCGTCTCCAGGTCTCGGTTGAGGAGAGCATTGGCCCATTTGTGTACGGCTAGCCGAGCTTCGACCATGTCAGGCGTGGTGTGGCCCAGCATTTGGGATCCCGAGCCGACTGTGAGAACTAGGAGCAGCAGCGTTTTCCAGGTTCTATTTCTGGGGCGTTTCCGGTTCATTTAAGCCTCCTCACCCCATTCTAGAATCTAACGCACCCGAAGTCTCCTTGAGACTGAACTGCAGGACGGGCATTCTTGCCCGTCAGCCTATTCGACGGGCAAGAGTGCCCATCCTACAAGGGTCAGCAGTTGATGATGTTCCTGGATAGGGAGAACCGAAGTTTCCTTCTCGAATGATCCAGCTGGCAGCAGTCTCTTGGTCTGGAGATTTGACCGTTCTCGGAACCTGCTTCAGCAGGCTAAAGCGAAGCGTAATAGACGGTCCTTTAGGGCCGGGTATCGGGGTGAGATGAAACTTGAGCCCGCTTCAGCGAGCTTCTCGAGTGAGGGCTTCAGCCAAAGTCCGGTCCGATGGTCCTTTGCACCTCTGATGACGACCCCAGGAAATCTTGGATGCCTTTGAGAACTGAATCGAGCCTTGGTAGTGGAGATCGGAACGGATCCTGGCTAAAGCCTTTCCTCGAGAAGCCTGCTGAAGCAGGCTCTGCCCCTCACCTCGCGCCGGAGCCCCGGCCCTGAAGGACCGGTCTATTACGCTTCGCGCCAGCCCGCTGAAGCGGGCTCCTGGATAGGGTTAGCTGCAGTAAAACCTTCTGTTCGGGCGATGAACTCAGAAGCAGGAAAAAGTTTCTTTCTCGAATGGGTCCAGGGCTTCCTGGAGGCAGGACTAAAGTGAAACTTGATTTTCAGATCCGGGGGAAGAAAGAGCTAAGCGATTGATTTGGTGATGGATGGGCACCCTCAGGGAGAAGAAGTTTCTCTTATGCACGATCCGGCGCCGCCAGTGGCGGCCTGAGCTGAAAACCCTCATTCGGCTCGTGGCTTGAAACCGTGGCTCTGGTCTGCAGGCCGAAGTCCTATTCTTTCGAGTCTTGGGGATCTGGGGTCACCGCTAGGACGACTTCGCTGTCCAATTCTCCTCGCGAGTGAATACCCACTTGTCTGCCGAAGACAGACTTTCGTCATAGGAGTAACCCCGCTCATCGAATGCCTTGATTTCTTCCGCCTCTTGCAATCGGTTCTTGATGATAAAGGCACTCATGAGGCCGCGGGCCTTCTTGGCGTAGAAACCGATTACCTTATATTGGCCCGACTTGGCATCCTTGAACTCCGGAGTGATGACGCGAGCGTCGAGCTTCCTACTGAGGACAGATTTGAAATACTCGTTGGAGGCCAGATTGATCAGTAGGCCGCCCTGTTGCCGCAGAGCTGAGTTCAATGATTCCGTGATCTTGTCGCCCCAGAACTGATACAGATCATTACCCCGAGCCGTCTTCAACCTGGTACCCATTTCCAGCCGATAGGCTTGGATCAGATCGAGCGGCCGCAGCACTCCGTACAGTCCGGAGAGAATCCTCAGGTGCTCTTGGGCGAAGCCAAGATCGCTAGCACTGAAGGTCTGGGCAGACATGCCCTCGTAGACGTCACCTCGGAAAGCGAGCAGGGCTTGCTTGGCGTTGTTCGGGGTGAAGGGCGTTTTCCACTGGCGGTAGCGCTGGTAGTTCAAGAGCGCCAACTTTTGACTGATCCCCATCAACTCGGACAACTCTTCCGGGGAAAGTTTTCGAGTAGCTTTGATCAACTCGCGCGACTCTTTCAAGAAATCGGGTGTGGAGTGATCCGTGCAATTTTCCTGCTGGCTGAAATCCAGAGTTTTGGCGGGTGAAATGGTTATTAGCATGGTGCTTGCCCTTTCGATTTGGGGTCAAGAATCGATTCCGATGGCAACGGTGCCATTGTAACGCAAGGGATGGGAAAGTCGATCGGGAGTGGCTCCAGTACAGTCGCCTAATCCTCGGCGGGACCGAAAGATCGTTCGAATAGCTCTTCGATGGCGTCCCGACCGACATCGTTCAGCAATCGGGTGCCAGTTCCCGTGAACCGTCTCCGTCGAATCGAGGGAGCCTCGATCTTGGTCCACGATCCATCGTTCCACTGAAACCAATGGCCTTTGGACTGGTCGAAAACATAGACTGCCTTATCGAAATGCCGGCCCAGCTCGGCTCCCCAGCCGGTGCCTCCCTTGACGGTCTGGTTTTCGAGGATCTCACCAATGACGAAGACCTCACCGGCAGTTGCGACCTGGTGCCAGATGGTTTTGAGGAGTCGCTGGAATTTCTCGGTCTTGGGAAAGGAGCGATGCAGCTGTGCCTGGATGTACGAGTCGCTCACGCCACCTCGCTCGAGCTCTTCCTCACTGAGATCGACAACACCCCGCTTGCGCTCAGTTTCACGTCCAGCAAAGGAGAAGTGGACCTCGTTCAGCCCCCACCTTTCGGCGCTGGCGCCGAACGTGGCCTCGCTGCCTTTTGCTCCGCCGGAGAGCAAGGTGAATGCCTGCACCGGAAGTGTCACCTGCCGATCGACTCCATCATCGGAAGCCAGCCTCATCGAGTCGCTGTGGAGGGTGAGGTGAGTTTTCGCGGGTTGCGGGTTGGCGTGATCCTTGAGCAGACGCACTGAGACGTCGCGACCTTCCGGCTCAAGGAAAACGGCAAGTTCAATGAGCTCGCTGTAGGTGTCACACGGGGACATCAAGTGGGTTGGGTGCTGGGATGCGTCGGCTCGATAGGTCTGCGCCGTGATCCAGAGCTCGGCCTGCAGACGTTTGGCGATGATTTTGAGGGCACCGAGCTCCGCCGCGTGCCGGACGATTGCACCGCCCTGCCAGTCGAAATCGTCGATGAGGATCGCGCTGGGGCTGAATTTGAGACGATCCTGGTAGAGAGCCACGACTTCGTCAAGGCGCTCATGAGGTAGCTGAGAGTCGGGATAGGCTTGAATCAGTCGATGTGTATTAACGAGTGCACGGACCTGCTCGCGATTGTCGAGAGCATTGAGCTCAGCTAGATCGTCGAAGAGAGCGTCGTACCAGGAGTGCACGTGCTCCAGTGTCTGTCCGAGTGCGATATGAAGGACATTTCGCTCGCGCATGGCCTCGTCGAGTCCGATCTGGATCAGGAATGCGGTCTTGCCGACCCCTGCCCGGGCCATCACGACACCCAGGTTGCCGGGGCCAAGGCCTCGCTTGGTGGAGCGATCGAGAATGCGAAGAGGGCTCTTTTGATTGACTTCTTTTCGATACATCTCGCTGGGCTCCTTAGCTTGCTTTGGCCTTCTGTGTCGCTCTGGCCACCAGTTCCTCGGCGACGGCGTCGGGTACCGGCAGGTAGCGTGCAAATTCCATTGTGAATTCGGCTTTCCCCTGGGTCGCGGAGCGCAGCGTGGTAGCGTAACCGAACATCTCCGCCAAAGGAACGTCTGCTTCGGTTGCGGTCAAGGGGCCGTCTTCCTGTTGGCCGATGATCGTGCCACGCCGCTGCATCAAGGTAGTTAAGACGCCCCCTGCGAACTCGCTGGGTCCTTCTACGGCCACCCGCATGATCGGTTCTAGAATCTTCGGTTTGCCCCGGTCGTAGGCTTCTCTCCAGGCGGCGCGCGCCGCTTCCTGGAAGGCGTTGTCGGAGGAGTCGACCGTATGGCTGTTGCCATCGTTGAGCACGGCACGAACATTCACCACTGGTGCGCCGATTTTCCGTCCCTTCAGGAGCATCGATCGGAAACCCTTTTCGACGGAGGGGATAAACTGCTGTGGGATAGCTCCGCCCTTGATATGGTCTACGAACTCGAAATCCTGGTCTGGGTTCGGCTCCAGGTATCCGACTACTCGTCCGTACTGCCCAGACCCGCCCGTCTGTTTCTTGTGTGTGTAGTCGAAGTAGGCTCGCCGCGAGATAGCCTCTCGGTAGGCCACCTGGGGAGGAGAAGTCTCCACCTCCACGTTGTACTCGCGTCTCATGCGCTCGATGTAGACCTCCAACTGCAACTCTCCCATCCCGTGAATCACCGTCTCTCCCGAATCCGGGTCGGCTCCGGCCCGAAAGGTGGGGTCTTCCTTGGAAAAGCGAGCAAGTGCCTTGCTGAGGTTCACTTGTGACTTGTTGTCTCGCGGTTGGACCGAGAGTGAGATGACGGGCGTCGGCACGTGCATCGAGGTCATGGTAAGTCTGAGCCGACCTTCGGTGAAGGTATCGCCCGAATGGCACTCCAGACCGAAGATGGCGACGATGTCGCCCGGGCCTGCGGACTGGATCTCTTCCATGTCGTCAGCGTGCATGCGGACCAGCCGGCCAACTTTGCTCTGCTTGCCGCTGCGCGTGTTCGTGATGAAGGTGTCCTTGTGGAGGGTGCCCTGGTAGATGCGCAGGTAGGTCAGCTGACCGTAGCGGCCGTCTTCGAGCTTGAAAGCCAAAGCCACCGTGCTCTTATCCGGTTCGTTGAGCAGAATGACCGTGTCGCTCTCGTCTTCGCTGGAGAGGTCGATGGCCTCGTTGGTGATGTCAGTTGGGCTGGGAAGATATCGCAGCACCGCGTCGAGGAGCGGCTGGACCCCCTTGTTCTTGTAGGCTGAACCGATCAGCACCGGCGTCAGTTGTCGAGACAGCGTCCCCAGGCGGATGGCTTCGTGAACCAGCTCTTCTGTCACCTGATTTTCCAACACGGCTTCAATCAGCTCGTCCGAGAACATTGAGACGATGTCGAGCATTTCTTCTCGATGAGATTCGGCGCCCGGCTGCAGCTCCTCTGGGATAGCCTTCTCTACCACCTGCTCGCCGAAATCCCCTGCGAAATAGATCGCGCGCATCCGAATCAGGTCGATGACCCCCTCGAATCCATGTTCGAGGCCAATGGGCAATTGCAGTAGAACGGGATTGTGAGCGAGTTTTTCCCGCAGCTGGTCACGAACGCGGTAGGGATTGGCACCGACGCGATCGCACTTGTTGACGAAGGCGATGCGCGGAACTTGGTATCGATTCATCTGCCGATCCACGGTGAAGGACTGGCTCTGGACACCCGCGACCGAGCACAGTACCAACACAGCACCATCCAAGACCCGCAGGCTCCGCTCGACCTCGATGGTGAAATCCACGTGGCCGGGTGTGTCAATGATATTGACGTGGTGGTCTTTCCAGTTGCAGTGCGTGGCGGCGCTCGCGATGGTGATACCCCGCTCGCGCTCGAGTTCCATCGAGTCCATCTTCGCGCCCACGCCGTCTTTGCCCTTCACGTCGTGGATCGCATGGACACGATCTGTATAAAAGAGGATCCGCTCGGTCAGCGTCGTCTTGCCGCTGTCGATGTGAGCTGAAATTCCAATATTCCGTAGGGTCTCAAGATCGTTGATCACTTCTTACCTCGCTCGATACTCAGGTCGCAGAAAACCCTAGATGCTAGGTATCTGTGTTTGGATTCGGTGAGCTTTGAAAAGTGAGTGGGTTTGTGGCGGATCGGTCGTCGGGCTGAATGCCTGGTTCGGGCCTATCCTTCCCGGATATCGGCAGTGATCGCGATATCGATCGAGTCGCGCACACTCATCGCCGCAGGACATTTCAGCATGTGTGTGTCGAGTGCCCGCTGGGCTCGGTCTCGAGTTCCCTCAGGAATAGTCAGATGGTATTTGACGCGGATGCGGGTGATTCGGATGACGCCGTCCACGTTCTCGATATCGCCTTCGACTTCACTCCAGACCTTGTCCGGATGACTGGGGATCTTGCGAACTGCCAGGGCCCCTGACAGTGTGCCGGTCAGTCAACCACCGACCGCCGCGATCATGTGGTCCAGCGTCGCTGGCAGATCGCGTTCCGGTTTCATTCCATAGAAATGCTTGATTCCCCCATGGACGCCGAATGTCAAGGGATCTTTGAAATCCTCAACGTAGGCACGCCGCTCGGGGGGCGTATCCTGATAGATACGGATATGTGATGTATGAACCAACTCAGCCATGGTTTCGACTCTTTGACCGACGCAGACTGCACTTAGCAACCTGCCAAGTGTACACGATTTCGAGGGTCGGTGTGACAACGCAGTTGCGGGTCGGCTGTCGGGGGGATATCATTGCCGAGTAGCCGCCGAAGGAGCCTTTTTGATTCGAAGCGCCAAGATTATTTTGCTCTTCTCGCTGATAAGCATTCCCCTGTTGGCGGCGAAGTTCTGGGAACAGAAACCCTACGAGCAATGGTCGAAGAAGGAATCCATTGCCGTCCTGGAGGATTCGCCCTGGGGGAAAGTTCAGAAGGTTCATTCGAGTAATTCCCCTCCACCCGACACAGGTGCTCAGGGTCCGGATACGACACCCCGTGACCAAGGTGGTGGGGATCGCGAGTCAAGTCCCCCCAATCGCCGCCGTCTGTTCAACATCAGGTTCCAATCGGCCAAACCGGTGCGAATGGCCTTGGCTCGGCTTTCGCTGCTCTATCGCCGTCGGGACCATCGACAGGCTACAGAGTTGGTTCGAAAGCGGCCTTTTGGTGATCAGTTTATCGTCGTGGCAGTTTCGGGATCACAGGGTGAAAATCACCGGAGGGTGCTCGACCAAGCCAGTCTCAAGCAGTTGGGGACCCACACCCACCTGGCGTTAAAGGCGAGTGGTCGACGAATCGAGCTGGAGCGCTATGTGCCTCCCAGGGAGGTAGGAGGGCAGGAGGCGTTTTTCCTGTTTCCTCGGACCAGGGAGGGCAAAGATCTGGTGACGCTCAAGGAGAAGGAGATTCGGTTTGTCTCTCAATTGGGCTGGAGAACGAGACTGAACCGCAAGTTCAAGTTGAAAGACATGGTCTTCGACGGAATCCTGGAGTTTTAGAAAAGAACCTGGGACGGAGGACCGAGATTTTGAGGAGGGACTAGCATGACGGACGCAATCGATCGACGCGAATTCCAAAGAAAACTATCTTTGATGCTTACGGGTGCCGCTGTAGCTCCCCTGACAGGATGTTCTTCGAAGCCCGGGGAGACCCCGGCAGGCGGAGCCGAAAGGGGCGCCGCTTCAGACCAGGGCAGTGGGCTTTTCAGCATCACGCGGGGGGAGGCAGATCTCAGAGTCCCGCCCGATACCCCGGCAGATAAGAGCTGGCGCTACGGACTCATTTTCCCCTTTCAGGTGGCTGCTGACAGGGCAGCGGCCTTCGTAAACATCCGGATCCGAAATGGCGTCATGGCTCCCGCCCGCAACGGTGACGACTACGAAGTAGGAGGGGACGTCGTCCTTTTCGAAGACGTTTCCGGAACCGTCACGTCCCCGCCTGTGGCCGTGATGCGCAATCACGAGGAGCCCAATCCAAACTCAACACCGCCCAACCAGCCGTCGATCATGGTCAAGTACCCGATGCGTGGGGGATTCGTCCCGGCCGGCGCGAAGAAGGCAGATGGCTCCCCTCATCCACATGCCGGGACCGGCTTTGGTATCAACATGGCGATCGCCCGGCACCCCGGTGACCCCAAGTCGGAGTCGGGGGGCGGGATGTATGAAGGAGGCGAGCGCTACTCCTATCTGGAACTATTCCAGTTTGCCTACAATGACGGCCAATTTCAGGTGACGGGATCCGAACGAATTCCCCAGCACGAGCTCCTACCGGACTGGTTCATCGCCAATGGAGGACTGACCAATGCCATCCCGGATGGCGACGATCTGTTGGTAGCGATGTCGGCGGGTCGGATCGAGAAGACGCCCCAACCAGGGGACAACGTGACGATCGGTGGCGGAATCATGCGGTGGCAGCGCAAAGCAGGGACCTGGCGACCCATTTCCTTCATTCAGGCCACCGGAAACGACTCATCGACCGAGGCCAGCCTCATTCGAGATGTGGATGGCAGCCTGCTTCTCTCGGCCCGCGGCAGCCAGAACAGGGACAACCATGCTATTCGAGTGTGGCGGTCCCTCGATAATGGTGGGAGCTGGGAGAAGATCATCCATGTGGCAGACGTAATTTCCAGCTCGCCGATCACCCTTAACCAGGCTGCGGACGGCACTCCCTACATCGCCTCCAATATCTTCATGGTCCCACTCGATTCCATTCCCAAACGTTTTCGGATTCCGGCGGACAAACAAGGGCGGGTGCGCGGCGGCGGTTGGACTCGGCAGAAGCTCTATCTCTGGCCCCTGACGGAAGACCGTAGCGGCCTGCAGGCCCCAATACTGGGCAGGCACTGCAAGGCTGACTTCGGACCCGCTCCCAGCGGCTCCATGTGGCGGGCGGATCATCCAGTGGCAGCAACGGTGCGGCTAGCCGATGGAAAATGGCACAACATTATGGGCTACCGGATCCACGACGACGTCGAGAGCCACGACCTGGAGGCTCCGCCGCAGACAGGAGCCTATCTGGAAGAGGTCGTCTCCGCGGGTGAGCCGATCCCGACCTGGAACTTTTAGTCTGAACTTCTGAACGTCTTCCCGTGCGGTGTGACTAGTGATTTCCGGCGGAAAACGGTGGCCTTGATACAGTGATCGCATCAGCCGAT
The DNA here is from genome assembly GCA_963579905.1 of Acidobacteria bacterium UBA6911. Classification (GTDB taxonomy): domain Bacteria; phylum Acidobacteriota; class UBA6911; order RPQK01; family JAJDTT01; genus CAUZIZ01. Next base: position 6,582 of record CAUZIZ010000119.1, on the reverse strand, counting down.
TTTGCCTGACTCGCGCTCAACTTGACAGGTCCGAAAGAACTCATGAACAAAACGCTTTCAAACGCCTCAACAGCAATAGGTTCGCTTCTCCTCCTGCTGGGCTGCGTTCAGAGCGATGAAGAAAGGATTCCTCTAAAAGGGGAAAAGCTGCAGACGGAACTCCGGTTCACCGAGCACCTGATCATGGACGGATACGGCTACCCCTTCGGCATCGCAGCCGCTGATTTGGATGGGGACGGAGACCTGGATCTGACCAGTGCGGACGGGACCGGTCAACATAAGCTTTACTGGTTCCAGAACGACGGATCGGGCAGTTTCAAGCGCCATCTGATCCAAGAGAAAGATCCCGGGCGTCTGGAGCGGCACCGAATCGGGGATATCGATGGGGACGGAGATCCCGACGTGGCCATCGTGAAGAACAAGCTCGGCGACCTTCTCTGGTTTGAAAACAGCGGAACGCCAGGGGATGGCAAGTTATGGCCGCGACACATCATCACCCAGGGAAAGCTGCCAGGAGCATATGACGTCGAGTTGGTCGACCTGGATGGGGATGGCGACCTGGACGCAGCGGGATCTGGCTGGCGTCTGGGTAACCAGTTTTCCTGGTTTGAGAATGACGGAACTCCAACGGAAGGTGAGTGGACGAAACGCCCCATCGAGATCGATGTCGGAGAAACCCGTACTATCCGCGCGGGCGATTTCGACGCTGACGGAGACGCCGATCTACTGGGGACCAGCCGGACCGCAAACCAGGTCATCTGGTACCAGAATCCGGGGAACCCGGCTTCCGGAGAATGGGTGAAACACGTCATCGAGGCAACCCACGCTCCGATTCATGGAGAACCGGCGGACATCGACGGGGATGGCGATCTGGACGTCGTCATGGCGCTGGGGGCCTGGGGATCCATGCACCAGGGGAATCAGGTAAAACCAGACCGTGAGAACAACAGGCCCGAGTTCACCGAATCCTACAACCACCACATCGTCTGGTACGAAAACGACGGAATTCACAAGAACGGTTGGACTCGACACCTTATCTCGGATCACCTCAACGAAGCTTTCGAGGCGGTTGTCGGCGACCTGGACGGGGATGGAGATACGGATGTGGTGGCAAGCGGATTCTCCAGACCGGGGCGGGTTCTCTGGTACGAAAACAGTGGTGATCCCAGCGGCCCTTGGACCGAGCACATGGTTAAGGACGACTGGAAGAACGCCAACCAGGTGTTATTGGCCGACCTGGACGGAGACTCGGATCTGGACATCGCAGCCTGCGCCGAGAGGGGCTCCCTCGAGTTCCGATGGTGGAGGAACGAAGGGCCTGCCCCCGAGACCCTGACCAGCCTTCTCACTGGCTCCAGGTCTACTCCCCTGGGGAGTCAAGGCTCGAACTGAATCCGGGCCAGATAGATGCTGGACTTCCCTTCGTGGGACGAGTAGTAGCTCATCCAGAGCAGGCCCTGGTGCCAGACCATTCCTGGGTAGCTGGTGTCTCCGCCACTGGGCAGAGTCAGGACGGGTTCGTAGGTCGTCTGCGTCATCCGAGCCAGAACGGTCCTGTGCTCATCACCGTAGCTTCGACTTCCTGCCCAGAGCTCCCCGTTGGGAAGCCGGATGAAGTTGGGGCCTCCCAGACGGTGGCCCGTGTCGTGCCAGGTCCAGTCCTTGTAGGGGGGACGGCTCGTCCCGATCCATCCCGTCTTGTTTCGTCTCAGCAAAGCCACCATCTCGCCATCTGGCAAGAAGCGAAGAGTCGTCTCATTGGGCCAGGCCGGGATCTTCCTGAACACAGTGACCCAGTTCCAGTGGATACCGTCCTTGCTGGAGTAGAGGATCACCCGCCGAGTGTCCTTGCTGTCCCCCATCTTGGAGACGCTGTAGGCGGTGCCCTGGAACCACGTGGCCCGCCAGAGCCAGTGCTCCTCGGCCAGCACGGGCTGCAGGGCGGACCAGCTCCGGCCATCGGGGGAGAAGCTAACTTGGGGCCTGCGCGTCAGGAAGCCCTCTCCATCATAGACGCTCCCTCCTGCCAGAAGCATGAGCTGCCCGTCGGGCCGAGTGGAGAGCTTGGGATCCCGAAGATCCACCCCGTCCTTTTCCAGAAGCGCTGCCGACTCCCAGGTCTGGGCGTCTCGGGACCTCAGTATCCGGATCCGACCGGTGTCACCATGAGCGTGTTGCTTCCCCTCCCGAAAAACGCAGAACCACTCCCCCCGGTACCGGATGAGGTCTGTGAAGGCGCTATGGTCTGCTCGGTCCCAGATCCTCTCCACGGACAGGAGGCGCGGGTTGCCCCCGTCCAATGGGGAGACCACGAAGAAGGCCACGAGGAGCGCTGGAACGATCTGGGTGATAGGTGACATCCGGGACCATTATAACCCGCCGATTTGCCGTTGCCATCCCCGACCCGCAGCTGTTCAGAATTCGGGTGCTGCCGAGCGGATGGCGCTACGAAAGCCCATCGACGAACTCGGCGACCATGCGGTTGAATTTGTCTGCCTCTGTGTAGAAGGGGCAGTGGCCGCTTTCCTCGAAAACCTCCAGCCGGGCTTCTGGGATATGCTCTGCTGCATAGATACATCCTGGCAAAGCGCCACTGTGGCGTCCGGCTGCCACCAGAGCCGGCCACCAGGGCTCCGGCCAGTACCTGTCTGCGAGTACGTTGCCGCCGTTTCATTCGATGGAGCTCCTGAGGTCGATTCTTGCCACGAAGCTATTGCTCGAAACGAATATAAGTCATCGGCAAGCCGGGTTCTACAGGTGTATCATGATCGACCGAGTCTGGCGTCGGAGTGGACACATGAGAAGAACCGCCGTCTACGTGGTGACTTTGCTTCTGGGTTTCGTGGGGGCCCTCCGGCCTCCGACGGTGTCAGCCCGTCCATCGACACTCCCATGCCGCCGCGGCCTGGGCGCTCCTGCTGCGGCAGCTCCTCAGCGCCGCGAACGAGGCTTGTCAAAAGTTTTTTAACAGGTACTTCGATCAGCGCGGCTACCTCCTGGCCGTCGAGCGCTGGGGCTCTCTGGACGGTGTGGACGACGCCCCGGAGAACCTCAACAACTGGCCACTCCTCTACGCCCTGGGCGCTCCCGACGTCATGCTTCGGATGTTCAAGAAGGGCTGGGAGGGGCATCTGCGCCAGTACACCGCCGATAGACAGCGGGATGTTCCCTCCGCCCGCGAAGATGAAGACGAGATGTACTACATGGAATTCCACGCCATGTTCGACCAGGCCCACATCAACGAGGGGCTCTGGGCCTTCTACCAGCAGGGACTGGCGACCCCTCCGACGAGGAATTCGGGAGACGGTCGCGGCGCTTCGCCGGCTTCTACCTTAACGAAGATCCGCAGGCTCCCACTACGACCCTGAACACAAGATCATCAAGAGTCTGTTCACCGGCAGCCGGGGTCCGTTATTGTGCAAGGCGACGCCCGTCTACTGGGCGGGAGATCCCGTCGAGACGGGGAGATTCACCCAGCTCCGAGGGGAACGGAACTACGAGGAGATGCTGGGGCATTTCAAGGATTACGGAGATATCATCGGAGACCACCCCGTCAATCTGCTGGCGACCATGCTAGCCCTCAACGCCTACATGCTGGGGCAGGAGCGAAGTACAAGGTCTGGCTGCTGGAATACGTCGATGCCTGGCTCCAGCGCACCCTGGAGAAAGACGGGATCATTCCCAGCAACGTCGGCTTGGACGGGAAGATTGGCGGCGGCGCCGGGGGCTGGGGCTTCAGCGTCAAATGGCCACAGACGGGAGACAAGATTCACCACCTCAACAACAGCCGTCTGGCGATCGCAGGCTTCGGCAACGCCTCCCTGCTCACCGGAGACCCTCGCTACCTCGACGTCTGGCGCCAGATGATCCACAAGGTCAATGCCCAGGCCAGGGTGATCGGCGGAGTCAGAACGTATCCCCATAGTTATGGGGACCAGGGGCGGTACAACTACACCCCAAATCTGAGCGCGCCAGGAGCCTTCGATCTGTGGTACTGGACGATGAAACCAGAGGACCGCAGGCTGCTGGAGCTGGAGGCCACGGAGATAGAGCTCTTGTCAACCAGGGCGGTTTTCCGGGAGATCCCGGAGGCCGGTTGGATTCGCTTCCTGGAGAGGTTCAATCCCAAGTATCCGGAGGAGACACTGCGGCAGGATCTGGATGCGATCCGCCAGAGAGTCAAAGGGATGCGCTCCGATCCGACGACGCCTGACACACGGCTCTCCGAGGGGCCGATGAAATACAACCCGGCACTGGCCCGGAACCTGACCCAGCTGATGCTGGGTGGGCGTCGGACAGCCCCTGTATTGCGCGCTGCGATACTTCGACCCAGTCCAGCAGCGGCCGGGTCTCCCAGAGGGGGTAGGCGCGCTGGTGGAGAAGCTGACAAACCAGGAGGTCGTGGTCACCCTCGTCAACCTAAGCCCCATTCAGGCCCGTCCGCTGGTGCTCCAGGCGGGTGCCTACGCCGAACACCAGTTGGTGAGCGCCGTCATCGGGGAGCGGCGGCTTCCCATCGGGCGATCCTGGATGGAGCTGCGCTTGGAGCCGGGCTGCGGCAGCCGCATCGTTCTGGAGCTGAGGCGACATGTCAACCAGCCGACCCTGGCCTTACCCCTGGGATCGCATGTTGAGCACGCGGAAAAGCCAGACGAACCGGAGCGATCAGTAGAAAGGTTCTGGGATGAAATTTTCCGGAACCCTACCCTTTTAGCCTCTTGCTGCCGGTGATTGACCGAAGCTCCTCCTCGTCCTTCCTTGACCCATTTTTCACCCCCAGTCAACACCAAAATGGGTGAACCCATACCCGAGGTCCAAGAAAGCGAACTCCTATCCTCCGACGATTGATTGTCGGTGCCGAAGAGATCGCCCCCCGGACCGAGGCCGCTGCCGCCGTGGCTGCTCGATAGCCGATAAAGTTCCGGCTCAGCGCCGCGAGGCACCCGGTGCCGACTCGACAAGGCCGAGTTGCTTCCTGAGATCCTCCATCTCGCGTTCAAGTTCCTCCTGAATTACGAGGTAGTCGGACGAGTCGTAGAGGCTCCGGATCTCGTTCGGATCGACCTTTCGATCGAAGAGCTCCCACTCCTGCGTTTCCGGGTAGTGGATCAGCTTGTAGCGGTTGGTCGCCACACCGTAGTGCTCAGGCACACTGTGGGCGCGCATCGATTCGTAGTAATGGTAGTAGAAGCTCTGAGCGCCACTCCGAGACGCCCTTGCCTTCGAGAAGTGGCACCAGGCTGCGCCCCTGCATCTGGTCCGGGACCGAGACGCCGGCGATCTCTAGGAAGGTCTCTGCCAGATCCAGGTTCGAGACTAGCGAAGAGTCGGATGAGGCAGGTGGAACAACTCCAGGCCAGCGCACGATCAGCGGGGTGCGGAGCGATTCCTCATACATCCAGCGCTTGTCGAACCATCCGTGCTCTCCCAGATAGAATCCCTGATCCGAGCTGTAGACTACGACGGTTTCGTCGGCGAGACCGGCCTGGTCGAGGTAGTCCAGAACCCGGTCCAGGTTGTCGTCGATGGAGGCGACACAACGGAGGTAGTCCTTGATGTAGCGTTGGTATTTCCATCGCACCAGATCCTGCCCGGTCAGCTTCGTCTCCCGAAAGGCGCGGTTGGAGGCGGCGTAGGCGTTGTTCCAGGTCTCCCGCTGAGGTTCGGTCAAGCGGCCAAACGAGCGCTCCCACCGAGCCCGGTCCTGTGCCGTGCTGGAGTCCCCGTCGGAGGGAGGAAGCTTCAGATCATAGCCCAGAATCGCGTGCCGTCCGATCTCCATGCTCTGGTTAGTGGCGGGACTCGCACGTCGACTGTAGTCGTCGAAGAGCGTCTCCGGTTCGGGAATGGTCTGGGAGCGGAAGTCCGAAAGATGCTTGGGGCCAGGCATCCAGCTTCGGTGGGGCGCCTTGTGTTGGTACATCAGCAGGAAAGGACGATCCGGGTCACGACCCTGCTTGAGCCAATCCAGCGTAAGATCAGTGATCACGTCGGTCACGTAGCCCTCGATCTGGACCGGTCCTTCGGCCGAGCGCAGCTCCGGGTTGTAGTAGGAACCCTGGCCGGGGAGGACCATCCAATGATCGAAGCCGGTGGGGTCGTTCTTCAGGTGCCACTTACCCACCAGGGCGGTCTGGTAGCCAGCTTGCTGGAGCAATTTTGGGAAGGTCTCCTGGCTACCGTCGAAGGCAATCTGGTTGTCGAGGACTCCGTTGAGGTGGCTGTACTTGCCGGTCAGGATTACCGCGCGGGAAGGGGCACAGATCGAATTGGTCACCAGGCAGCGCTCGAAGCGCATGCCTCCCCGGGCCAGACGATCCAGGTTGGGCGTTTGGTTGATTCTCGATCCGTAGGCGCCGATGGCCTGATAGGCGTGGTCGTCGGCGAAGACGAAGAGGATATTCGGTCTCTTCGGATGCTGGTCCTGGCAGCCTGAGGAGCCCAGGTCGAGTGGAGCCAGGCAAAGCACCAGCAGCATCTTCAGCTTGGTCGTTGTGATTTGTAGCTTATGCAGCTTCCACCTGGGGCCCTTCCCGATCGTGCTCCGTCCCGACCGGTTGGCAGTCGAAGACTTCCTGGTAT
>CAUZIZ010000118.1:0-17536 GCA_963579905.1 Acidobacteria bacterium UBA6911 | reverse complement strand
ATGGGGGTTGCGGACGATCTCTGCGTTGGTCGTCGTCGAAGATGGCCGAGCATCGTCTTCCTCCTCCTGCCTTGATCTCGCCTCGCAAGCCCCATCTGCAAACGTATCGGTATTTACAGAACGCTGTACTAGGGCCTACCTGGTAAAAAAAAGGCCGTGGGCAACTCCTGTTGTCTGCCCACGGCCTTAAGAGCTCGATTCCCCGGTTAACTTACGCGGGTGGGTAGATCATGATGTCCCACCGATAAAAGTACTGATTCGAGAAGGTCCGAAACAACATTGTCAAAGTCTCCAAGGAGCAACGATAGTGCACTATTCGTTTGGGATCAAGTGATCCTTCACGAACTGGCCGACCTTTGAGGGCAGATCGGCTTGCTCTTGGTGCTCGGTGATGAATCGAACGATGGCTGATCCGACCACTGCTCCTTCGGCGTATTGCCAGATTTTCCGCACGTCGTTGGCCGACTTCACTCCAAATCCAACGGCGCGGGGAAGTTGAGAGAAGGACCGGATCCGACGGGCAGTTGAGGGTCCGGCGGCTTGCACATCAGATTGCTTTCCGGTGACTCCAGTTCGGGCTACCAGGTAGATGAAGCCGGAACTCGCCGCAGCGATGCTACGCAAGCGGTCATCCGAGGAAGTGGGCGCTGCCAGGAAGATGGAGTCCAGGGAAGTCGAGCCCGCGGGCTGCAGACGCAGATGCTCCTCCGGGGTCAAATCGGAGATCAGGATCCCGTCCAGGCCCGCTGCAGAGGCTTCTGTATGAAGGCGTTCCAGGCCGTACTTCCAGACCGGGTTCATGTAGGACATGAAGATCAAACCGACGTCCGTCTCCTTCCGAAGGTCTTTCACCAGCCCGATGTAATCGGGAAGGGCATAGGCGTGTCGAAGGGCGTGAAAGGACGATTCCTGGATGATGGGGCCGTCGGCGATCGGATCGGAGAAGGGAATTCCAATTTCGATGATGTCGGAGCCCGCCTGGGCCAGGTGCAGCACGATCTGGCGGGTCGAGTCCAGATCGGGGTGGCCCGCCGTCACGAAGGGTATGAAACACCGTTTATTTTTTGAGAAGATCTCGGACAGTCTCGGCATCTTTGTCTCCGCGCCCGGACAGGTTGATAATCATCAGCTCTCCAGAGTCCCTGTGTTTGACCGCTTCGGCAACCGCGTGGGCCGATTCCAGAGCAGGTACTACTCCTTCCAACTGACTCAAGAGCTGGAACGCTTCCAGCGCTTCCGTGTCGTTCGCTGAGGTGTAAGCGACTCGACCCGAATCCCGTAGGTAGGCATGCTCCGGGCCTACGGAGGGATAGTCCAGTCCCGCCGAGACACTGTGGGTGGTCAAGACCTGGCCCCGGTCGTCCTGTAAGAGGTAGCTGAAGGTACCGTGGAGGACTCCATGGCTTCCACCCTGGAAACGGGCCGCATGCTCTCCCAGATCCAGGCTCCGCCCCCCTGCCTCTACACCGATCATCCGGACCGAAGCGTCGTTCAAGAACTCGTAGAATAGTCCGATCGCATTACTGCCGCCTCCGACACAGGCGATCAGTACGTCGGGGAGTCTGCCCTCGGCCTCCAGGATCTGACGGCGGGCTTCGAGGCCAATTCGGGATTGAAAATCGCGAACCATGGCGGGATAGGGATGAGCTCCCAATACGGAACCGAGAAGATAGTGGGTGGTTTCGACGTTGCTTACCCAGTCCCTCATAGCCTCGTTGATGGCGTCCTTGAGTGTGCGGCTGCCGGCATCAACCGGGGTTACCTTGGCCCCTAGCAGTTCCATTCGAAAGACGTTCAGGGCCTGACGCCGCATGTCCTCGGTGCCCATATACACTTCACACTCGAGTCCCAGAAGGGCACACACTGTGGCGGACGCAACTCCGTGCTGGCCGGCTCCGGTTTCTGCGATGATCCGTGTCTTCTTCATTCGCTGGGCCAGCAGACCCTGCCCCATCGCATTGTTGATCTTGTGGGCCCCGGTATGGCAGAGATCTTCACGTTTGAGGTAGATGTTGGCTCCCACTTGAGCGGAAAGGCGATGCGCAGGGGAGAGAGGAGTGGGGCGTCCAACGTAGTGCCGCATCAGTTCCTCCAACTCTTCGTCGAAGCTGGGGTCCTTCTGTGCCTCCTGATAGGCTCGTTCCAACTCCTCCAAGGGGGACATCAAGGTCTCAGGTACGAATTTCCCTCCATAGATTCCGAAGTGTCCGCCGAGGTCGGGAAGTTCGCTCTGCGGAGTTCTTGATTGGCTCATGGCAGTTCTCCTTGCGGTGAGATCTTCTGGGGGGATTCTTCCCAGGCGTTCTTAATAAACCGTTCGATCTTGGTGGGATCCTTGACACCGGGGGAGATCTCGACACCCGAACAGACATCAACGCCTTCGGGGTGCAGTAGCCGCACAGCCTCCCGAACGTTCTCAGGAGTCAGCCCTCCAGAGAGAATGAAACCCCGGCCCAGATGCCGGAGAGCTTCCCAATCTTCCTTACGTCCCGTGCCCCAGGAGGTGTCCACCAGGATACGATTGTCAGGAAACTCTCGAATCGAGTCAGGGGAGGTTGCGACCCAGATCTGCTTTCGGGTCTGGGGGATCTGGCTTAGACCTTGGAGTCCGTATAACTGGACGACGTCGAGGGGCAGCTCCTTCCATCCGTTGTCGTTCCCATTGGGATGCACCACGACGATGCCTACCTTTATGATCCGGCTGGGGAGTCCCCTCATGATGCGCTGGGCTTCCTCGGGTTCAAGGTAGCGAGGGCTGGGCTTGTAGAAGTTGAATCCCAGAGCGTTTGCACCACACTCCACTGAGTGCTGGGCGTCCTCGAAGCTTGTAATTCCGCAAATCTTGACGATCATTGAGCCTTTGCGATAGCAGGGTTTTCTCGGATCAGGATATCGACTCGGGTTCTGGTGCGCCGTTTAGCGCCCGAAGTGCGGCTCCAGGGTCGGACGTGTCCATCAGAGAGGAACCGACCAGGAAGGCGCTAAAACCGGCGTCCTGGAGGTCCCGGATCTGTTCCACTTCGCGGATTCCCGACTCCGATACCAGCGTGAAACCCTGCTCTCCTTCCAGTCGTCTGGCGATGTCGAAAGAGGTGTCGAGGTCCACCTCGAAAGTTCTCAGATTCCGATTGTTGACCCCAATAATGCGTGCACCGCTCTCTATCGCCGCGTCCAGCTCGAAGGGATCGTGGACTTCGACCAGAGCCTCCAGGCTGCACTCTCTGCCCTCCTGCAGAAGCTGCTGGAGCTCGGACCGGGATAAGCAGGCCACGATGAGAAGATAGGCCGAGGCCCCATGGACTCGAGCTTCGATCACCTGGTAGGGGTCGAAAATAAAGTCCTTGCGAAGGAGAGGGAGGTCGCTCGATTTCTGATGGAGTAGGTCGAGGAACTTCAGATCTCCGTCGAAGTAGCTTTTTTCGGTAAGCACGGAGAGGGCCGCCGCTCCATTCTGCTGGTAGGCAAGACCCACCTCTTCGGGCGGTCGCTGGCAGCGGAACGGCCCGTGACTAGGACTTCGATACTTGATTTCGGCGATAATGCGAATGCTAGGCTGAGTGATTGCCGCGCGGAAGGAGGCCGGGGGCTCCTCTGGAAGTTGGTCCATCAGATCGTGGAGTGGGATTCGCAGGCGGGTCTCGGCGAGTTCGGCCTTCTTGCTGTGAAGAATCTCATCCAGCATCGTAGGCCTCGATCAAGCCTTCCAGCTTGTGCTGAGCCGCACCAGAGTCGATTGACTCTGCGGCCCGCGCCAGCGCTTTTCCAAATTCGCTTTCGCCTGCCACGTGCAGCGCGGCCGCCGCATTCAGAACCACCACGTCTCGGGGAGCTCCCGGTGTCCTTCCCTCCAGGATCTGCCTGATGATCGATGCGTTTTCCTCGGGCGTTCCACCTACCAGAGAGGAGATCGGGCTGGCCTTCAGACCGTGCTTTCGCGGGTCGAATCGGAAATGAGTAACCTCTTGATCGGAGACCTCGGAGACCCAGTTCCCGGACGCGGTCGAAAGCTCGTCGAGCCCGTCGCCACTGTGAACCACCCAGGCGCGCCGACAGCCGAGACTGGAAAGGGCGCTGGCTAGCTTCGCAGTAAGTTCAGAGGAATAGACCCCGATCAGCTGATAGGGAGCCGAAGCAGGATTCGTCAGAGGTCCTAGCAAATTAAAGATGGTGCGGTGAGTCAGTTGACGGCGGATGCCCACCACCCGCTTCATCGCCGGATGGAACAGAGGCGCAAAAAGAAAAGCAATTCCCAGCTCATCGAGGCAGCGCTCGGCCACTCCAGCCGGTGGATCGATTCGCACTCCCAGGGCCGTCAACACGTCCGCACTGCCGCTACGGGAAGTCGCCGCCCGGTTGCCATGCTTGGCCACGGCCAGACCTGCTCCTGCAATGACGAAGGCAGCAGCCGTCGAGATGTTGAAGGTTTCGCTGCCGCCTCCGGTTCCTGCAGTGTCGATAAACCGATCGTGGTTGCTCTCGACCGAAACGGCATGCTGCCGCATGACACGCGCGAAGCCGGCAATTTCAGCCGAAGTTTCCCCCTTAAGAAAGAGCTCTCTCAAAAAGTTCGCGATCTCGGTGTCAGGAGTTTCCGAGGAGAGGATTAGCTCCAGGCAAGTGGCCGCTTCCTCTTCCGAAAGATCTGAGCCAGCAGTCAGTTTTTCGGTATATCCTCGTAACATAGAAAGTTTTCCAGGATTTTCTTGCCGGGCCGGGTGAGCACCGACTCTGGGTGAAACTGGACCCCAAAGATAGCATATTCTCGATGCCGTAGACCCATGATGAGGCCGTTTTCGGTCCACGCAGTTACTACCAGGCAATCCGGCAGGTGATCGCGGCTGAGGACCAGAGAATGGTAGCGAGTCGCTTCGAAGGGATTTGGAATTCCTGCCAGAATTGAGTCCTCTTCATGGTAGATTGGCGAGGTCTTTCCATGCCTCAATTCGGGGGCGCGTACGACCTTTCCACCGAAGGCCTCGCCAATTGCCTGGTGTCCCAGGCAAACGCCCAGGACCGGGAGACCCCCCGCCATTTCTCGCACGGTTTTCACGGAGATCCCCGCATGTTTCGGAGTGCCAGGACCCGGTGATATCACAATCCGGTCGGGCTCTAGATGCCGGATCTCATCTAAGGTAATCTGATCGTTCCGGTGGACGTGGAGCTCACACCCGAGTTCGCCCAGGTACTGGACGAGGTTGTAGGTAAAGCTATCGTAGTTGTCGATCATGAGCACCTTCATGAGCGGACTCCCGAATCTTCGTTCCCCTCAAGTCGTCGAGCCAACTCGAGTGCGCTAAAGAGTGCCTGCGCCTTGTTATGGCATTCTTTGTCTTCAAGCTCGGGGACGGAGTCGGCTACAATCCCCGCCCCCGCCTGCAAGTACGCCTTGCCATTCCGCATCACGATAGTCCGAATGGCGATACAGGTGTCGAGGTTTCCTGAGAAGTCGAGGTAACCGATGGCGCCCGCGTAGATTCCTCTTGGAGTCGGTTCCAGCTCCTCGATGATTTCCATGGCGCGAACCTTGGGAGCTCCGCTGACCGTTCCCGCAGGAAAACAAGCTGCAAGGGTATCAAAGCGATCCTTGTCCTCCCGCAGGCGTCCCTTGAGCGAGCTTACCAAGTGCATGACGTGCGAGTATTTTTCGACGAACATCAGATCGTCCACCCGAACCGATCCGTATTCGCTGACTCTTCCCAGATCGTTTCGTCCCAGATCGACGAGCATCAAATGTTCTGCGCGCTCCTTCTCGTCCCCGATCAACTCCTCTTCGAACTTCTTCTCTTCTTCTAGATCCCGGCCTCTACGACGTGTTCCAGCGATAGGGCGGTACTCAAGATCCCGGCCCTGGACCCTTACCAACATCTCAGGCGAGGAGCCTGCCACGTGCAGATCGCCCCTTTTCAGATAGAACAAGTAGGGCGATGGATTGATATAGCGCAGAGCCCGGTAGACGTCGAAAGGGGAGCCCGAGAAATCGGTCTCGAACTGCTTTGAAAGGACGACCTGAAGAATATCACCCGAACGAATGTACTCTTTGGCCGTTTCTACCGCGCTTTGGAAGGATGAGGGGGAGAAACTTGATTGAAAGGACCCTGGCGAAATCGAATCCATCGAAGCCAGACTGCTTGTCATTCTCGGCTGGGGGGAACTCCTAAGCCTTTCTTCCAGCTCATCCACTCGATCCTGGCTCTCATGGGAAATAAAAATGATCTGGTGCCTGACGTGGTCGAAGGCCACAATGGTGGAATAGAAATCCATCAAAACAGATGGTCCCGGAATGACCGGATCATCGGGTTTGTCCAGACGCGGAAGTGTCTCCAGTTCCCGAACCATGTCGTAGCCGAAGATGCCCACGGCGCCTCCTGTAAACGGAGGCAGCTCAGGAGGACCGGGCTCCCGAACCGCTGGGAAGAGATTCCGAAAGTCCGTGAGGCTCCCGTCGGAGCTCTGGTAAGGGTCGACGCCGAGGAATGAGTAGCGCCCGATCCTCTCTCCTCCCTCCACTGATTCCAGAAGGAACGCCCGGTCCGACGATTGAGCAAGGCTCAAGTAGGCCGATGCCGGAGTCAGAAGATCGCCCAAGACTGATTTCCAGTAGAGTTTCACCTGATACTTACCCCAAAAAAAGAAAGGCCGTGGAGAACTATCTCCACGGCCTTTCTTCGATCTCTATCTTGGCCTATTGGCGATTGACAGTCCTCGAATACCTATGTTGCCAAGAGGCGCCAAGTGTTTCCAAGAAAGCTGCTATTCACCATACCCAATCTACCGATTCTCAGGATACGGAATAGCGACGTCTCAAGTCAAGTCCATTTCTGAATTTTTCGCGAGCAGTGTTTGGTTCTCGAGGGTAGTTGTACCTGTTTCGTGTACTGCCCGAAAGTGCTCATCCGTTGGATTCCGCACATCGAGAGAGGTCAATCCTAACGGCATTGTGTCTTATAGCCCAGGGTTTCCGAACCTGTTTAGCGTCTTCTTCCTACCCTTTGCCCCCGCCCTTAAACTTGCCTTTGTCTTTGCCTTCCCCCGTGCCCCTGCCCTTGCTTCCCAAGGCCACGTGCTTCCCTGTCAGTTTGTTGGAAAATCGCCCGAAGGTCCTGGCCATTCTCGATTCGGAGATCGGACTTGAAATCGCTTCGATTTTGACCGGCCAGGAGCCCGGATTCATGGGAAGGGATAGGGAAAGAGCGAGGGGGAAGACAAAGACAAGTTTGTAGACGAGGGCTAGGGGTAGCGAGCGACCTCATACCGCCGAGGAACGATAACCTTCGGTGAATGTGTCCCGTAGGACGCTTCAGCGGCCTGGCGCGAAGCGTATTAGACCGGTCCTTTAGGGCCGGGTCGACGAGCAAGCAGATGCCGGAGCCTGCTTTAGCGGTCTTCTCGAATACAGGCTTCAGCCCGGCTACGGGTTCAAGATGGCTAAAGCCGCGGTTCGAGAAGGACCTTGAAAGGCCCTCCGGAGGGATGGCGTCGCAGCTGACCCCGGCCTGAAGGCCGAGTCTAATACGCGTTCGCGCCAGACCGCTGACGCGGTCTCTTTGGAAACCACATCACGCCGAGGCACGAAACTTGATCAGTTAGTTAACTTTTATACTCGAAAGGGTGAGGAGAGGCGCTTATTCCCAGCCCTGGGGCAAGGAAACAGGGTCCCTGAGTCAACCCTGAAAGCGGCTCCGTCACTCATGAGATGGCTCTATGCGAGATCTCGAGGCAACCCCTTCATGCTTGAGATTGGTGACACGATCTCAGCGTTTGTCGTCGTCGAGGATAATGTGAAGATGAGATGCTAAAATGCCAAGTTATTTTGCGCAGACCCTTAGCGTAGGGAAGCAAACTAGCCGCCGGACATGGAATTCAAGAAGTCGGCGTTGGTCTTGGCCTTGCCCAGCTTTTCGAGCAACAGCTCCATCGACTCGGTGACAGAAAGGGGATTGAGCACCTTGCGCAGCACCCATACCCGGTGCAGCTCTTCTTTGCTCATGAGCAGCTCTTCTTTGCGGGTTCCCGAGCGATTGATATCAATAGAAGGGAAAATGCGCTTGTCGACCAATCTGCGGTCGAGAATGAGCTCCATGTTGCCTGTGCCCTTGAACTCTTCGAAGATGACATCGTCCATTCTGCTGCCCGTATCGATCAACGCGGTGGCCATTATGGTTAGACTGCCGCCATCCTCGATGTTACGTGCTGCTCCGAAGAAACGCTTGGGTCTTTGCAGGGCATTCGAGTCGACTCCACCCGAGAGCACCTTGCCGGAGGGGGGAACGACGGAGTTGTAGGCTCGCGCCAGGCGAGTGATTGAATCCAGGAGGATGACGACATCCTTGCCGTGTTCTACCATCCGCTTAGCCTTTTCAAGCACCATTTCGGACACCTGTACGTGCCGGACAGCCGGTTCATCGAAGGTCGAGCTGATAACTTCTCCTCGGACAGACCGCTGCATGTCAGTGACTTCCTCGGGGCGTTCGTCGATCAACAAAACGATAAGAACGATATCGGGGTGATTGACCGCCAGGGAATTGGCAATGCTTTGGAGAATCATGGTTTTTCCGGCCCTGGGCGGCGACACAATCAATCCGCGCTGACCTAGTCCCAGTGGGGTCAGCAGATCCATTACTCGACCGGTGAGGTTCTCCTGAGTCGTCTCGAGTTGGGCCTGATTATCGGGATAGATGGGGGTGAGATTCTCGAAGAAAGTTCGGTCTCGAGCTACATCCGGGTGTTCCAGGTTGATCGCCTCCACCTTGATCAAAGCGAAGTAGCGCTCACCCTCCTTGGGAGGGCGAACCTGGCCCGAAACGGTGTCACCGGTCCGCAGATCGAATTTGCGGATCTGGGAAGGGGACACATAGATATCGTCTGGACCTGGGAGATAGTTGTACTCGGGCGCCCGAAGGAACCCGAATCCATCCGGTAGGGTCTCAAGAACTCCTTCCGAGAAGATCAAGCCACTGCGCTCGGTCTGGGCCTTCAGGATCTGAAAAATCAATTCCTGTTTGCGTAGCCCTGTGGCTCCTGGAATCCCCAGGTCCTTTGCGACCTGATTCAGGGTTTGGATGTTAAGATCCTTTAACTCCTGAATGTTGAGGGCAGCGCCATCCTTTTTCAGTGTGGGAGTGGTTGCTTCAGCCATTTACTTCAAACCTCTCAAATTGACTTGCCACGAATTCTCTCGCTCCCTATTCCTGTGGCGAGGTATAGGGAACTGATTCTAGATAGCTGATACGAGGGAGAGACCCTGCTCGATTTGCGAAGAGCTCTCCAGCCTGTATTTGTTCTATTACGAATTTGCCACGATCAACTTGATGCCATGTCCGCCACGTCCAGGTTAGCGCAGGAAGCCCCGATCGCTGCTCCGCGGTCCACGAACCTACAAGTCGGGGCCAGATTCAACATGCGTCGACAAAGAATGACTGATGATTCTGCAAGGCCCTTCAGAGGGCGATATTTTCTAAGCGGATGATGGTCGTGGAATATTCAATACTCGATCTCGGTGAGCGGGTGGAAGTTCTTCAGTGAACTTCGGGGCGTTCGCCTCCTTCAATCTGTGGAGGCTGCTGCTTCTCGACGAACTTTTTCTGCTGCTTCCGACTCTTTCTATTGAGGGGTTGCTCCAGGGCAATGTCGAGAACCTCGTCCATGGTCTCAACGAAAAGGATCTTGATTTCGTCGAGGACTGAATCAGGGATCTCTTCCAGGTCCTTCTCATTCTCTTTGGAAAGAACGACGGTCTTGATTTTGGCCCGGTGCGCGGCCAGAATTTTTTCCTTGACGCCACCGATGGGAAGGACCTTGCCGCGCAGCGTGATCTCACCGGTCATGGCCACGTCTCGGCGCACCGGGATGCCGGTGAGAGTCGAGACAATGGTTGTGGCCATCGTGATTCCAGCGGAAGGGCCATCTTTCGGAATGGCGCCTTCGGGAACATGAATGTGCATGTCCATTAACTTGTGAAAATCCTTTGTCAGGCTGTACTCATTGGTACGAGAGCGAACGAAGGAAAGAGCTGCCTTTGCGGACTCCTGCATCACCTCGCCCAGCTTTCCAGTCAAAAGGAGCTCGCCCTTACCCTCCATGGTGGTGGCCTCGGTGAACAAGACCTCACCTCCGACTTCGGTCCAGGCCAAGCCAGTGGCCAATCCGATCTCGCTTTCCTCGGTTGCCAGTTGGGTTCGGTATTTGGGAACGCCGAGGAACTCTGGGATAGTCTTGTCCTCTATTGTGAATTCCTTGATTTTGCTTTTCTTGGGTTTCTTGGGCTTCCTGCCGGCGACTATCTTGCGCGCTACCTTGCGGCAGACACTCCCTATCTCACGTTCGAGGTTCCGGACACCGGACTCTCGCGTGTAGTGGCTGATGATTTCCTGGATGGCGCCTTCCTTGAAGTCGAGCTGAGCAGGTTTCAGGCCATTGGCCTTTTTCTGTTTGGAAACCAGAAACTGAGTCGCGATGTTGAGTTTTTCGAGCTCTGTATAGCCCGAGATCTCAATGACCTCCATCCGGTCCTGAAGTGGGCGAGGAATGCTGTGAAGGACGTTTCCGGTGCAAATGAAAAGCACTTCCGAGAGGTCCAACTCAGTGTCGAGATAGTGGTCGACGAAGGTAGCGTTGTGTTCCGGATCCAAGACCTCCATCAGGGCAGACGAGGGATCGCCCCGAAAATCCGTGCTCATCTTGTCTACTTCGTCCAGCAGAAAGACCGGGTTCTTGGTACCGGCCTTCTTCATCATCTGGGCGATTTGGCCTGGCAGGGCACCGATATAGGTTCGGCGGTGTCCCCGGATTTCGGCTTCGTCCCGGACCCCGCCCAGAGAAAGGCGCACGAACTTGCGACCGGTGGCACGTGCAATGGATCGCCCCAGCGACGTTTTGCCCACCCCGGGAGGGCCGACAAAACACAGAATGAAGCCCTGGCTCCGCTTGCGTACCAATTGCCGGACCGCCAGGAATTCCAGGATCCGTTCCTTGACCTTCTCAAGGCCGTAATGATCTTCGTTCAGAACTTTTTCGGCACGGATGATGTCCCGAATCTCACGGCTTCGTTTGGTCCAGGGCATCGAAAGGAGCCATTCCAGGTAGGTCCTGCTCACTGTCGTTTCCGCGCTCATGGGAGGCATCTGTTCCAAGCGTTGAATCTCATTGCGTGCCTTGTCCTGAGCATCCTCCGGCATCCCAGCTTCTTCGACTTTTTTCTTCAGCTCCTCTATCTCGTCCTTTTCGCCTCGACCCAGCTCTTTCTGAATCGCCTTGACCTTTTCATTCAGGTAGTACTCGCGCTGGGCCTTTTCCATTTGTCGCCGGACTCTCCCTTGGACCGACTTGTCCATCTTGATCTTCTCTATCTCTATCTCGATGAACTCACAGATTTTTTCCATCCGTTCGGCCGGGTTGACGACTTCGAGAAGGGCCTGCTTGTCTTCGACCGCAATCGGAAGATTGGCTGCAATGGTGTCCGACAGTCGCTCTGTCTCGGTACTGCGAGCTGCCTGCGCGATGGTCTCGTAGTTGATATTTGGGTTCAGCTTGGCAAATTCTTCGAACAGGAGGTTGAGGCGCTTGGTCAGGAGCGTGATCTTGGCGTGGGATGCTTTCGGCACCGCCTCGAAGCGCACCTGGGCCTGGAAATAGTCCTCCATCTCGTGCACTTCGACAGTGCGCGCCCGGCGTACGCCCTCGACCAACACCTTTATATTGCCATCAGGGAGTTTGAGGCTCTGTACGATGTTGGCAACCGTTCCCACGCTGTAGATATCCTTGGGAGAAGGATTGTCCTGAGAGGCATCCCTCTGGGTAGCCAGATAGATCTTTTTGTCCCGACGCAGGGCCATCTCGAGTGCCACCACAGAGGAAGCACGGCCAATCACGAAGGGCACCATCATGGAGGGAAATACGACGACGTCCCGAATCGGCACCATCGGATAGGTGGCTGGGCCGTCATCATCCAATACGTTAATCTCGCGTTTGGTTTCAGTCATTTTTCAAAGGTAGAAGTCGGGTTTCTGATCGTCTCATGTAAAGATGCAACCCAGCGGTGATCGTTTCAATCGACAGAGTTTTTGAGAATATCCCCTTCTTGAAGCGGCAAGCCGATGAAGCGGGAAAGGATCTGAAGGGAGACGTCGAATTCTGCCCTCACTCCTTCACCCAGCTTTTTCAAGAAGTTTGAAAGCCACGTCTCGGTTTTCCACTAGTTCACGTGTTACCACCAGCTCCTTGACCTTCTTGCTGGAGGGCAGCTCGTACATTAAATCGAGCATTAGATCCTCTAGGATCAGGCGCAAGCCGCGGGCTCCAATCTTTCGTGTCAACGCAAGCTCGGCAGTAGCGTTGAGAGCATCGTCCGTGAATCGGAGTGCTACGTTTTCGAACTCGAACATCTTCTGATACTGACGGATGAGCGAGTTGTTCGGTTCCGTCAGGATTTGGACCAGCGCATCTCGACCTAGGTCATGAAGAGTGCAGACGATTGGAAGCCTTCCGACGAACTCGGGAATCAAACCATACTTGATCAGATCTTCCGGCATCACGTGAGCCAGGATGTCGGACTCACTCTCCTTCTTCCAGCGGTTCTCACTCAACGGGGATCGGAATCCAAGACCGCTACGTCCCATCCGTCTCCGGATGACCTTGTCCAGGCCAACGAAGGCACCACCGGAGATGAAGAGGATATTGGTTGTGTCAACTTGGACGAATTCCTGGTGCGGATGCTTCCGTCCACCTTGAGGGGGAACATTGGCAATGGTCCCTTCGAGGATCTTCAGAAGCGCCTGTTGCACTCCCTCGCCAGAGACATCTCGAGTAATGGAGGGATTTTCATCCTTACGTGAAATCTTGTCGATCTCATCGATGTAGATGATCCCCTGCATGCAGCGTTCACGGTCACCGCCTGCAGCCTGCAACAGTCGCAGGATGATGTTCTCGACATCTTCTCCCACATAGCCGGCTTCGGTCAGGGTTGTCGCATCAACGATGGCGAACGGGACCGACAGCATGCGTGCCAGGGTTTGGGCCAGCAGGGTCTTGCCTGTCCCGGTAGGCCCGATCAAGAGCACGTTGCTCTTTGACAGTTCGACCGTGTCCTGCTGCTCCCGCCGTCCCAGCTTGATGCGCTTGTAGTGGTTGTAAACGGCTACGGCGAGTTTCTTTTTCGACAGTTCTTGGCCAATAACATATTGATCCAAGAAGTCTTTGATTTCGATAGGCTTGGGGAGAGTTTCCTTGATCGATGCGGCCTCAGCCGTCAGATCATCGGAAATGATCTCATTGCAGACGTCCACACACTCGTCGCAAATGAAGACAGTGGGGCCTGCAATCAGCTTTTTTACGTCATTCTGACTCTTGTTGCAGAATGAGCATCGAAGAACATCTTCCCCACCTTTTTTCACCAATTTCCCTTGCTCCCTAGAAGTAGCACAAAGCCCTGACTACAGTCGCTTATTCAAGAATTGAACCCTGAAATGGAAAGGACAGACGATTGATATTGATTACGTATGCTTCTCAATAATCATGTCGATTATACCATACTCCCTGGCCTGCTCAGCGTTCATGATGAAGTCCCGTTCCACGTCGGTCCCGATCTTCTCCACGTCCTGGCCCGTGTGCTTGCTCAGAATCTGGTTGGTGGTCTCTCGCATCCGGAGAATTTCCCTGGCGTGGATGTCGATGTCGGTTGCCTGCCCAGACAGACCGGACATGGTTGGCTGGTGGATCAAGACTCTGCTATGGGGCAGAGCAAAGCGTTTGCTCTCATTTCCAGCGCCCAACAGAAGGGCTCCCATGGAAGCGGCCTGGCCGATGCAGATGGTGGTGATGTCGTTCTTGACAAACTGCATGGTATCGTAAATCGCCAACCCAGCCGTGATGGATCCTCCGGGCGAGTTGATGTACAGCGAAATGTCCTTGTCCGGGTCCTCGGCTTCGAGAAAAAGCAACTGTGCGGTCACCACGTTGGACACGTTGTCGTCGATCGGTGTGCCCACGAAGATGATGTTGTCTTTGAGAAGACGCGAGTAGATATCGTACGCCCGCTCTCCCCGATTTGTCTGCTCTACAACCATTGGAATCAGAGACATAAACTGTGGCCCCCAGCTAGCTAAGCCGGCTGTCGCTGCCGGCACTTCCTTGGCATTTTTCAGAGCGGGTCAGGACATCCTGTCACGAGGTAGGTTCACCAGACCCGCTCAGATTTCCGGAACCTTTGCACCCTCAAGGACGATGTTGAGAGCCTTGCGCCTTCTGATCTGATCCACTAGACCCTCCCTACGGCTGTCCTCCTGGAAATGTTGCCGCACCTTATCTATCGGCTGATTCGTCGATTCGGCTAGACCCTCTAGCTCCTGGCTGACCTCTTGTGGGGAGATATCGAATCCCTCCTGGTCCGCGATCTTCGCCAATATCAGCCCTGCTCTCGTCTCTTTTTCGGCAACCGCTCGGAGGTCCGATCTCATGCTGGACCAATCCACGTCTGTCTTGGTAGGGTTGAGCCCTTGTCTAGCCATGTCATAGGCAAGGTCTCTCACCTTATCGTCAATGCGGTTTTCAACCAGAAGCTCCGGCACCTCAAAATTGGTCGCGTCAATCAGCTTTTGTACCAGCTCTTGCCTCAATTTGCTGGCTCGATTCTGCTCCAGCTGGTGGTTGAGCTCTTCTCGAATCTTGTCTTTCAGCTTCCCCAGATTCTCGAATTCACCCAGCCCACGAGCAAACTCATCGTCAAGATCGGGAAGGTCTAGTAGCTTGATATCGTTCAGGACAACATTGAATCGGACGTGGTGCCCGGCCAGCTTCTCTTCTGGGTAGTCGGGCTCGTAGGTCACCTCGAAGGTTTTCTTCTCTCCCACATCCATTCCGTTTAGGGCTTGGTCAAACGATTTATGGGTGTGTTCCCCGCCCAGTTGGAGTGTCACGTTCTTTTCCGCGATCGGTTCGGCGGGCTTCCCGTCTGGATCCTGGTCCAGGTACTCCCCCTCCAGGTCGACTGTTGCGTAGTCCCTATCGGCGGCAGTTGTTCGATCACTGACTGTCACCAAGGGGGCCTGACGTTGCCTTATCTTCTCGAGCTGCTCCTCCACCATCTCTTCCGTCAGTGCCTCGGTGGGAACTTGCACCTCCAGACCTCGGTATTCGGGCAGTGTGATTTCGGGCAGAATCTCGACCTGAGCCTCGTAGCTCAGGGACTCACCTTCTTCGAAAGAGAGCTGCTCAATCCTCAGATCGCCCAGGGGTTTTACTTCCCTTTCACGGAGGGCCTGGTCATAGGACTCGGGGATCAGGCGTTGCAGAACATCCTTGCAAATGTCCTTTCGAAATCGGCGCTTTACCAGCTGCAGGGGAGCCTTGCCTGGCCGAAATCCAGGCAGGCGAGCGTGTTTCTTGTAATCGTTGGCGATCTGGTTGAACTCTTTTCCCGCCACCTCGGCAGGGACTTCCACCTTCAGTTTCTTCTTGACCGGGCTGATATCTTCCACTTCCAGACGAATATCCATTGGGCGAGTTCTCTGCGTTCAATTCTGGGAAGGGCCCACCAAGGCAAGATCGCTACCTTGGGCGAGACAACCGACCACGCCGCCGCACAACTTCCGGGCGACAAACGTCCAGAAGTTGAATCCGATTTCTGCAACAACTCATTCTATCCTATCGAGCGAAGGGCGCGTTGTCATACCGAATCTTCTCACTAGGAGCCTGCGCGGTAGAACGCGGTAGAAATTGATCTACTGCGAAAACGGTAGAATCGGCCCATATTTTCCTGATTTTTCGACGAATAGAACAACTATGGCCTCGAAATCGAGAAAATCTGGTCTCGATTCCCCGCTTTCTCGCTACGATCATTTCTACCGCGCAGACTCTTAGCCCGCGATCGCTGTCGCCACTGCCTCGACCGCCGATAGGAAACTATCCACCTCCTCTTCCGTATGCCGGGTCGAAATGGAGCCGAAACCATGAACAACGTGGAAGCCCTCGTTGGCCAACGCCAGCCGAAGGATCTTCTCTCGCATTTCTACATCACAGGTTTCCGGGTTCCAGACGACCTCGGGTGATGACACCGGAGTATCGTCCTGTGTGGGAAAGTGGATCACAGCCATTGAGCTCTGCGAAACCGGACCACTCGGCCCTCCCGTGACCACCGATCGAATTCCCGCCCGTTCGAAGATCCCAGGAATCTGGCTCCGTGCCCTTTCCGCCAACCGATGAATTTTGGGATAGATCTCGTCTGCGTGTGCCGAGAGATAATCCAACAGCGTTATGGCTGCCAGCACCGAGGCGGGATGTCCCGCATAGGTGCCGCCCTCGAATTTAACCTGCTTGGGATGACCGAGGCTGGTATTGGCCAACTCCAGAACATCCGCCCTTCCTGCCACCGCGGTCAGCGGCATGCCCCCTCCCAGGACTTTTCCGAAGGTGGAAAGGTCCGGTTGGATCCCATAGAGGCTCGCCAATGAGCTGGGACAGAATCGAAACCCGGAGATGATCTCGTCCAGGATCAGAAGCGCTCCCCACTCACGGGTCAGCTCCCGGGCCCTCTTCAGGTAGTCTTCCGCGACGAATAGAAAGCCTCCTTCGCCTATGAACGGCTCCAGAATGAAGCACGCAATCTGTTCCCCGAACTTTTCGAAAACCCCCTCGAGTTGGGCGCTGTCGTTGAATCGCGTCGTTAAAGTCTCTTCCGAGATAGAGGGGTGCAGTCCTGACGATTCTACTAGCCCCAACCCATCCGTATAGGCCGTGACGCCCTTCAGAAGGTAGGGCTGGGAACCGTGCCAGCCGCCACCGACCTTGAGGACAAGATTGCGCTTCGTGAAAGCCCGGCTCAGCATGACGGAATACAGGGTTCCCAGCGATCCACTGGTCGTAAAACGAACCTTTTCCGCTCCTGTGCGAAGCGATAGCTTCTTTGCCAGCTCCAGCTGCAGTGATCCAGGAAAGCCGGTCTGTAGGCCACGGCCGCGTTGTAGCTCGCGGATGAGTGGTTCCACAACTTCGGGAGGGTTGTGCCCCAGTATGTTGGTGTAGTGACCCTGCCAGAAGTCCACATAGACATTCCCGTCCAGGTCCACCACTTTCGAACCGGAACACTCTTTGTCGAAAAAGGGAAAGGGCTCGAACAGTCTCAGATTGTGACTTCCTCCCCGAATCTGGAACTGGGAGGCTTTCTGGGAGTGAATAAGGGACCGCGGATTGCGGCTTTGGTGTTTCTCAACAAGACGGGTCCAGAGAGCTTGCCTGTTTAACATGGACCGAATTATATTCGCAGTCGAAATGGACGAACAACAATTGATGTTATTAGCACTGAAGGCCGAGGCCTTCGAGCGCATAGTTGGCACGTACCAGGAGCTTCAGCATTCGGGATTCTACAGCAGGAACTGGGTAGAGCTGGCCGAAGTCATAGAGAATGAGCTGAAGGAGATTTCGGGAACTGAAGGCGATTAGGCCAGAGGAGGAGAGGATCATGATCAAACTAGTAGCTCTGTCCACGCTGCTTGTAGTGGCGCTCGGAGCCTGCGGAGATTTCCGTCAACCCTGGCGATTGAAATCG
>CAUZIZ010000117.1:0-17740 GCA_963579905.1 Acidobacteria bacterium UBA6911 | reverse complement strand
CCGTCACGGAGATGTGGTAGCTGCACGAAGCACAGACCAGCAAACCACGAATGGGCTCCCATACCTCGCGACACTCGCAACGCGGGCAAGAAACTCCTTGCGGCCAACGCAACTGCAGAAGATACTCACGGCAAGCACCTTCGGACGAGAACCGCACCTCGAATTCACCGAGTGTCTTCGGGTAGTCTTCCATACCCCAAAACACACACCTTGGGGTTACTTGAGGCAACTGAATACCAACAATTCTTCTTTTCGAGCCTTTTCCTCGATACGCGGCGGCCTGGAGCCCGCCGTTACGCCGGACCCGAAGTTTCCTTGTAAATGATCCGGCTCGCAACCGGGGGCGTTGCTAAGCTGAAACTAGAAACATTCCTCGAGGATCACAGAGGTTTGATGATTGGGGTTTGAGGTTTGTTTGTATCTTGTATCTTGTATCTTGTATCTTGCGTACCATGAAAAGGGCTCTGATCACTGGAGGAGCGGGCTTCGTCGGATCTCATCTGGCGACCACTCTGCTCGAAAAAGAGTGGAGTGTGGAGATCATCGACGACCTCTCCACGGGCAGCCTCGATAACGTCGCTCACCTAAAGGAATACCCTCAGTTTACGTCGATCATAGACAGTGTGATGAACCATTCCCTGATGGAGGAACTCGTAGACCAGACCGACGTGGTTTTTCATCTAGCGGCAGCCGTGGGCGTGCGCCTGATCGTGGAGCAGCCGGTCCAGACCATCGAGACCAATATCAAAGCGACCGAAGTCATCCTGGAGCTAACGGCCCGAGACCGCAAGCCGATACTGCTCGCTTCGACTTCGGAGGTCTACGGAAAGCTGGATCGCCCACCTTTCAACGAGGAAAACGATCTCGTCCTTGGTGCGACCTCACGTGTGCGTTGGTGCTATGCCGCCTCCAAGATAATCGACGAGTTCCTGGCGCAGGCCTACTACCGGGAAAAGGGGTTGCCGATTGTGGTTGTCAGGCTGTTCAACTCGATCGGGCCTCGCCAGACCGGACAGTATGGGATGGTGGTTCCTCGTTTCGTTCAACAGGCCCTCCAGGGAGAACCCATCACCGTCTATGGAGATGGCACCCAACAGCGCTCCTTCACCTGGGTCGGCGATGTGGTAGGCGCCATGATTGCCCTCGTATCTCACCCCGGCGCCCATGGAAAGATCTTCAACGTTGGCCATGGCAAGGAAATTTCCATGTACGGCCTTGCGGAGTTGATCAAAAAGATGACTAATAGTGAATCCGAGATCAAACTCGTTCCCTACGATGAAGCTTACGAGGCGGGGTTCGAAGACATGCAGAGGCGTCTGCCAGATCTCAGCAAGATTCGGCAACTGATCGGCTACGAACCCACGCTGGACTTGCCCGAAATCCTGGATCGGACTATTCAGCATGAGCGCGGGAAGGCCGCTTCCAATGATGTGCCACTTTGACGGCTCCCCTTCCCCGCGCTGATAACACGCACCGACCCCTTCCAGCTTCCTCGATACTCAATTCACTGGCGTCGCAGGAGGCCTCTCGACAAGGAAGGTGAGATGGAAAGAACCTGGTTAAAACACTACGACGAAGGGGTTCCTCACACGATTGAATATCCCGCAATCAACCTCTATCAACTTTTTCGGCAGAGTGTAGAAAGAAATCCCAGCGGCCTGGCCACTCTATTCTTTGGCGCCCGCATGAGCTACCGGTCTCTGGGAGAGAAGGTCGACCGGTTCGCGTCAGTCTTGGCTGGGCTGGGAGTCAAGAAGGGCGACCGGGTCGCGCTGATACTGCCCAATCTACCGATCTACCCAATCGCGCACTTCGGAGCCCTCAAACTCGGGGCGATACTGACCCCTACCAATCCGCTCTACGTCGAGCGCGAGCTGGAGCGACAGCTGGTCGATTCGGGTGCTGAAACCGTCATCATCCTGGACCAACTCTATCCGCGCCTGGCCCAGGTGCGGGCGAATACCCCGGTCAAGCGGGTCGTGGTCGCCGGAGTCAAGGAGTTTCTTCCCCCAACGGTGGGATTCCTCTACGGATTCAAAAACAAATCCACTCTGACGACACAAGAAGAGGAAGGACTCTACCTCTACCGCTACCGCGACTTGATGCGCCGCAAATTCCCGCCGGCTCCCGCCGCAGAGGTCGATCCGGACGAGATCGCCATCCTGCTCTATACCGGCGGCACCACGGGCATCTCCAAGGCCGCCACCCTTTCTCACCGCAACCTGGTGGCCAACGTTCACCAGACTCAAGTCTGGCTATCGGACGTTCGAGAAGAAAAGGAAATCTTCCTCTGCGTCCTTCCCTTCTTCCATAGCTACGGAATGACGACCGGACTCCATCTTGCCGTCCAATCTCGCTGCACCATGGTCCTACTTCCCCGCTTCGAGCTCAAGGATGTCGTCAAGCAAATCCGGAAGTACAAAGCCACCATCTTCTGCGGCGTTCCGTCTATGTACAATGCCATCAATCACTATTCCGGACTGAAGAGCTCTGATGTTGCTTCGATAAGACTGTGCATCAGTGGGGGAGCTGGGTTGCCCGCCGAAGTGCAGGAGAGCTTCGAAAAGCTGACCGGTGGAAAGCTAGTCGAGGGATATGGACTTTCGGAAGCCTCTCCGGTGGTTCTGGTCAATCCGATTCACGGTTACCGCAAGATCGGAACGATTGGGGTCCCTATCCCCAACACCGATGCCAGAGTGATTGATCCAGAGACCCACGAGCCTCTGGGAATAGGTCAGGTGGGAGAGCTTGACGTCACAGGTCCCCAGATCATGAGCGGCTACTGGAACCGTCGCCAGGAAACAGATCTAGTCCTTCGCGACGGATGGCTGCACACGGGAGACATGGCGGTAATGGACGAGGAGGGGTTCTTTTCAATAGTTGATCGCAAAAAGGACCTCATCCTCAGTGCTGGTATGAACATCTATCCACGTGAAGTGGAAGAAGTCCTTCACCAACATCCCGAGATAGTCGAGGCTGCCGTAGTCGGGGTCCCCAGTCCGGTAAGGGGAGAAACTCCCAAGGCCTTCATTGTGACGACGGCAGGCAGCAGCCTGGGGAAGCGGGAAGTGATGCAGTTCTGTCAGGACAAGCTTTCCCGGTTCAAGATTCCTAAGGAAATTGAGTTTCGCAAGGAACTGCCAAAGAGCGCGGTAGGAAAGGTCCTGAAGCGGGTACTCAAAGAGGAAGGCGGCTAGGCAAAATGTACACGCTTGAGCAGCTTGCCGAGTTGGTTGACAGCCAGAAAGAGGGGGATGGATCTGTAAAGATTTCGGGAGTCCTTCCTTTCGAGGATGCGAGACCCGGGGACATCACGGTAGCCGCCACGCCGAGATACTGGAACAATCTGAAAGCGACGCGCGCCTCGGCGGTCATTGCACCTTTAGCACTACAGTCGGCTTCTCTGCCCCTGCTGCGGACCGCAGATCCCATGCTGGCATTCGCCCGAGTCATTTCGCTCTTCCATACCAAGCCTTTCCACACTCGGGGCATCTCATCCCGAGCCGAAATCGGCAAGGATTGCCGCATCGCCGAGCCTGTCTCAATTCACCCGTTTGTCAGCATCGGAGACGGCGTGACCCTCGGCGAAGAAGTCACCCTCCACTCTGGAGTCAGCGTGGGCGACGGATGTCACATTGGCTCCGGCACGACCTTACATCCCAACGTAGTGATCTATCCTGGAGTTCGCCTGGGAAGACGGGTCATCGTCCACGGCGGGAGTGTTATTGGGGCGGACGGCTTCGGGTACGTCTTCGATGGAGAAAAGCAGGTCAAGATCGAACAGACTGGGACCGTCGAAATCCAGGACGATGTCGAGATCGGAGCCAATAGCTGCGTGGATCGTGCCACCTTCGGATCTACAGTGGTGGAGAAACACGCTAAGCTCGACAACCATGTACACGTCGGCCATAATTCCCGCATCGGAGAAAACACAGTAGTGGTGGGATGCGTCGGCATCTCGGGAAGCGTCACCATAGGGAAAAACTGCATTCTCGCAGGCCAGGCCGGCGTCATCGATCACATCAATATCGGTGACGGAGTCACAGTGATGGTGAAAACGGCCGTCACCCGCGACATACCCTCGAACATGACCATCTCAGGCCAGCCGGGGCGCGATCATCGTCAGCAGCTGCAAATCCAGGCGGTCATCCGAAAACTGCCCGAAATGTACAAAGACTGGAAACAGCTGAAGTCGCTCCTCACGAAACGGAGCTAGATCCTAATGGGAAGGCTGTTTCAAGATCGAGCAGATGAATTCGTATCAAGTAGTCAGTGTCATCGTTGGCTGCAGATCGGGGTCCTCCTACTACTTTCGGCCGTTGCTTCTGACATCGCCATCATGCATTCCCGGGCAGCAGTGCCCCGGAAGAACCTGCCCCCCGCTAAGGGAACCTTTCTGGTCGCCAGTCCCAGAATGGCAGATCCCCGATTTAGCTACTCCGTGATTCTGCTACTCGAGCACGGCAAGGAGGGAAGTCTGGGCCTGATTATCAACCAGGCCACCAAGATCCCCCTGTCTAGAGTGCTCCCCTATCTGGACGACGGCGGCAACGATGAGCACCAATTGTACCTGGGTGGTCCGGTGGGACGAAATTATCTGATCTACCTCACCCGCCGCGAGGAGCCTCCCGAACGCTCCTCGCACTTGATGGGAGACGTGTATTTCGGGGGTGACAAGGTCGTGCTGGAACAACTTCTCAAGGAGAAGAAAGACGACAACGAACTGCGGCTTTTTTCTGGCCATTCGGGGTGGGCAGCGGGCCAACTGGCATCTGAACTAGCCCGCAAAGACTGGAAGGTGCTTCCCGCCGATGCCTATACAGTGTTCGATGGAGACCTCGACCATCTCTGGCTCGACCTAATCAAGTACCTGCTTCCCCGAGAGGACGTGGTCCGCGGCAACAGCCTCCCCGAGCGTCTCCGGTTACAGGTTTCAAGTTACGGGTTCCTTGATCGTCTGTCTGAAATGGAGCACTCAGTACACTGGAACACTGCTGTCCGGTTTAAAGTCAAATGATATCAACTGGTTAGCGACTCGACCTATTTGTTTGAAAGCGCCAATGCCTAAGTGCTTGAAAAATTGGGATTCCCCTAAGAAGCGTAGCCTTCATCGTGTGCGGGTCATTGCAATGGCTGGGGCGCGAGGCATCTACTTAGGGTCTGCGCAAAAATAACTTGGCGTTTTGGCATCTCATCTTCACACCATCTTCGGCCGCTCCTCAATCGCGAAATCCTCAACGCAGACCCGGCTACGCCTGCGGTTTCGCTCAATCGTTCGCGGTCAAATCTGGTGCAAATCTGAGCGCCAATTTTACCAAGTTATTCTTGTGCAGACCCTAAGAGATGGCGATCGGTCTGAGCGTGAATCCTGCCACCGCCCCTTTGATCTTGTTGACGGTAGAGACATAGCAGAATTCGTACACCCTGTCCCGCGCTAGTTCCTCCAGGTTGTGAAACTCGGCAATGTGTACTCCTTGTTGGATCAACAAATAGTTGTGGACTGGCATGAAGGATCCGTACTTGTCGCGGTAGGCCTTGTTGTCTGCTGCTGCCGGCTTGTACTCGACTCCGCTGGTGTCTCCTCCAACCATCATCGAGCCCTGCTCTTCGACCAGCCATTTCGCGGAAGCTAGATTGATCCCCGCCGAGTCATGGCTATCGATGGTTGCGTGATCTGATCCGGTCTCTCCCCAGAAACGAAGCGTGCCCGTTCGAACCAGAACCACGTCCCCGGGACGGAGTGTAGTCTTCTGCTTTTTCAGGGCCCCCTGAAGATCCTCCGGGGTGATCGCGTAGTTCGAAGGCAGCGCCTCCACCCCTCGATAGCCGGCCACATCAATCAGAATACCCCGAGAAACCACGGGAGGAATGGTGGTCGCGTCGCACTTTCGGATACCCCAGTCTCCGCCCCAGTCAGCCTCCTTGAAGCCGTTGTACCAGTGGTTATCCATTCCTTCAGTTGCGTGCCCAAGGCCATCGATCTGAGTGGCCACATTGTCGTTGATGAAAAGGGCACAACTGTGCCAGGCAGTCCGAGTAGGGTTGTCCTGGATCACCCCAGGAATGTCTTCCTGGCGCTTTACCCCCTCCGGGGAGCGAAACATCATCACCTCTGCCGGGCTGTGACCCGGCCATTTATAGGAAGTCCGATCGTAGACGATCCCGAGATCGTAGACTTTCCCTTGATCGGCCAGACGCAGGGCCCCGAGCCGGGAGGCATCGGTCATCTCGTTAAGGGCACCAACCTCGTCTTTTGCCCCCCAGACCCAGCCCCACCCTTTACCCTTCTGCCACTTCTTCATCCCCGGCGACTCCGTCAGAACAGTCGCAGCTGCCATAGCAAAACCCACAGCGATCGTAAAAACGATCAGAAGAACTTTCCTGTGTTTCATGAATTTCTCTCTCCTGTTTCAGACATCACCCGTCAAACTTCCTCTCCTGAACAACGGCCTCCAAAGCTGGCCCTAATTCGGGCAGACGAAAGCCGAAGCCGGCTTTCTGGAGCCGCCCTGGCAGGACGCGCTTGCTGGAAAGAAGCTCCGCGGCGAAGCCGCCCAGCACAATCTTCAACATGAAGACGGGCGCAGGAAGGAATGCGGGGCGAGACAACACCCGACCCAAAGCCTTGGCAAAATCCCTTTGTCGACTCGGGTTGGGAGCCGTTGCGTTCACAGGTCCCTGCAGCTCCTCGTCCTCCAAGCAAAGGCGGGCAGCGGCTACTAGATCCTCTAGATGGATCCAGGACCACCACTGTCGTCCTGAGCCGAGAGGCCCTCCCAGGCCCAGGCGGGCCGGGAGCAACATCGCCTGCATGGCACCTCCTCCTGAACCCAGTACAATTCCAATCCGGAGCTGCACTATCCGGATACCCAGATCCTGGGCGCGAAGGGACTCACCCTCCCACGCCCGACACACGTCCGCCAGGAAATCGTCCCCCGAGGCCGAGTCCTCCCGGAGTTCCAGATCATCACGATCACCGTAGTAGCCAATCGCGCTGGCGGCAACCATCGACCTGGGTCGGGACTTGCTCTGAGCAAGCGCCTTCATCAGGTTTCTGGTTCCCCCCACGCGACTGTCCCTGATCGCCTCCCTTTTTCGGGAAGTCCAGCGCCCCGTGACCGTCTCTCCTGCGAGGTGAACCACTGAATCCACTCCATCCAAACTCTCCGAGGTCGGGACGTCAGAGATGGGGTTCCAGGCAAAAGCCTGTCTCAACTCCGGCACCCTCCTGCGGGCCGATTCAGGATCTCGAGACAGGGCTACAAGCTCATGCCCAGCCTGAGACAGGACTCGGCAGAGCCGTCGACCTACAAAACCCGTCGCACCGGTTACTAGAATTCGCATCTCCGATTCCCCTTTCCATCTCCCCAGCCGTCGAGGTGGGGGTGGCCTCCGGGCCGCCGTGCTCAAACCAAAAGCTCGCGAGAAGAATACGGCGGCCCGGAGGCCACCCCCACGGTCAGGACTCGATCAGATCACCCAACTCCTCTGCTACCCGATCCCAATCCTGGTACAGTTCGCCCAGCTGGAACTGGATTCTCTGGTGCTCTTGTGCCAGGGCTTGCAGCTGAGTGAAGTGCTCGTCCGTCACCTGCAGGCTCTCTGAGATCTCCTCCTTGCGCTTTTCCAGGGTGTCTATCTCCGCCTCCAGCTGCAACACCCGTAGCTGCCTGCGCCGCCTTTCATTCTTGGAGAGCTCTCGCGAGATAACAGGCACATCGACTTTCTTCCTGGCGGACATGCTCTTTGAGGCCTTCCCCTGCTCCTCTTCCGCCCGACGGCCGAACAATTCATCCAGGTCCTCGATGGGGACCAATCTCTGGTTCTCGATCAGGTAGAAGCGCTTAGCCACCCTCTTCAGGAAGTAGAGATCGTGTGAAACGATCAACAGCGTGCCCGAGTAGCTCGACAAGGATTCCTCCAAGGCTTCACGGCTGCTGATATCCAGGTGATTCGTCGGCTCGTCCAAGACGAGGACGTTCGAAGGAAAGAAGAACAAATGGGCCAAAGCCAGACGACTTCGTTCTCCTCCGCTGAGCTGATTCAGTTTCTTGAAAATATCGTCCTGGGAGAACAGGAAACGTGCGGCCAGGCTTCGGATGTCTTCATCCGTACAGTACGTGTCCAACTCCCTGAGAAAGTCGTACACCGTACGTTCGCCATCGCCGATGGAGGAATTCTGACTGTAGTACATGAAGCTATTATTCAGGCCCGCATCGAGCCGGCCGGCCAACAGAGACAATTCGCCTACCAGGACCTTCAACAGGGTGGACTTCCCGCTTCCGTTTCCTCCCAAGATTCCGACCCGATCGCCACGAGCAATTCTCAAGCTCAGGTTGGTGAGAAGCGGCTTCTCCGGATACCCGACCTCTCCCTCTTCGACCGACAGACTCAAGGCGCCGCCGCGAGCCGATTCCCGAAGTTGAATCTTCAGCGATCGGGTGTCCTCAAGAGGTTTCTCCAGTGGATTCAGCTTCTCCAACATCTTTCTCCGGGACTGGGCCTGCTTTGTCTTCTGCCCCATGATGTTGCGACGAATGAAGTCCTCGGTACGAAGGCGCAGTTCCTGTTGCCGGAGATACTCCTGCTCCTTCAAGGTTCGTCGCTGGCGGCGCAGTTCCCGAGACCGGCTGAAAGACGCCGGATAGTCGTGCAGGAATCCTCCTTCCAGTTCCCAGGTTCGGGTCGTCACCTGGTCCAGGAGATGCCGATCGTGACTGACCAGGACAAAGGAAGTTTTCAGCGTCTGAAGGAACCGGGTGAGCCAAAGAATCGCACTCAGATCCAGGTGGTTGGTAGGCTCATCCAGCAACATCATTTGTCCCGGAGAAGCCAGGGCCTTTACCAGTAGGATCCGGGTCTGTTGACCGCCGCTGAGGTTCCGGCAGGGCATTTCAAATTCGGCTGCCGAAAAACTCAATCCGAGGAGCATGCTTTGGGCGCGAGCCTTGAAATCGTAACCACCCTGCAACTGAAACCTCAGCTGCAGACCCTCATAGACCTCGGCTGCTTTATCGAAGGCTTTACCTCCAACCTCAGACATCTCCGCTTCCAGTTGGTGCAGCTCCTCCTGTATCCGGCTGAGAGGCGCAAACACCTTGAGGACTTCGTCGAGAATGCTGAGGTCGGGATCCAACTTTGCTGACTGTTCTACGGATGAGATCTGGAGGGGCCGTGCTCTCTGGACTCGACCCTCGTCAGGCTCGAGACTCCCAAAGATGAGCGCCGTCAGGGTGCTCTTCCCACAGCCGTTGCGGCCAATGAGCCCGATCCGCTCTGAAGGATTGCACTGGGCCGAGATCCCCCGAAAAATCCAGGTGCCCCCAAATTCCTTGCCCACATTGTCCAGTCGAAAGACCATTCTCTTCCTTCACGCTCCCTATTAACCTGGACAAATGGGTCGGATTGTCGGCGAAAGCTTCCGTTCGACGCGACCTGATTCCATGCCCCAGCGGCAGGCGGCGTGCTAGCCGATCTCCCCGTCCGGCTCCAAGTCTGGCGCCGGCTCCGAAAATTGGATGAACCCCGGGTTGAGAATTCCGCTGGGATCGTAGAAAGTCTTCCACTGTAGAACCTTCTCCCAGGTATCGCCATAGTGCTGCTTCCACCGGGTGTAATCGAAATCGAGCCACCCTGAAAGATAGCGCTTCCCGCCGATCTGGGTACAGAGATCGCTGGCGGTCCTCAGAAGAGCCAGAGATACTGGCAGGAACTGTCTCGAAACCGCCGGCAGGATACCGAACCCGATCATCGAGTCTCCGTCAGGGCGTTTGAGTAGGGGGGAGTCAGAGCTGCTGCTCCTACAAGGCCACAGTGAGACGAGTCCGCCTATCAGAAGGTTGGGAGGAACACTTTTCAGGACACCCCGGACGTAGGCGGCCGCCTGGTCCCAGGGCAGCAGAGCCTCCATCCAGGGGTGGCTCAAATTCCAGGTACCGGTTTGCTTCCAAAGAGAAACAACCGCGTCATTTCGGCTCAAAAACTCGAGCAGCGTTGAATCTTCTGTGTGTACTTGACGATAGAAACTCAAACCGGCCAGAGACTCCGGTCCGGGGGGGGCGTCGTCGCCATACTCGAGGCTGACGTGCATGGGGTAGAACCACTCTGCAAAAGGGATCTTTATGTCGCCGAGTTTTCGCATTCCCTGCGAACAAGGGGCACACCAAGACTCGACGTGATTGAAGCGCTCCCCTCTGAGGATCTTCCTCTGATCCCGCATCAAGGTTTCAAGGTTATCGTAGAGCAGGAAGTAGGTGCGTACTCTGGGAGCAGACCTCCGGAGACGAATGCGTGCCTTGACGATGATCGAGAACTGGCCGAACCCGCAGCGGGAGCACTGAAACAGGTCTTCGTTCTCCGTTGGGGAACAACGAACCAGATGTCCTTCGCCAGTGACCACCTCAAGTTCTTCTACCTGGGATGACAGGGTTCCATGCCGATGAGAAGCGGCTCCGAAACCCGCGGTAGACAGGGCTCCCCCGACCGTAACATCGAGACTGTCGGTAAGAACGCAAGGGATCAATCCCTTCTCATGGGTCTCCCTCACCAGGTCCCGCAAGAGCACCCCTGCTTGAACCAGGGCCGACTCTGCATCGATACTCTCGACGCGATCCAGGGAGCTCAAATCGATCAGGATGCCACCCTCGGATAGCGACTGTCCACCCTGCGAGTGGGCGGAACCACGAACTGAAACGCTCCAGCCCTCCTGGGCCGCAATCTTTACGACGTTCTGCACGTCTTGCGGAGACGCGGGCACGACCAGGGCCTTGGGAGTCCGGCGGACGATCCTTCCGAAATCGGTTTCTACCTCCTTGAGGGTTTCCTCGTCCTCGTAAACCTTGCCCTCAATCGCCTTCTGCAATTTGGCTATGTCCATCAAACTGCTCTTCTGCCGTCTCCGCCCACCTTACTTCGTCGAGTCTGACGCTGGGAGTGCCCCCCCCGAAGAGTCAATGGTGGCCAGAAAACCAGCGACTACTTGCTTGACCAGTTTACGCTCGCCATCGACTTGATAGTTCATGATCTGCATTTGCTTTTCCGAAATCACCTGCTTCAAAGCCAAAAGCGCAGCAAGAAGTTCGGGGTGCTGCCTCAGGGTTTCGCTACGGACGACAGGTGCCGCGTAGTAGGGGGGGAAGTACTTCAGATCATCCTCCAGAATGAAGAGATCCAGTGCCGCCACCAGGCCCTCAGTGGAGTTGCCGGCGATCAGGTCGACACTTCCTGCAGCCAGAGCCCGATACATCAGCCCAAGTTCCATGACCTTCGTATCAGCGAAGCTCAGTCCGTAGGTCCGGGCGAGTCCTTTGAAACCGTCTTTGCGCTCCATGAACTCGTATCCGAAACCTGCGACCCACTCGGGAGCAAAGGAAACGGCCTCCGAGAGGCTCTT
Source organism: Acidobacteria bacterium UBA6911 (assembly GCA_963579905.1). Lineage (GTDB taxonomy): Bacteria > Acidobacteriota > UBA6911 > RPQK01 > JAJDTT01 > CAUZIZ01. Next base: position 6,348 of record CAUZIZ010000117.1, on the reverse strand, counting down.
GACTCCCAGCTTCCGAGCCTCGTCAGCACGGATCATGATCGCAAAGGTATTGTTGAATCCCAGAGGCTCCAACCACTCCAGATCCCGCTTCTGATAGTCCTCTTTGACGTGCAGGTAGACTCTCTGCGGATCGCTGACCGGCTTTTGTTTGAGAATAGCTGTAAAGGCAGTACCCGTGTATTCGACGTAGGCATCGATATCCCCCAAACGCAAGGCAACGTCACAAATAAAGGTACCGCCCAGATTGAATCGCCGATCCACCTCAAGTCCTGTCTTGCGTTCGATCTGCTGGGCAAGAATCTCGCCCAGAATGATCTGCTCCGTGAAGTTCTTGGAGCCGATGACCACCTCATCAGAGCCACCACAACCCGTCGTAAGAGTGAGCAAGAACAGCAGAGTCCACCTCATGACACGACTCCCTTCGCATTCCCACGTCTTGCTGAATCGCCTCTTGCTTCTTAATTAGCACCTGGGGGAGACAAGTAGCGTTCTAGCTGATTCAAGCCAAAGTCCATCAGTAGGGCCAGCAGAGCGGCGGGGATGGCACCTGCCAGAATCAGCGTCGTGTTGACACTTGCCACCCCGCGGAAAATGTAAACACCTAGTCCCCCTGCGCCGATTGCGGCGGCGATCGTCGCTACGCCCACCGAGGTTATGGCCGCGACTCGGATTCCGGCCAGGATGATCCCAAGGGAGAGGGGCAGCTCCACCTGAAGCAGGAGGTTCCGGTCGGTCATTCCCATGCCGAGGCCTGCCTCCCGGATCGCGGGGTCCACCTTCCGAATCCCGATAAAGGTGTTGCGAACAATAGGAAGCAAGGCGTATAGGATCAGAGCCACGATCGCCGAACTCGCCCCAATCCCGCCAACTATTGGAACCAGAATGAGAAATCCGAACAGCGCCAGGCTTGGAATGGTCTGGACCACGCTGGCGAAGCCCAGAATCCCCTTCTCGAGTCCGGGGCGCCGTGTCATCAGGACGCCGGCAGGAATCCCGATTGCTGCCGCAATCAATACCGACACAAAAACCATCCAAAGATGCTGGCCCGTCAGGGACAGTACCTCATTTCCGTTTTCGAGCAGGAACTGCCAGAGACTCATCTTGTTGCTTTCAGTTACCTCGAGAGCTCAGCGTCTCACCTAGTTCTACCAATGCGCGTAGAGGCTCCAGAAACAACTTGATCTCAGGATCATCGGAGACCAGAAGTTTGGAAGCCGTTCCGCTCACCTTGAGGGCTCCGTCCTTCATCAGACCGATCCGGGTACCCAGGCGTAGAGCCTCCGCGAGATCGTGCGTGACAAAAAGTATCGTCTTGCCCAGACGTTGTTGAAGACTCTGAAACTCTTGCTGGATTTCGCTTCGCGTCAGCGGATCCAGGGCTCCAAAAGGCTCGTCCATCAGCAAAATAGGCGGGTCAGCCGCCAGTGCTCGCGCTACGCCAACACGCTGCCGCTGTCCCCCCGAAAGCTGCCAAGGGAACCGGTCTACGTAGTGTTTCGGTTCCAAGCCCAGCAGGGCAAGCAGTTCTTCCACTCGATTCCGGGTTCGGGCTTCGTCCCATTTTTCGAGCGACGGTACCAAGGCGATGTTCTGAGCGACGGTCCGATGAGGGAAAAGACCCACTTCCTGTATCACATATCCGATACCTCTTCTGAGCCGGATCGGATCCCAATCCCGGGTGGAACGACCTTCGACGTTGACCCGACCGCTGCTAGGATCGAGCAAGCGGTTGACCAGCTTGAGCGTGGTTGTCTTTCCGCAGCCGCTCCTCCCCAACAAGACAAAGGTCTCGCCCCGATGAACTTCCAGGTTCAGGTCGGAAAGCACCCGGTTCCCAAGAATGGTGTGGGAAACCTGAACGAACTCGATGACTGCGCCAGACATAGAATCTAGGTTACAGGGTACAGGTTGCGGGTTGAAGGGAGCAAGGGGAATGTCTGAACGTCGCACGTCCCTCAGCCGGCAACAGGCAGTCTTGGAACTGACAGCTGCGGAAACCTGAAAGTTAGGGAACTCATCACCGGTGAGCCACTACCTGGGACGTTCCGACGTTCAGACGTGCGACCTGTTGTCGAAGCTTCAGTCTTTGATGACACCTCGGCTATAATCACCGCTAAGGAGAAAAGAACTATGCCCTTCGACATGAGACACAACAGCCGCATTCTTCTGGACGGTCCCGATCGTGCGGGAGCCCGGTCCTTCTTTAAGGCGGTCGGCTTCACCGACGAGGACCTTCAGCGACCCATTGTAGGAGTGGCTCACTGCTGGATTGAAGTGACACCCTGTAATTTCAACCATCGACGCCTGGCAGAGAAGGTCAAAGAGGGTATCCGGGCGGCCGGAGGGACACCGATCGAGTTCAACACCATTACCGTAACCGATGGCATCGCCATGGGGACGGAGGGGATGAAGGCCTCTCTCGTGAGTCGGGAAGTGATCGCCGACTCGATCGAGTTGGTCTGCCGAGGACACATGTTTGACGGGCTCGTCGCCATCGCAGGCTGCGACAAGACCAGCCCCGCCGCTGCGATGGCGATGATGAGGCTGAACATCCCCGCTTTGGCCCTCTACAGCGGTTCTATCCAGCCTGGCGAGTACAAAGGACGCAAGCTGACCATCCAGGACGCCTATGAGGCGATCGGGGCTTACAACGCAGGACGGATCGACGAGGATGAGCTCTACGGCGTCGAGAACCATGCCTGCCCTGGAGCTGGCGCCTGTGGCGGTCAATTCACCGCCAATACCATGTCGACCGCTTTCGAAATGCTGGGGATTTCTCCGATGGGCTACAACGGTGTTCCGGCCACTGATCCCAAGAAGGATGACGTCGCTTTCGAATGTGGGCGGATCGTGATGAAGCTCCTGAAAAAGGGAACACGTCCGCGGGATTTGCTGACACGCAAGGCACTTCTCAACGCCATTGCCGGTACCATGGCGACCTCAGGCTCGACCAACGCGGTCCTCCACCTATTGGCCATCGCCAGGGAGTCCGGAATCCGACTGAGCCTCGACGATTTCGATCGGCTCTCTCGCAAGACTCCTGTCCTGGCTGATCTCAAACCAGCAGGGAGATTCACGGCGCCTGACATGTATGAGGCTGGGGGCATGCCCTTCCTGGGCAAACTCCTGCTCGAGGCAGGCGTGTTGCATCCGGAGCAGTTGACGGTGACCGGCAAGACCCTCGGGCAAGAACTGGCAAAGGGCAAGGGTCGTCGGGGCCAACAGGTCATCCGCCCGGTTTCGAATCCGATCAAGCCCAGCGGAGGCCTCGTCATCCTGCGCGGCAACCTCGCCCCCGAGGGCTGCGTGCTCAAGATCTCTGGCGTCAAGCAAGAGGCCCACCGGGGTCCAGCCCGAGTCTTCGACCGAGAGGAAACGCTATTCGCCGCCGTCAAGGCTGGCAAGATCAAAACCGGAGATGTCATTGTTCTTCGCTATGAAGGGCCCGTAGGAGGACCCGGAATGAGGGAAATGCTCTCCGTCACCGCGGCCATTCAGGGAGCCGGTCTGGGAGACAAGGTAGCCCTGATCACGGATGGTCGGTTTTCTGGAGCTACACACGGCTTCGTCGTCGGTCATATCACCCCTGAAGCAGCCTTGGGCGGGCCCCTGGCAGCCGTAAAGAAAGGCGACATCATCACCCTGGACGTCAAGAAGCGCCTCCTTCAGCTGGAAGTGTCCAAGAAGGAAATAAAACAGCGACTCAAGAAGTGGAAGGCTCCCAAGCCCCTCTACAAGACGGGTGTACTGGCAAAGTATGCGAGAACGGTTTCCTCCGCATCCGAAGGAGCCATCACCTTCTGAGCGCCTGGGATGACCCATTTGGTATTCTAAAAAAGGGAGGAATCGTTCCATGAAGCGTTGCTCGCTACGGTCGCTCTTGACTGCGTCCCTGCTACTCCTGGCCTTTTCAACCAGCCCCGCTACGGCACAGGAAGAATCCGAGCAAGGAGAGGTCGAGAAGCTCAAGAAGCAGGTCGAGGCCTTGCAGAAGGAGCAGATCAGACTCCGAAAGGATCTGAACGCGGTCAAGAAACTGCTCGCGGCTCAGAATCAGGCCAAGAAAAAGGATCCATCTCAAGGCAAGTTGGTGAAAGTTTCCGGGCCCTCCAGGGGCAGGCCGGACGCGCGCTTGACCCTGATCGAGTTCTCGGACTACCAATGAGGCTACTGTGGAAAACACGTCCGTGAGACGTACCCGCAAATCGAAAAGCACTACATAAAGACTGGCAAGCTCAAATATGTGGCCCGGGACCTGCCTCTCGTAAGCATCCATAAAGAGGCCTCCAAGGCCGCCGAGGCGGCTCACTGTGCTGGGGCCCAAAACAAATTCTGGGAAATGCACGATCGCTTGTTCGCCAAAGGTACCCGACTGGGCGCGGAGACCTTCACTAGCCTGGCTCAAGAACTGGGGTTGGATATGACCCGTTTCGAAAGCTGTATGAAAGAAGACAAGTTTGCTCCTGAGGTCAAGAACTCACTCGCCGTGGCACGTCAAGCTGGCGTGACCAGCACGCCGACTTTTCTGCTCGGATATACGGTGCCCAAGAGCGACGAGATCCAGGTAATGATGTCCATACGCGGTGCGCAAGGCTTCAGCAACTTCAAAAGAGCTATGGATTCTTTGTTGCGAAAGACCAGCAAATGACTTCATCGTCACATCAGGTCCTCAAACACTCAAACCGGGCTTCGTCCACCCGCGACTTCATTGCCGAGCTAGGTGTTCGCCCTGTTCTCAACGCTTCGGGGACCTACACCAAGTTGACAGGATCCCTCATGTCTCCGGAGGTCACCGAAGCCTGGCAGCAGGCGGCTCAAAACTTCTATCGCCTGGACGAGTTCCACGACGCAGTAGGAGAGCGCATCGCTTCCCTGGTTGGCGCCCAGGCAGCCATGGTATCCGCGGGAGCCGCCTCGGCACTCACCCTGGGGACAGCCGCCTGCATCACCGGCAACTGCGAAGAACGCATTCATCGGCTTCCCGATACCTCTGGAATGCCTAATCAGGTGATCATTCAGAAGTCTCACCGATTCAACTACGACCATGCCGTTCGTAACTGCGGAACCACATTCATTGAAGTTGAAACCGTCGAGCAGTTGGGGGCGGCTGTCAACCCGCACTCCGCCATGATGTTGTTCTTCAACGCCGCCGATCCGCTGGGACAGATCCACGCCGCAGATTTCTCCAGACTAGGTCGGGAGCACGGTCTTCCCACCTTTATCGACTGTGCGGGTGACGTGCCTCCGGTTGAGAACCTGTCGCGCTTCTTGAAGCTGGGATTCGACCTGGTGACGGTTTCGGGAGGAAAAGCGATCCAGGGTCCGCAGAGCACTGGTCTGCTGATGGGAAGAAGAGATTTGATCGAGGCGGCCCGACTCAACACCTTACCTAACTCCGACACCATTGGTAGGGGCATGAAGGTAAACAAGGAGGAGATGCTGGCCCTACTGGTGGCGCTTGAGTCGTATCTTGAGCGTGATCACGAACGGGACTGGCAGCTCTGGGAAAAAGGCATCCAGACCATAGCCGAGAAGCTCCAAGCAATCTCGGGCGTCGAGACCGAAACCTACATCCCCGAGATCGACAACCACACCCCCCATCTGCGCATCCGCTGGAATCAGGAGCAGATTCGAATCGGCCCGCAAGAGGCCATCGCCGAGCTTAGTGAAGGCGAACCGTCGATTGAGGTAGTCCCTGAGAAAGAGGATCTGGAGGTCACTGTTTGGATGCTCCGGGAACATGAAGTCCAGCTCGTTGCCGATCGGATCGCCGAAGTCTTGGAGAGCAACCGACTAACCTGAAACTTCAAGAATCCGTCGCACATCCGAGCGTCTGAACGTCGCACGTCTCCTGTCCTCCGAAGGTGCCGCCAACGGGTGAACTACCAGCGTTACGAAGCCCAGTCCGACAGAGCCGCGAACGACTTGAGCCGTTAGCAACATGAGTCCCGGTCCCGAGGAGAGAGCCGGACAACTCTTCCCCACGCAGTGACGCACAGATCCCCAGTAGCCGGAAGTTTCTTTCTCGAATGGGGCAGCGCACAGGGGCGGGGCTCAGCTGAAACTTCATTGGACAGGAAATCATGCGAGAGTCGCCAATGACAGAGCCGTGACAGCGTAGGATGGGCACTCTTGCCGTCGGGGACACCGACGACGGGCAGGAGTTGCCCGTCCTACAAACGTTACTCAGCTATCGATGCGGGTAGCTCGCTTCGCATCGCCACCCCTGCAGGGCGCTCCTTACTTGATCACAACAGCCGGATATCCCTGGGCCTGCGTATTGAACTCACTGTCGACAATGAAATTGATCCCTTGGCCCGACGGAAATTCGCAGAGAGCGAACAAGTG
>CAUZIZ010000116.1:0-18063 GCA_963579905.1 Acidobacteria bacterium UBA6911 | reverse complement strand
GGGATCAGCTACGAAGTCTCGGAGAAGATTCACGCCGTCAGTTACGGCGGGCTGGGGCTGTTGCAGCAGGTCGTGAAGTGGAGCGGGCTGGCGAAGGCCATTGACCAGGGGGTGAAGTTGTTCAAGCACCACCAGCCGTACCACGAATCGGATCACGTGTTGAGCCTGATCTACAAAGTGGCCACGGGGGGGACCCGCTATCAGGATATCGAAATGCGGCGTCACAGTGTCAGCTTCCTGGAGGAGGTGGGAGCAGAGAAGATTCCCGCTCCCAGCACGGGGGGGATTTTGTGCGCCGCTTTCAAGCGCCGGACGTGGTGGATCTGATGGAAGCTGTCAATGAGAGTCGCCGGCATGAGAGGGGCGGTTGCCCGAGCGGTTGACGGCATAGAGCACTTCGCCCGTCTGGGCCAGCGTCACGATCAGTGGGGCGTAGCCCCACTGACCGTCGTAGCTGATCTCCATCCCTTCCTTGTATTCGCCGCTAGTGGGGCAATGGTCCCATCCACATCAATCTCCGCCCGTTGGAAGAAACTCGCTGGTTGTTGGGCCCAGACCTAGCATCCCAGCGTTCCGAGCTGGATCGAATCCGACTCCGCAAGAAGCTGGAGATTGGGAGGGAAAAAGCATCAGGATGCCACGACTTCAAGGTCGAAAAAGGAGGCCTGATGGACATCTAATTCGTGGTCCAATACCTCCAGATCTAACACCAGGTCCGGAAAAAGGGCATCTAGAAGGAGCAGACAGGCAGTTCTAGAGACGGCAGTCCAGTTCCTGTTCACCGTCGAGGCCATGCAGCGATTGCTCCACGAACGCTCCACCAACCGCCTCCCTCAGGAAGCCGCCGAGTCCGCCACCTTAGCCCGCCTTCTGGGCTTTGATTCGGCGAGCGCCCTGCTGGATCGCTACGGATCAGTGACCGATTCGACCCGGCAAGTCTATCGGCGGTTTTTTGGTCGGTAGCGATTGTGAAAGCCACGGCACAAGATACAAGATACCGACAAATTCAAAATCGCAAATACCAAAGAGCGAATTGAGGTTTCCCAGTCCTTTTTATAGTCCACACCGACATGGAGAACGCAGCACCCCCCACGCGCGGCAGCCTGATACACATAGGACAAAGCTCTTTTCTTGACAGATATTTCTTATGCCAATAAATTATGTAGACGCGCACCACGCTAGAGATAGACGAAAAGAAACTTGCAAAGCTCATGCGCTAGTGGGTGCCTCGAGCAAGACTGAGGCGATCAGGGATCACTGTCTCACTCTCGGACGCCGCAATTGCTTACTCAGCAAGGGCGTTAGATCTTCTGCTATACACGCTAGACGAGCATTTCGCACACTTTTCGGATCTGCCGCGCTACCCCTGATATGAGGCATCCGCGCCTTGTACCTTGGAACTTGCATCTTGGAACCTCACGGAACGTCCCTTTCTCCCGTGCGAATGTTGTAGGCTTGCTCCACGGGCAGGACAAAAACACGTCCGTCTCCGATCTCCCCTGTCCTGGCGGTTTGAATGATGGTCTCGATCGTTTCTTCCACCAGTTCGTCAGGGAGGACGATTTCCACTTTCATCTTGGGCAACAGACTGACACTGTACTCTTTGCCCCGATAGATGGCCGTGTGTCCCTTCTGCCGGCCGTGGCCTCGTACCTCGGAGATCGTCATGCCGGAGACCCGAAGCCCGCTCAAGGAATCCTTGATCTCCTCAACCTTGCTGGGACGAACAATGGCCACAATGATCTTCATAGCGCCGTCCTCACAGAATCGATGATTCGTTTTCTCAATTGTTCTTGCAACTCAGCTCCGAGTTTAAGTCCCTTGTGGGTCAAATAAAAGACGTCCACTGCTCTGCTTCCTTCGGTGTTGATGAGCACAAGCTCGATGCTGCACTCCACTCCTGCTATCTGGTGACCGATTCGGTAGAGCAGACCAATCGAGTCCGACGCCAGGATTTCCGCGATCGTATACCGATCCGAGATGTCGTTGTCAAAGTAGAGTCTGGGTTCCTGAAGGCTTACGAAGCGCCTTCGATGGACCAGGCTCGTCTCTTTGCCTCGTAGGAGATTTTTCACCGAAACTTCTCCACTGATGACCTGGCGCAGCAGCTGAAGAAACCTTTCCTCTTCTGTCGGGTTGAGGGAAAACGCCTTCTTCGTATCCGAGAACCGGAACAGATCGAGTGCGGTGCCCTGCCGGTTGGCGAAGCCGTAGCCCCGAAAGATGTTCATGTCGAAGTAGGAAAGGACTCCTGCAATCTTGGCGAAGAGATAGGATCGATCGGGTGCGACCACGCACAATCGATAGTATTTCCTGTCCAGGGTCAAGGCTAGTTGAACCGGATTGTCTCGACTTCGCGAGCGGGCCAAACGATAGTGCTGATAGACTTCGGTAGCGGGCGTCGTTTTAAGGTAACTCAAGGGAAACCCCTCGAGGAAGCGCTCGAATCCCTCAGTCTCCAGGTCATCAGGCAAAGCTGCCAGGAGAAGGTCCTCAACATCCTCCTCCTGTACCCGAGCTTCGCCGAACCCGAACGTCAACTTGCGGTAGGTTTCTACGTACAGCTGCCACAACAGATCTCTCTTCCACCGATTCAAGGTACCAGGAGCAACGGCTTTGATGTCGGCATAGGTCAGCAGGGTCAGCAACCTCAGCAACGATGGCTCCCGTACCAGATCGGCAAACGATTCGATGACGCTCGGATCATCCAGATCTCTACGGAACATTACGGACGACATCGCCAGGTGATTCCGAATCAAGGAGATAATGGTGTCGATCTCTTCTGAACCGAAAGCCAGCCGTTCGAGAGCGGTCACAGCCAAGTCAGCGCTTCGAGTCGCGTGCCCTTCTCCATCACCCTTGCCCACGTCGTGAAGTAGCAGTGCCAGGGTCAGGAGCTCGGGCTCGGGCGTTTCTTTCAGAAGTCCCGAAAAGCGCTGGTCAATACCAGTCTCCTCTGACAGCAATAGCTCGACGTGCTTGATGGCAAGGAGACTGTGTTCGTCCACGGTGAACTGGTGGTAGTCGTCTCGGATGACCCGAGCTTTGACGACTCCAAACTCGGGAAATAGAGACTCCAACACTCCTAGCTCGTACATCTCCGTCAAGGCTCGATAGAGTCCTGGACGAGGATGGAATAGACTTCGGATCAGATTCTTCAGCGGAGGGCAGCGCAAGCTTTCGTAGAAGCCGGGAAGCGTTCGAACAATCGCGCTGCGGGTGGCATCGCTCAAAAGGCGTGACTCTTGAATGGATTTCAGAAAAATCCACAGGACAGCCACCGCACTGTCTTGGGACGGAATCTCGGAGACTGCAATCGCCGAAACTGAGGGAACTGGTCTTCGGGTTTCCATCAGCTTGGCGCAAAAACCGTTCAAGATTCGGGCATTCAGGAAATAGTCCTTCATCAGGGTTTCTACATCAGGACGGTTTCCGCTCTTTGCACCGTATAGGGCTAGCGCTAGAGACTCCTGTAGCGGATGTCTCAGACGGTTCTGATTGCGACCGCTGCTGAAATGCATCCAGATCCTGGCTCTTCTCATGAAGCTGGCAGCTTCTTCGATCTCGGCTTGGCTCTGGGTCAGGAAGGGGCGCGTGGCTCCCAACTGCAACAGCCATTTTCCTGTCAGGTAATCTCTCAGTCCTCCGGGTGCCTGTTTCAGATCGGGCTCCAACTGATAGATGGTGTCGCGGAAGTTCCGATGCCTCTCTTCGGAGAACGAAATAATCTTCTCTTCCAGTTCGGCTCGGTTCTGGGCAAGGAGACCGGGGAGCCGCGAATCCAGGAGGGACTGTCCTGGCCCCCGGCCGTTGACAAGCAGTCTGGCATCGAGGAGGGCCAGGCCGAACTCGATCGGTTCCAGAGAACCTTCCAGTTGATCAATCGACCAGACCTGGTGCCCGAGGTCCAGCCCCAGGTCCCACAGTTGATGGAGCATTCTTGTGACACTCCTCTCGACGCCTTTTCTCTGCGCTTCCTGAAAGAGGATGAGTAAGTCGATGTCTGAGTAGGGGTACATCTCTCGGCGGCCATAACCCCCCAATGCGATCAGGCTGAAGTCACTCTGCTCCAAAAACGGCTCCGCGACTTGGATTACCAGATCATCGACGGCCTGAGCCAGTTCAGTCAGGGCTGCTTCCGGATTCTTCTGGTCCAGAAAACGCTGTCCAATACCACGCCTGGTTTGGTCGTAGCTGCTCTTGAGTTCCGCTGTCGACCGGGCGCCCTCCGTCATGATTTGATCATAAATGAAAAGGCTGCGGGGAACGATGCTCTAGACTAGATCCCTTGGTCGATGAGAAGTTCACAGACTGGTCAAGTTGTGGAATACCAGAAAAAGCCTCGGGACTTTGAGAGAATACTGAAGGCCGTGCTGGCACCTCGGGCTGCGAGTACCCAAGATGTAGCTCCCGATTCATAGGTACAATTTCGGTGACCTGAGATTCCGGGGCCGTTGCATTGATCGATCTGTCGGAGGTGAAGATGTCTCTTTCCATAGGCCTGAGAGAAAGCAAACCAGGAGTCCCTGGACAGATGTTCTTTGGCTTGCCTACGACGGAGGAGGATGTAGAACAACGGCGCCCGGAGTCCACCGGGGAGGAGCTCCTGCTGGATCGCCTGCGCTCAGGTGACGAGACCGCCTTTCTGGAGCTGGTGCAGCGCTATTACTCCTCTCTGCTGAGTGCGGCCGGGTTCTATGTCCGCAGGCGCGAGATTGCAGAGGAAGTCGTCCAGGAAACCTGGATGGGCGTCCTACGAGACATTCGTCGGTTTGAAGCTCGATCTTCCCTGAAGACCTGGATCTTTCGGATCCTGGTCAATTTTGCAATCAAGCGTCGCAAACGTGAAGAAAAGCTTATCCCCTTCTTCTCGTTGGCCAAGACCGAGACTGAGGCCGCCGAGCTGGCTGTTTCACCAGATCGCTTTCATGCGGCTGGCGATCCATCTCAGGGCCATTGGGCCGTCCCACCAGCAAGTGGGGGTGAGGACCCTGAGGAAAGACTGTTGGCCCAAGAGAGCATGGAGCAGCTCCAGACCGCCATAGAAGAGCACCTGCCGGCACAAAGGAAGGTCGTCACACTCAGGGATGTTAGGGGCTGGACAGCGCACGAGGTTTGCACTCTTCTCGAGATCTCCGAATCCAACCAAAGAGTGCTGTTACATCGGGCTCGTTCCAAGATTAGGAATGCCCTGGAAACCTACTTGGGAGAGGACTCACTCTCTCCGCCCTGCCCCCCGGAGTGTGACCCAATAGCGGTGGCCTCCGTACTTCGAGCCGTCAGGCTCGATGGGAATACTTCGGTCTGGAGTCCAGGGCTACGCAAAAGATCGGCCTACTGCCTTCCCTTTTTTCGGCGGCGCCTGTAACAGATCGACCTCTCATGGAACCCTTCTCTCAGCAAGAGCCGATTCGAAGAAGAATCGGACGCGATTAACTTCCACCACTTATGAGGTAGGCAATGAAAGAAAAGCGGCGATACGGAAAGAGTCTTATGCTGGGAGCAGGTCTAGTGATTGCGGTATTTGCCGTAGTCTCTCTCTATTTGAATCAGTTGCTGAGAGGATCCCTGGATTGGATCTCCGGTCTTGGAACCTGGGGCCCGATTGCGTTTGTTTTCTTCTATGTCGCTGCCTGTATCCTTTTCCTACCTGGTTCGCTGCTGACGCTAGGGGGAGGATTTGTTTTCGGAGTGCTCAAAGGCTCACTCTTTGTATGGATTTCTGCCATCTTCGGTGCCTCGGTCTCCTTCCTGATCGGCCGCTATCTAGCACGGGACTGGGTGACAAAAAAGATTGAAGGCCACGAGGGTTTTAAGCGTATTGACGAAGCCATCGCTGAAGAGGGCTGGAAGATCGTGGGCCTCACGAGGCTCTCTCCCGGCTTTCCTTTCAATCTGTTGAACTACTCGCTCGTCCTTACGAGGCTCTCCTTCCGAGACTACTTTTTTGCCTCCTGCCTGGGGATGCTGCCGGGGACGCTCATGTACGTCTACCTCGGCTCCTTGGCGAGAGACCTTGTGGTTGTGGGACAGACAGGACAGACTCGATCGTCAGCGGAGTGGACGCTCTCCGTGACCGGACTGCTGGCTACGTTGGCCGTAACCGTCTATATCATCCGGATAGCCAGGCGAGCGCTGGATCGCCGGATCGCCTAAGAACCTTCCCCGGCCTAGAAGCAGGAGAGAGTCAGCATGTCAAATGAAGAACAGACCGAGCTTGAGGCATCACTAGAACCCAACCAGCTTGAAACACTGTCCGCCAAGGTCAGGGGGGTTCTAGATATCCGAGACCGCCGGCATGGATTTCCACCGCGGAAGTATGCGAAATGCTTTGTGGGGAACGAGGCGGTGAAGACACTCGTCGAGGAGGACATCGCCCACGATGAAGCAGACGCCATACGCATCGGCAACCTGCTTCTGAGCGCCGGAGTGTTTCATCATGTGCAGCATGCCCACCCTTTCAAGAGTGAGTACCTATTCTACCGCTTCGCTTCGGACGAAGATCACGGCAGCAAGGAGCTCAAGCCCGACGGCAGCAGCGTGAGCTGGTCTGACTTTATTTCGCCGCTCACCACGGGCGAGGACACCACCTCGTTGCAACCCGACATACCGGAGCGGGATCCATCTCTGGCTCAATTTCCCCAAGATGATCTTGGCGCCACCGGGGTGTCCCCCCTGGATGAACACAATATCGAACTACTCGATAACGTACGCCCGAAATCATGGGCCAGTCCGGCTCCCAAGCCCGCCTACAATCTGGTGGTGATCGGGGCAGGACCAGGCGGGTTGGTATCGGCGGCCGGGTCCACCGGTGTCGGGGCCAGGGTCGCCCTGATCGAGGCCCACCTGTTAGGTGGCGATTGTAGCAATGTCGGCTGTGTCCCTTCCAAGGCACTGCTTAGATGTGCCAAGGCGGCGGCGGCTGTTCGCGATGCCGCCAAATTCGGCGTTAGAATCGAGGGCGACGTCTCGGTTGACTTCGGCTACGTCATGGAACGCTTGCGCCGTCTGCGGGCGCAGATTTCTCACCATGACTCCGCCAAGCGGTTTTCTGAGGAAGTCGGAGTGGATGTGTTTCTGGGAAAAGGGACCTTCACCGGGTCCGACACTATTGAGGTAAACGGGCAGACTCTCAGATTTTCCAAGGCCGTGATCGCGACGGGCGGTACCGCTGCGATTCCACCCATTCCGGGCCTCGCGGAAGCGCCATACCTGACCAATTCCACACTCTTCAACCTGACGGAGCTGCCGACCCGTCTCGGCATCATCGGCGCCGGTCCGATGGGACTGGAAATGGCCCAGGCGTTCCAGCGTCTTGGGTCTCAGGTGACGGTCCTCGTCCGCGACAGCAAAATTCTTCCTCGAGAAGATCCTGACGCAGCTCGATTGGTTGAAGCCTCGATGCGCCGCGATGGCATGACATTTCACTTCTCGTTAGCATTCAAACGGATCGAGAGTCAAAATGGAAAATCGCCAATAGTCGTCGTGGTAGAGAACGAGAACGGCGAGCAGACATTCGAGTTTGACGCCCTACTGGTGGCGACCGGCCGCAAACCCACCGTCAATGGACTCGGCCTTGAGGCCGCGGGAGTGGCCTATGACCCGCGTACAGGCATAGAGGTGAACGACCGGCTCCAAACCACCAACCCGGACGTGTATGCCGTGGGCGATGTGGCGAGCAAGTATCAGTTTACCCATATGGCCGATTTCATGGCGCGACTCGTCATCCGCAACGCGCTGTTTTTTGGCCGTGACAAAGTCTCCAGCTTACTTATTCCCTGGGCCACCTATACCGAACCCGAAGTAGCCCATGTCGGGCTGTATGAAAAGGATCTGGAGGATCGCAACATAGCGTACGCCACTTTCATCCGAGAGTTTTCCGATGTGGATCGTGCAATTGTGGATGGCGAGGGCGAGGGCTTTGTCAAGATCCATGTCAAGAAGGGCACGGACGAAATTGTCGGGGCAACTATCGTGGGCAGTCACGCCGGCGACATGATCAGCGAAATCACGGTGGCCATGCAAAGTGGAATGGGACTAAGTAAGCTGGCCAGCGTCATCCATCCCTATCCCACGGTGGCCGAAGCGATTCGCCAGTGTGGTGATGCTTACAACCGGGCACGCCTGACCCCTACGATCAGAAGCATCTTCGACCGCCTCATGGCGATGCGACGGTAGTGCAAACAAGCCCGCTCGGCAACAAATGATCGTAGAGAAAAGGCACGAAAGCGAGCTATCCGGATTTCTAGGGGAAATGTTGTGCTGTTCGCTAAGCTGAAACTTCATGTGGTTGCTACGGTCGGTGGACGTGGATTCGGTCTCCAGGCCGAAGTCTTCCGCTTTCGAGCCATTTGGCTCGAAAGCAGGGCGGCCTGGAGACCGCCGCCACATCCTTCGACTGAAGTTTCTTTCCTGTACTATCCGGCGCAGCCGGAGGCAGGGCCAAGCTGAAAAGAAGGAGATTAGATGAAAGCGTCAGACTTGTTTGTCAAGTGCCTTGAAACAGAAGGAATCGAGTACATTTTCGGGGTACCAGGGGAAGAAAATGCAGACTTCATGATGTCTCTGGAACAGTCGAAGCAGATCCGCTTCGTCCTTTGCCGACACGAGCAAGGGGCCTCATTCATGGCGGAGATCTACGGTCGGCTTACCGGCAATCCCGCCGGCGCCCTCGGCACCCTGGGCCCGGGAGCAACCAACCTGATCACTGGCGTAGCCGATGCCAACATGGACAGGGCCCCAATGCTGGTGCTGACGGGCCAGGGAGATTCGCAAAGACTGCACAAAGAATCCCATCAGGTTATGGATGTGGTTGCCATGTTTAGTCCGGTCACCAAATGGGCCCAGTCGGTGCTTCATCCGAACAACATTCCCGAGATCGTCAGAAAGGCCGTCCGTCTGGCCCGCACCGAAAAACCGGGGGCTTGCCACATCGAACTGCCCGAGGATATCGCCCAGTCGGAGGCAACCAGTGAGCCCATTGAGCCGCGTAGATTTCGACGCGCCGTGCCCGCTGACAAAATCGTGGACCAGGCCTGGCACATCATCCGGCAAGCCAAACATCCCATCATTCTGGCGGGAAACGGAACCATCCGTAGACGCGCCACCAAACAGCTCCGCAGATTCGTGGAGAAGACCGGAATCGGAGTCGTCAGCACCTTCATGGCTAAGGGCTGCGTGGACAAGGACAATGAAGCCTGTGCCTATACGGTGGGCCTGCAGTCCAGAGATTATCCCAAGGCCGCTATTGAGGAGTCCGACGTCGTGATCTCACTGGGATACGACATGGTGGAGTATCACCCACGCCTATGGAACTCAGACGGTGCACGAAAGATTGTCCACATTGATTTCATACCCTCCGAAATCGACGAGAACTATCCCATCGATGCGGAAGTCATCGGCGATCTGGCACACACCTTGTGGATGCTGAATGAGCGCGTGGACGCCGGTGGTGCTGAGGATCTGGCATTCGATCATGCTCATACCCGCGGAGCGCGAGCCGGCATGAACCGGGATTTTGAAGCGCACAAGGACGATGATACGAAAGGATTGATCCGGCCGCAAAAGGCCCTCTGGGATATCCGTCAGGTGATGGGTCCACACGATGTACTTCTCTCGGATGTGGGCGCACACAAGATGTGGATTGCTCGCTACTATCAGTGCCATGAGCCGAATACCTGCCTGATCCCAAACGGATTCTGCTCGATGGGCTTCGCTCTTCCCGGTGCCATCGCTGCAAACCTGGTTCACCCAGACCGTCGGGTCCTGGCTGTGTGTGGTGATGCAGGATTCTTGATGAACGTACAGGAGATGGAAACCGCCAAGAGATTGAACTCCAATATTGTAGTTGTGGTCTGGGAAGACCACGCCTACGGCCTCATCGCCTGGAAGCAGCTGACCCATTTTGGCCGTCACACCGACTTGAGTTTCTCGAATCCCGACTGGATGCAGTTGGCTCAGGCTTTCAGTTGGAACGGATTCCGATGCAACAACAGCCGAGACCTAAAGGCAACCCTGGAAGCCTCCTTTGATGCCGAGGGTCCTTCCCTGGTCGTGATCCCCATCGACTACCGAGAGAACGAGCTCCTGACCGAGAGGCTGGGGAACATTGATGGTGCGATATGACACCCGGTCAAACCTGAACGGAGGCGATTCGATGACAGACCATTTCCCCATGTTGGTACCGGATGCGACGTCGGACGGCGGCGAGCTCGCAGTCAAAGCACCCTACGATGGCTCGGTTATCGCCACCGTAACGGCCGCCGACCGAGGGGCCATCGAGAAAGCCCATGCAAGCGCCTTCGGTCTTTTCGGAGAACGATCACGCTAGCTGAAGCTCCGCCAGCGGATTGAGATTCTCTCCAGAACCGCTGATATCATGAGCCAGCGGGCCGAGGAATTGGCCATCGAGTCCGCTCGCGAGGGAGGCAAACCTTTGACCGACTCCCGCGTGGAAGTGGCTCGAGCCATCGATGGGGTCAAGAGCTGTAATGAATTCTTGCGTACCGAAGGTGGCGACGAGATCCCGATGAACTTGAACGCCGCCTCAGAAGGGCGCGTTGCCTTTACTCGTCGGGAGCCCATAGGGGTGGTGGTGGCGATCAGCGCCTTCAACCATCCCCTGAACCTGATCGTGCACCAGGTCGGGCCTGCCGTCGCAGTCGGCTGTCCGGTTATCGTCAAACCGGCGGAGGACACACCGCTATCCTGCTTTCGTTTCGTTTAGATTCTTCGTGAGGCGGGCCTACCCGAGGACTGGTGTCAGGGCCGGCTATTACGTCTACATCCAGCTGGAACCGATTTGCGCGATCTGCCGCCGCCCGGTGTGCACAAAGCTACTTTCTATAGCATCGTTCTGGAGGATGAGAGCTCCATCGAGGTATGCTGTCCTCGCTGCGGCCTCCACTTCCAGCGGGGTCGCCGGGACGTGGTCGATGCCCGGGTCGCTGACTTCTCTACGGGTGAGCGCTTTCCAGCTGATGAGGCCCACTATGTGGAGAATAGTTCGGTTCATCTCTGCTGCGAGACGGACCAGATGCAAGAAGATCGCTCCGGAACGCAATACACCCTGTCCTGGGATCGGTGTCTACCGAGTCTGGTTGCCTTCAGGAATCGGGATCGGGCAATGGAATTCTCGCGTCAGCGAGGCGGTCTCATCAAAACCTATGCTCAGTTGCTGCAGGACCTGGAAAGAGAGTCCTATTGAAACTCCCCGTAGCAGTGTAGGATCCCAGTGGAAGTACAAACGGGTCGCCTCGGACCAGCCGGGTGCGTCGTGCGACTCATAGCGATACGTGGAGTAAGGGAGATCAAGTCATGACAACACTTGGCAGTGGTGATTTCGTCTACGAGGAGTTGGCTGATTGGGCCAAATTCCCCGATGGGTGGGGCTCTAAAGAGGTCATCGATGTGGTGGTCGACGCACAAGACCGGGTCTATGCCTTCGATCGAGGTGACCATCCACTGACCGTTTTCGAAGCAGACGGAACCCTGGTTACGTCCTGGGGTGAAGGAGGCTTTACCCGTCCCCACGGTGTGACCATACGCAATGAGGCCGGTTACGGAGAAGTTATCTACTGTGTCGATGACGATGGGCATTGGATCGGAAAGTTCACGCTAGCGGGCGAACTGTTGATGTCTATCGGTCGCCGCGACGAGCCAGCGCCTCCTCAAAGTGGGAAGCCATTCAATCGTCCCACCACGGTCGCCTTCGATCCCAAGACTGACGATCTCTACATCACCGATGGGTACGGAAATGCCCGAGTCCACAAGTACAGCACCGAGGGCGAACATCTGTTTTCGTGGGGAGACTATGGGACCGATCCTGGCCAATTCAACCTTCCTCACAGCGTCTGCACTGATACTCAGGGCCGGGTCTACATTGCCGACCGGGAAAACCACCGAATCCAGATTTTCGATGATCAAGGCAACTATCTGGAGCAGTGGAACAACCTGCATCGCCCGTGTGGCCTGCACATTAGAGACGACCTGGTCTACGTTGGCCAATTGAAAACGGAGCAAACCGTCAACAGCGATTACCCCAACATTGGGGCTTGCGTCACCATTCACGACTTGAGCGGGCGGCGCCTGGCCCAGTTAGGCGACATCCGCCCAGGCGAGGGACCAGGCCAGTTCATCGCCCCACACGGTCTGGCAGTCGATTCTCGTGGGGATATCTATGTGGGGGAAGTCTCTTGGACGATCCTCGGCAAGACACGTCCGGTACGTAGTTTCCGGAAATTGCTCAGAGTCTAGGTCACCAGAAGTCCCCTCGAACCTTTTTTTCGGAAGCCGCTTTGGGAAAGCTGAGATGAAGACGAAAACCTATGGGGGATTCCAGACGGCAAACAAATACCTTGAGGACGAGAATACCCTCAACTCCGCTTTTGATCGGCAGGGCTATCTCTTCTTACGCAGTGTCCTGGATACTGCCGAGGTCCGGACAGTGAGAGACGACTTCGTCCAGGAGTTGCAGCAGCAGGGCTTCGTGAATCCCGGCTGCTCCGACCCTATCTGGTCAGGCAAGGACCTGGCCGAGATCGAAGACGACCGACTCTACGCACTCGACTACTACGCCAAACTACTCGACACAAGTACCACGCAGGAGCTCTTCGAGAGGCTGTTCGGAGAGCCCGTCTATACCTTCCGTTCATGTACTCTCAGATACACGGTGCAAAAGGACGAGATTCACGGCTCCCCTCCTCACCAGGATCACGTCTACATCCGACACACAACCGACTTCCGCACCTTCTGGATACCCTTGATGGAGATTGATAGGAACATGGGTGGACTGGCCCTCGCCGAGGGCTCTCATAAGTTGGGCTTACGCGAGCACGTCGAACAGGACGTCTATTCCTATGTCCTCAAAGGGAGGAGGCAAAAAGGAGTGGCCCTGGAGGCGATAGCCGAACCCTGGCTCACGGCCACCTACCGGCCCGGCGACATCCTCATGTTCCATCCCCACCTGCTCCACTGGGGGACACCCAACCGTTCGAATAAAATCCGGCTGTCCGTCGACGTCCGAGTCCAACCAGCCTCGTCACCGAGATCGCCGCAGGTGCAGACGACTGTACTGGAACAACGACAGTTCAGGACGGATGCGCTGGAAGCCGCCACCCTGGAAGGGGTGAATCCCGAGATGCTCGAGACACTAGTCGTCGAGATGATCGCACGAGGGTCCAGCCCTGACAGGGCCGGGGTCAGGGAGTTGTTAGCCGAACTCAGCCGAGAGTAGTATGACTGAGCTGGAACTTCAAGGATTCGTCGCAGGTCTCCTGTCCTCCGAAGGTGCCGCCAACGGGTGAACTACCAGCGTTACGAAGCCAAGTCCGACAGAGCCGCGAACGACTTGAGCCGTTAGCAACATGAGGCCAAGTTCCGAGGAGAGAGTCGGACAACAGCAAGATCTCTGTTGGCACCGAATGGTCTCTTTCTAGAGCGGGGCAAAAAGAACGTAACCCAATGATTCCAATATGCTTGTGGCGTACTACAGGGAATTGTGTAGAAACCGGGATTCGAATGCCAACTCTTTCTCGAATGATCCAGCGCAGCCGGTGGCCGGGCTAACCTAAAACTTCATTTGGCCAGGAGATCATGCAGGTGCCGCCAAATGACAGAGACGTGACCGACGATCGACAGGAAGCGGACACGCGCCCCGCTCCGGACGGCGTAATAACACCGGCGATGGACCGTCACAACGGTCGAATCGTGATCCTGTCAGCCTTCCTGCACTACTTGGCTGCTCCGGTCATCTATGTGGGCATCGTCCAGGCGGCCCTGTGCGACCGTCTGGGAGCCAGCGTCACGGTGTCCAACCTGCCTAGCTCAGGCTACCTCCTGGCCTCAGTGGCACCCATCCTCCTCTCCTGGATCGTCCCCCATCGACGGGTGAGAGCCACCGTGGTGACAGCCTCGCTGCTGACCGGCCTGGTCCTGTTCCTGGTCCTGCTGATATTGCTCTTCCCATTCCAGGACTCGACGCGTCTTTGGGTCGTCGTCGTCGCAGCGCTGGCTCAGGGACTCTCCTCCAACGTCGCCCATGTCTATTCGTTTCAGTGCATGAAGCGTGGAACCACCACGGAGGGTCGAGCCCGCGCTCTCAAGTGGGCCTTTTCCCTGTCTCCCCTGGCAGGCGTGGTAGGCTCTTTCTGGGCCCAATACGTCCTGGGCGGAGGAATCGAAAACCTCCTCTTTCCTCACGATTTCGCAATCCTCTACCTGACGGGAATCCCCTGTATGGTGGCAATCGCGATCCTCAACAGCCGCTACCAGATGGTAGCTGTCAAAGAGGAAAGCCAACCGCCCCTGTTGCCATATCTCTGGAGAAGTATCCGATCCTACTGGAGCGTGCGCATTCTGCTGATAGCCTGGTTTGCCTATCTCTTCTGGTATCTGACCCTCAATGCCATGCCCAACCTTACTCTCTATGCCCGAGAGGCTCTAGGGAGGGAGCCCCAGGAGCTGTCGGGTTGGATGATGGCTCTGCGCTTCGGGTTCAAATGTCTGGGAGGACTCCTGCTGGGAATCATCAGCGTCCGGTGGGGGGGCCGTGCCCCTCTTTTTGCCTGTGTCGGATTGGTGGGAGCCGCCGTTCTCTGGGCATGGCTCGTTCCGGGACATCTCTATCTTCTGGCATTCGGCATCATGGGGGCTGGCGAGTTGGGTGGTGTATATTTCCCCAATTACATCATCAGCATCTCATCGGCAGCAGCGGCCACCCGCAATCTGGCCATCCACTCCCTGGTGTCTCCCTTGAGCAGCATTGGACCGGCCCTGCACGGTGGCCTAGCCGATCTGTATGGCTTTCCAGCCAGCTTCAGTTTTGGTCTGACGGCCTCGATCCTCGCCCTGATCCTGGTTCTAGGACTCTCTTCCAAACCAACATCGGAGATGGCCAAGTGAAAAGAAACCTGTCGCCAACACTTTTATTTCTTTCCAGTCTAGCCCTCTATTCGCTCGAAATCTGGGCGGGAGACTCAAAGACCTGGACAACGTCCAGCTTTCTGGACCTGGTGGACGGCAGCTTCGCCGACGGCGGTGTCAACACCTACGTCGCCGCGGACGGCAGCGTACGACTCATCAATGTCTGGGATCTCAACGATGACGGGAACCTGGACGTGGTCTTCCCAAGCGACCATGCCCGGAGTGACAAGGTGGATCTCTTCATCTACTGGGGTAAGGGCGGATTTGAGCCGAGTCGACGCCTTCGTCTACCTACCGATGGGGCTAAGTCGGGGACTGCGGCAGACCTCAACGGGGACGGATTCACGGACCTGATTGTGGTTAATCGCTCCAACTACACCCGGACCGACCTGGACTCCTACATCTACTGGGGAGCAGATAGCGGCTTTGATCCCTCTCGCCGCAGTAGCCTTCCTACTCAGGGTGGCGAAGCCGTGGCGGCGGCAGACCTGAACCGGGATGGACATCCCGAACTGGTCTTCGCCAACAGCGGGTTGAGCTTCCATATGGGGGTGGATCGTTTTCAGAAATCCTACATTTATTGGGGGGCAGCCGACGGCTACAAAACAACGAGAAGGAGCTCTCTGAGGACGATTTATGCCCGCGACGTGGAGATCGCGGATCTGAACCAGGACGGCTTGGCAGAAGTTGTCTTCGCCATGGAGGGAAACGAAGTGGGCGAAGGAGGAGCTCTTATCTACTGGGGGAGTGCCCAGAAGGACAACCCCTTCGGTACCAGCACCTTCCTGCCCGGGGAACGCAGTTCGGGACTTGCGCTTGGAGACCTGGACGGTGATGCAATCCCGGAGATTGTGCTGGCCAATTCTCGTCGTGTGGGAGCTCGTGAGTTTGATCAGTACGAGATCGTGGAGACAGTGGCCATCGACTCTTTCGTCTACCGAGGCTCGGCCCGAGGGTACAGCCCGGCTAAGAAAACTCGTCTCCCCACGGTAGATGCCCAGGCGGCAGCGGTGGGAGATCTCAACCAAGATGGTCAGCCCGATGTGTTCTTTGCCAACGCACAAGGGGGAGCTTCTTATATCTATTGGGGCCGCTCCGGGGAATTCCGCGCCAACTGGAGGACGGCAATCCCTACGCGAAGCGCCTCCGACTGCGCCATCGATGACCTCAACGACGACGGCCATCCCGATCTAGCCATCGCCCACTATACTGACGGTCAACTCCACAAGCCTCCCGAACGAGGCATCACCTATACCACCGAGTCCTATATCTACTGGGGCGGGCCAAAGGGACTGGACACCCAACGCAGAAGCGAACTTCCCACCTGGGGAGCCACCGGAGTGCTCTCCGCAGACCTGAACCGAGACGGCGAGAAAGACGTCGTCTTCTTCAACAAGCGGGACGGAGTGGCTCCTACTCCAGCCTATATCTACTGGGGAGACGAGCGCGGCCACTTCGATCCTCAGCGGCGGAAGGAGCTGCCCAGAGGGGGAGGATCGTACACGGCTTCGGACCTCGACCAGGACGGCCACGTGGATCTGTTCTTGCCGTCGGTCCTCTATTGGGGTGGAGCCCAGGGTTATTCCACGCGGAATGAGACCATTCTCTCAGCCAATGGTAGGGCGGCACGGGCAGCAGACCTCAACCGGGACGGCTATCTGGATCTGGCTTTGGCCGAGTGGAGTCCAGGTTCCCGAGAGACCCATGTGTACTGGGGAGGGCCCGGCGACTTCACCAATGCAAATCGGTCAGCTCTTCCGGCGACGGATCTCAGAGATCTTACCCTGGCTGATCTGGACCGCAACGGCTGGGTCGATCTGGTCTTCGCGGTCATCAGCAAGCAGATCCTCATCTTCTGGAATAGCTCCTCTGGTTTCGATCCCCGGAAGAGCACACGATTGCCAGTGAGAGGGGCTGTCTCGGTAGATGTAGCCGACCTGGACAACAACGGTCATCTGGACCTGATTGCCACCAATCTCTTTGACCTTGATGCACCCCAGGAAGTGGTACATACCAAGGACGGACTTCCTCTGATCTATGGAGGATCTCCGCGGGGTGACGCCTTTATCTACTGGGGCGGAAAGGATCCTGCGCAACCCTACTCGGAGCGCCATCGGTTAATTCTTCCGGCGCTTGGACCAGTGAAGTCGGCAGCGGCGGATCTGAACCAGGACGGGCACCTCGACTTGATACTCAGCAGCTATCACGGCGGAGACACCCGCAGTAATCCTTCCTATATTTACTGGAATGCTGCCAGTGGCTTCGCACCCGACAGAGTGACCCGAATCCCCTCCGACTCGGCCTCCGGAATTCTGGCGACGGACTTTGACCGTGACGGTCATCTGGACTTGTTCCTCCAGTGTCATCAGAAAAATGGAAACCACCGCACCGACTCCTTCCTCTACTGGGGAGGACCCAATGGCTATTCGGCGAAACGGCGCACCACCCTGCCCTCTCGGGGTCCCCACGGCTTCACCGGAGTAGACATTGGCCAGGTTTACGATCGGAGCGATCGCTACGATTATCTCTCCCCGGTCTTTGATGCGGGTCGGGAGGTACGACTGCAAGGGCTGCGCTGGAACGGTCGAACACCCCATCGCACGGCAATCGAGTTCCAGCTGAGGGTGGCCCCGACTCGAAAGCAACTAAAGGCAGCTCCCTGGCAAGGTCCGTCGGGTCCAGGATCCTACTACAAAGAGTCGGGGACGCCGCTGGCCGACTTATCTGGTGATGCTCGCTGGATCCAGTACAAAGCCACACTGGTGAGTCCGCAGTCGTCCAACTCCCCGGTCCTGGAATCGGTCTCGGTTGAGTACGAGGAGTAGAAAGAGTAGAACGCAAGAGATCGCACTGTTGATCCTCGGTTTTCGAATCTCATGTCGGCGAGTCCCCTTGGTACCGACCGCCACCCGGGTTTTTCGCGAGCTGTAATCGAGGTCAATCCCGACGGGATTGTGGCATCTGACCCAGGGTTTCCGAACTCTGGGTCAGCGGAACATGGTCTGTGAGTCAACCCTGAAAGCGGTTGCGCCACCGCTGAACCCATGAAGAGACAGCTCTATTCGAATCGTGTAGCTCCCGATTCATAGGCAACAATTTCTCCCGGGCACATGGGTTACACTTTTGGAGTCTTGGAGTTTC
>CAUZIZ010000115.1:0-18070 GCA_963579905.1 Acidobacteria bacterium UBA6911 | reverse complement strand
ACGGCCAACGGGCCTTCCATTCTAAAAGCTTCTTCTCAATCTCCTCTCCACCGCGTTAGCGTGGCGGTGGGGCGCACGCGAGCGATCTTCCAGTCCCAACCACCCTTCTTTTTCGTAACGCCCAATCCACTTGTACACCGTCTTCCGACTCACCCCATAGGCCTGCGATAACTCCGTAATTCCATAGTCCCCCTCCAGATGTTCGGTCATCAGTTTCACTCCTTCGCTCATTACACACGTCTCTTTCCATGACATGACTCCTCTTGTAACCTATGTGCCTGGGAGAAACTGTTACCTATGTGCCCGGAATATACCCTTTGATCTCAACCCTGTAGGGGTTGCGGAACGCTTGTTTTCCACAACCCTTTCAGGGTTGACTTCTGGGTTGTTCTAGCCCAGCCCAGGGTTCGGAAACCCTGGGCTGGGCTAGAATCCGCAATCCCGTTGGGATTGACCTCTTAGAGCAGATGCCTGTGGCCCCAGCCACGCCAAAGATCCGCGCAAGCTCCATCTGCAAACGTTGCCGTATTTACGTTCCAGTATACTTAGGTATGGGAGAGAGAAAAGAAGAAGAGTGCGGAGCCCCTGGACACCAAATTTAAAAAGGCTCGACACGGGTTCTGGAAAACACAGCGCGAGTCACCCACTCCTACATCTACCCAAGGCTCCGCGCTTAGCTGTTAGCAATTCTGAGGCCAAACTGGTGGGCGAGATCAGAGAGACCTCAGGGAAAACACCAGAGAACTTGGAGTTACGCCGATTTGCATCCAATTAACACTAGCTGAAAGGGAACCGAACTGCAGAAAAAGAGAGCCCGAAAAGAACGATTTTTGTTAACTCGAGGTGACACAAACTGGCAAGTCGTGGGTTCAGAAGATCACTCGGGACAGGCGTGTACGGTATTCTTCGGCCAGGGGTGATCGATTGCCGTTGAGAGCGAAAACGTCCAACATTGTCTTGCGCCCAGCGTCCTTTCCGAAAGAGCGATCTTCAGCGACAATACCTAGGAGTATCTCGAGGGACTCGCGGTACTCCAGGCTCGCCGCGAGACAGCACGCCACAACGTAGCGGGCCTCCAGGTTTAAGGGGTCCTGCTCCCACCGGCTACGAGAGGCTTCCAGCCCTCCAGCCTCTCTACACCGTCTTTGGAGTCTTGCCAAAACCTTGAGTCGCTCCGCTTCATCGGCTTGAGGGGAGAGGTTTGAAATCTTGGCGAGGAGCTCGTCCATTTCGTCGTAGTTCTGATGCTCGAGGGCGATCTGGGCGAGACCGAGCAGGGCTCCAGGGTGGTCAGCCTCCTGGGCCTGAGCCTCCCGGAAATCCTGATAGGCCGCCTCAACATCTCCTCCCGCCATTTTTTTCTTGGCCCGAAGAACGATCTGATCTGCTTGGCTTGGACATTGCGCCCGCAAGAAGCGGCGCACCTCGCTTTCCGGAAGCAATCCAATGAACTGATCCACAGGCTCGCCATCACGAAAGGAAACCACCATGGGTATGCTTTGTATCTGGAACTGACTAGCGAGCTGCGGCGCCTCTTCCGTGTTCACTCGCGCCAACAGAAACGCGCCCCCAAATTCCTTAGCCAGTCCCTCCAAGATCGGAGTCAAGGTCCGGCACGGCCCACACCAAGCGGCCCAGAAATCGACGATCACCGGTCGGGTTCGCGAGTGTTCTACGACCTGTCCCTGAAAATTTGTCTCGCCCACATCGACGACGAGCTCCCCGGATTCCTCCTGCATTGTTGCACGCTCCGCTCACATTATAGCGAGCGTTGAGACCCAACGGAAAACGTGCCGCATCCAAATCTGTTTTTCAAGTACAGAGGGTAGAGGCCCGCCGCTTGCAACCGTAGATCGAAA
Source organism: Acidobacteria bacterium UBA6911 (assembly GCA_963579905.1). GTDB lineage: Bacteria > Acidobacteriota > UBA6911 > RPQK01 > JAJDTT01 > CAUZIZ01. The sequence goes on along the minus strand of CAUZIZ010000115.1, from coordinate 16,211 downwards.
CTGAATATACTGGGCCCGGACGAGCGCTGATGATCAACTGGATTACACTCGACTATCTAGAGTTACTATGTCAGACGAACCAACTACTCATCGGCTGCGCTAGGGGAGAGAGCGAACTTTGGATCTCTCCTTCGGGACCTCACCCTTCAACCCTCACTCCGCAAGAACTCAACGACATCCTGAGAGGAAGTTCGCTGTTTGAGGTGCGTAAGTTGCTGGCAGAAGACCCAGACCTTGAAGAGACCTCTTTCGTGACCCGACTCGAACTTGAGCAGCAAATCCGGCAGTTGATGAATTGATGACTTTGACTAATCAAGAGAGCAACCTGCAGCAAGCCACCGACAAGATTCTCGGCTCGATCATCGACGACTGGTATGAAAACATTTCCGGCTTTTATTCTACGCGAGAACAGCTCGAAACAGAGTCTGAGCTTGGGAAGCGGCAAGAGGAATTAAAGCGTTTCCACGATGAACGAGGGCACCGGATCAAGTTCAACAAAGACGACCTGGATTTTACCTATGGGCTGTTATCGCGTTGGCAGGAGAATAGCCTGCTGATTGAGGTCAGCGTAAACAACAAGGTCGAGAGATTCGACTACCAGGACTTTCAACGACGACTGCTAGCCCATTATGAGAATCTGGGTGAAAAACTGGTCCCTACACCCTACGAGCTCAAGAACTACCGGTATTGCGACATTTTTTTGCTGAAGCCCAATCCCACCGACGCCTTCCAGGTTGAGACGAGAGCAGAGGGTGCAGACATCATGCGTCTCTCCTTCAGTGTGAATAACCAGCATTTGGAAAGGTGCCTTAACCATCCCGTTTCAGCTAAGAACCTGGTAGAGAACTACTGTGTATCGCCCTTTCGAACCGTGTATGCGGCCGTTTACCGGAAAATTTCGACTTAGGGCTCTTTCAAGAACAACTTCACATTCTGGCATCTCATCTTCACACCATCTTCGGCCGCTCCTCAATCGCGAAATCCTCAACGTAGGCTCGGCTACGCCTACGGTTTCGCTCAATCGTTCGCGGCCAAATCTGCGAAATTATTCTTGACAGAACCCTTAATGCTTCCTTCGATAAGGCAACCGTCAGTCTAATCGCAGACTGATCAGCGGATACTCTAGGTCCAGGGGAGCCCTACTCCCCCGACGAATAGCCTCATCGAGGGCCTGTTTCCAGACCCGCAACTCAGACCGAAATTTTCCCAGGTCGATCCCCCCATGAAGACGTGGGTAAGTGGCTAGTTTGTCGATAGACTGTTTCATCATGGTGCGGGCTGCACCCCATTTGCCTTGTTGGTAGTGAAAGAAAGCAACGGCAGCCTGGATGATGCCTTGTAGAAAAGGCTGCTTGTCACTCGACTCCTGGAGCCAAAGATCTTCTATCAAGTCGTGGCAGTCGTAGAATTCCTGCCGATTGAATAGTTCGAGCCCTTCCAGGAACTGGGGCTCTCTGGACCCAGCGGTTTCTCGTGTCAAGAATCCCTTGTCAGCGACGCCCCTGGAAGACTAGCAATGAGAATTTCAGGCGCGACGCCATAGAGGGCACGACTTATGCACGTCAATGATAGGTTTCCCTGATCCAGCGCTCCAAGGATCCTGACGGATCAGAAACTGCGTCGACATCGAAGACCCAGGGTTCCTTCCGGGAACTTTTTTTCAAGAGTTTGACCCCATGCTCGTAATCGCGAAACAGCTCGCGACAGTACTCCAAAATGTCCCGTCCCTCGGCGACCGCTCGAGAAGCCAGAAGCTCGGCCGCTTCCGGCGTGAACCTGATTTCCACGCCGAAGTTATCGCTGAATTCCCTCTCAAGTTTCTTTAGCCTGAAACCAAGCACCTCTTCTCGATAGAGGTTGGGGTTAGCGAGAAGTTCTGCCAATTTCCCAGGCGGGTCCTTTACCATTTCCCGTCCCACGACCAGATCACCTACTTCGCTATCCGGCAACTGGTACTTGTATTCACGGAAGAGCTGCTCACATACGGTGATCAGCCCCCGGGCGCCGGTCTCCTCCAAGGCAGCTCGCTCGGCGATTGCTCTAATCCCCTCGTCCTTGAAGTAGGCATCAATCCCGTAGGCTAGAAAGTCACTCTTGTACTGTTTCAACAGCGATCCTTCCGAATCCTTCAGGATCCTGAAAAGATCCGGGACGGTCAACGGATTGCAGTGGACCACGACTGGTAGCCTTCCAATGAACTCAGACTCGAAGCCGTAGTCGATGAAGTCGACGGAGCGAGCCTTCTGCAAAAGAAAACGCTGTTGCTCCTGGGAGGTCTTCTCTCCTATGAAGCCTATCCTCTTCGCACCGAGGCGTTTCCTGATGATGTCCGTCAGACCCGTGAAGGCCCCACTGACAATAAACAGTATGTGTTTGGTGTTGATCGTCTTTTTCTCGGGCTTTCCCCCGGCCTGGACCTCCATGAACGCCTGCATTTGACTGGCAATGTCAGTCGGCGACTTCAGAGGCACCTCGGTCTCTTCCAATAGCTTGAGGAGGCCTCTTTGGACCCCGTGTCCACTGACGTCCCTTCCAAGGCTGTTTGAGGGCGAGGCAATTTTATCAATCTCGTCGAGGTAGACGATACCGTACTCTGCTAATTGGATATCCCCTTTGGCCTGATGGACCAATTCTCTTATCAGATCTTCCACGTCTCCGCCGACGTAGCCGGTCTCGCTGTACTTGGTCGCATCGGCCTTGAAGAAAGGCACTCCAATCAGTCGAGCAACGTTCTGAACCAGGTAGGTCTTACCTACTCCCGAGGGACCGATCAAGATGATGTTCTGCTTCTTGTAGTCCCGGCAATCTTCTGATCCCTGGCAGTTTTGGATGTGGTGGTAGTGATCGCAAATCGCTGTAGCCAACACCTTCTTGGCATCATCCTGTTGGATCACATAGCGGTCGAGATATTCCTTGATCCCGCTCGGTTTATGTTCGAAATCAAATTTCTGAGTTGTGTGGAGTTCCTCGCCTTCTACCTCGTCGGTTTCCTCTCCCTGGGCGTTGGGAAAGACTTCAACACGCACTCCGGTGCCGTACTTGTTTTGCAATAGCTGTTTCAACTCATCCGGATTGAACCGATTATCGACCGTCATTAGATCTTCCTCTCCAAGCATTTTTGTCGACCTTACAGTGAGTCTTCTACCCCTAATAAGACGCAGGATTCAAATCAACGATTCATACCGAGAATTCGTCACAGGTCCGAACGTCTGAACGTCGCACGTCCCCTGTCCTCCGAAGGTGCCGCCAACGGGTGAACTTACCAGCGTTACGAAGCCAAGTCCGTCAGAGCCGCGAACGACTTGGACCGTTAGCAAAATGAGCCCAGGTTCCGAGGAGAGAGCCGGACAACAGCACAATCTCCCCAATAGCGGGAAGTTTCTTTCTCGAATGATCCGGTGCAGCCGGTGGCGGGGCTAAGTCGCTGCCTTCCTCTCACAGGTAGCGCATCACAACCGCCCAGGCAGAGACTGCGGCCATGAACGAAATGACGGCGGCGGCGGCGATTCCGGCCCAACGGACCGGTTTCGCCGTTCGCTGCTCGGGCGGCAGTTGCCCGTCTAGCCAGACGGCCGCGATACAGGTCAATCCAACGCCGACATTGGTGCTGAATAGCGCCACCAGATCGATCATGACGATAGGCGTTGTTTCGGTCCAGATAAAGACCCAGGTCAGGAGTAGCAGGGTGAATCCGAAGACTTTCATCACCAGCGAATATCGGAGCTTCTTACCCTGCGGAAGCAACTGCTGTAGAAAACTGTGGGCTCCCCTTCCATAAATCTCTGGAAGCGCGTTGAGAGTGCCCCAGAGGGCCGCCAGAATGATCACATAGTAGAGCGGAATCATGAGCGGGGAGATCTGGGCAAAGATACTCGCCTGTTCGGTGAGCAGATCATATCCGCTGGGGATCTTCTGGCTGGGTGCAAGGATTGCCGCTCCAGCGATCATGAAGGCAGCAGTGACAAGCAGAATCAGGGAGGCGGTAAAGAAGACGTCCCACTTGAGGGGCTTAAGGGCATGCTTGCGATCCGATCCGGACCGACCAACCGTCCACCCTTTGATCAAGATCCAATTGGAATAGACGATGTAGTTCATCGCGATGCTCCCGGCATAGCCGAACACCGAAGCCAGCTCCAACACCCTGCTTCTGGACTTGATTTCCAACGGCAGCCACTCCGGATAGGCAGGGAAATACCCGAAACGGAAGAACCCTTTGAATATCGACCCGATTTCCGGTCGGACCAGGATAGAGGCCAGCAAGGTGCAGGCCAATAGCACGAGGCAAACCACTGCCTGCGATCTCTCCAGAGTCTCGTAGCGCTGAAAAATTCCTGCCAGGATGGCCAGAGTGACGAACGTGAGCGCAAACCACTTGTAGGAGAGAACGAGTCCGACCGAAGCCACGATCTCTGTCATCAGACGGCCGCTGGGGACGGCGATGACAACGAAAACGAAGGGAGCTACGACTGCTTCAAGGCCCAGTATCAGCCACAACAGCCAGCCTCTGGGGCCGGGAAAGTCGACCAACTTCTCGGCCACGGTCTGGCCCGAGACTGCCGCGTAACGTCCCAGCAAATAGAGGGTCAGAAACGACTTGGTGATAGTTGCGATAAGAATCAACCAGAGGAGGTCATAGCCACCCCAGGCACCCGCACGCACCGCCAGAACGGTTTCACCGGCACCAATACTTGCTGACGCCACGATTGCGCCGGGACCAACCTGGCGAAGCTGCGACAGCCACTGGCTCCCCTTTGGGGACGCTTCCCTCATCGTCGGCAAGGTCTCTTACGGTAACAACATCCATTCTCGATAGCGATCTCTCTTCCGCGCCTCCCTACGTGAGAATACGTGCCAATTTTCCCACTGCGATGACATATACTTCGGAGGGAGTTACGCATGAATGAGATCAGAGAAGACCTCCGCCGCATCCTGATCACCCGATCGCTGCAAATCGGCAACTTCACTCTAACTTCGGGGATGACCAGTAAGCACTATATCGATGCTAAGAAGACGACGCTAGATCCTGAGGGAGCCTACCTTTGCGCCCGTCTGATCCTGGATGAGTTGGCACGGCATCAAGTCGAGGCCGAGGCGATTGGAGGCCTCACTTTGGGAGCAGATCCAGTGGTAGCGGCCGTAGCCGCCGTCAGCTTCGCCGAACGAGACCGTTATACCCCTCTGCCTGCATTCATTGTGCGGAAAGAGCCCAAAAAGCACGGAACCCAACTGTATATCGAGGGTTTCGAAGGCAAAAAGGGATCTCGGATCGTCATCTTCGACGATGTGTGCACCACGGGTACATCCGCCCTGAAGTCTATAGAAAGGGCCGAGACTCACGGCTACGAGGTGGTCGCGGTAATCTGTCTGGTCGATCGAGAGCAGGGAGCGGAAGAAAACTTCAGCGGTTATTCTTTTCTCCGACTTTTCCGCGTGCAGGAGCTCCTTTCGGATCCCAGCGTTCAAGAACAACTGGCCCTGCTTTAGCCCGCATTCGTGATCTGGCCTGTTAGAATGATGTTGCTATGGCTGAGTCGAAGAACGTAAAAGTCGAGTGTCCCTGCTGTCAAGCCAGTCTGTTGGTGAATACCCAGACAGGTCTGGTCCTTCATTCCGAGAAAAAGAAGTTGGACTATTCGTTCGAGAATGCGGTGCAAGATGTCAAAGACCGCAAGCAGAAGGCTGCAAAATTATTCGACAAGGCCTTCGTTGATGAAAAGGAACGTCAGGAAGGTCTCGAAGAGAAGTTCCGAGAGGCCTTGAAGTCCAAGGACGAGTTGGACGATCCGATCCGCCCTTGGGATCTGGACTGAAGTGGCTGGGGCTGAGCGTCGTCGGCTTTCGATCCTGACTAAACGGCTTTTCTTCCTCGCCTTGATTTCACTCTTTTCCTGTCAGGCTTCGAGCCAGGAAGATGCCGAAGTACCTGCCAGACGGCGCCCCTCGGTTGATCACCGGCCGGTCTTCGGTTCCTGGAGCGCTCCTCGTAACCTGGATGTGGAGTATTTCCAGTTTCTGGTCGATCTAGGCTTCACACACACGCTGTATTGGCGCAGCCCGAGACTGAAGCCCGAACAGTGGCGCAAGGACTTGGATCGGGCTGCTGAGCTGGGCGTTCGACTAGTTTTTGACAGTTGGCAGCCAGCCGCGATTCCCGAGGATTGGCTGGACGCCGTCCTCGAGACCGCCTGTACTCACCCTGCATTCGCGGGCGTCTATGCTCCGGATGAACCTGGATACCGATTTCCCCTCGAGGGGCCTACGCGACAGCCCTCAGTTGAGCGATTTCAGTCGGCTTATAATCGTCTCAAGGAATGCGGAATCGAAGGCATCTTTCACGTGGATGCTGCCTCCGCTGAAACCAGATGGGTTCGCCAGTTCCTTCCCTTCGCGTCCGTATTTGGACTGGACATCTACCCTTATAAGGAAGGTGTTGACTGGAAACGTTACGTCGAGCGAGCTACATCAAAGGCCACGAGGTTGGCGGGAAACCGTCCGGTCTGGATGGTGCTTCAAGGCCACGGACGCCGTGATTGGTACGAATACGCGACCGAAACCCTTCGGCAGAAGATTCCGCTCGAGGCGGATCCACGCCCAACCAAAGAGGCCCTTTTGGAGATGGCGTGGACTGCTCTCACCGGAGGAGCCGAAGGCGTATGGTGGTGGTCCTTCGAGCTGTACGACTGGCAGGATAGCGAGCATCGTCGCTTCATTCTCCAATTTACAGATATCCACAAGGAAGTCAGAAGGCGGCTTACAGCCGATGGACTGGGTGCCCGATAGGCGTTTTCCAGCGCATACAGTCGAGAGCATCGGCGACTAACCCGCATTTCTCATCGCTGGTCTACTGCGTCGCCGCAAACATCCGTCCTGGCTGGGAGCGACGGGACTTTTACGAGATCTGCGAGGACCGCATGACAGTCGATCTACGATCCTCACCTCTCAGCTCCCCGTCACCCATTGGCATGAGCAGATCGGAGATCCGACCACCGCTGATTCCATCCTGGATCGTCTAGTCCACAATGCCTACCGCATCGACCTCGAAGGGGCTTCCATGCGCCGGCATCGTCATCGCCCCGCCAAGCAGGAGGACGAATCATGAGTCCAACACCGCAGTTGAAAGTCAAAGCCGGCTGGTTTGCCGCCGGTGCTCCGATGCTGCAGGCCATGGAGCACGTCTCCGACGGGGCCTTCAAACTCTTCGTCTATCTGTGCCTGAAAGCGGATCGCTCCACCGGTGAACTGACTGTCTCGCCCACCCAGCTGGCTCGGGCCTTGCGCAAGTCTCGCCGCTCCCTCTCCACCTATCTGGGTGAACTCCAGTCTCGAGGCCTCTGTCAGCTCACCCTCGCCCGCAATCAACACGAGCACACCCGCCTCCAGATCAGCGAGCCCTTCTGGCCTTACCGAAGATCCCCCGCTCGGGAGCCTGAAGCGGCCCAATCCCAATACGTCGATCAGATCGCCCGTCTGTAGCTCGAGCCCCCCGGCGTCCAGTGCTCCTTCTCCTCGGCGGACCGCCAGCTGGCCGTTTGCTTCTACCACCAGGGTCTGTCCTTGCAGCAGATCGAGCAGGCTCTGCTCCTGGGTTGCGCCCGCAAGCACATCGCCTGGCTCAATGGTCACACCGGAGGAGCGATCACCTCCCTGAGCTACTTCGAACCTCTGATTCAGGAAGTCAGACAACAACCGGTCTCGGATCCCTACTGGGATTATCTCAGAAGCCGACTCAGGACTCTGAGTCAACAATGGAAACAACAATCTGCTGATGCAAACTTTGCATCGGCAACTCACTCAAGAAAGGAGAGACGAGATGATGCGTTCTTACCCAATGAGCGTCATGGGGATTGACTCAAACCGGCCACCTGGAACATGATTATCAACCTCCAGCGTCGCTTCGCTCCGACCCGGCCGGTTTCCTCCGGATTCGGTGGCCGGTTTCACCGGAATACGCAACATGCGGGCCGATCGAGCTTCTGTCAACTCCCTATTGAGGTCAGCGAGCGTCTGAAGAACGACATCCTGCTTTTCGTTGACGTTCAGAATGTTGTGGGCTCGGGCGTAGCGAAGCTGGGCTTCTTCGGTTTCCTGGACTTTGGCCTTCAGGTCGACAAGCTGCTTTTGCAAGAACTCTGTGGCACGGTTGGTGGAGTCGTACTTGGCCTGAAGGCTGTACTCGATGTATTCCCGGGCGAGGATGTTGACTTGACGCGCAGCCAACTCCGGATCGGACGAGGTGTAATTGATTTCGATGATGTAGGAGTTTGGCGCCGGCACGACCGAAACCGCGCCCAGGACTTCGCCGATTCTCTGCTGGATTTGTTCTTCCCTCGTCAGCCGTCGGCTGCGCTCTCCGTTGTTCTATCCAGTCAACCAGTCCCACACTGCTGCGCACACTGCCGCTTCCTGTCTTGACTCGCTTTGGCGCTCCAGGCCGGCTGCCAGGACCAGGCGCCGGGCAAGATTGTGGCTGGTGAGGTGCTCTATCTGGGTATTCAGATAACCTCGGTACTGTGAGGCGGCCGAGCTTCGCTCAAAGTCCTGGTAGGGAAGGACGTTGGCCAACTCAGGTTTGATCTCCACCCTGGTGGTAGCTCGATAAAGTGGGGGCTGTCGAAACGTGTAGACGGTCGAGATGGCGAGAGCCGTCACAACCAAGGTCAGGATCACCCCCTTGCGTCGGGCCACGACACGCCAATGATCGCTCAGGTGCTTTCTGGGGCCGAACTCATAGGCGAATTCAGGATATGCTTCTCGGGGCGCCAGAGCGCCACCGTCGTCATCGAGGAGAGGCAATCTTTCGTCACGCATCGGCATCTGTGGCCGGTCTGATCCCTTCGAAATCGGTATCCGTGGTGCCCGGCACACCTTTTGAATGAAGCTTCATACTGGCCGATTCCCGAACTATGGAGGAGGGCTAGCGCAGAACATGTTGCCACAGGAGATCCTATGATCGAAACAGAACTCTTCCTGGCGATCTGGGCCGTAGATTGGGCGCGTCGGCTCAGAGCAGAAGGAGAGAAGAACCCATGCGTTGGGACGGCGTGCTGGATTTTGATCCCAGCCCCAACCCTTCATGTTTCCTTCAACGGATTAATCAGTGCAGGTTCTTTCCCTCTGTGAATCAATGCAAAAGATTACAGTTCAGTAGAGTCCAGTATGGGCATTTCTGCCAGCACGCGATGAGAAATGCGGGTTAAGAAACCTCGTGGCGATGGTTATCTCTCAGGTTCTCCTTTTATCACTTCCAAACCTACCGTTCATTCCCGAGCCGGCGATTGCCACTGTACCCTCAAGTTATTACCATGGCTACCAATCGTACAAGGAGGAATGAGATGTCGAGACCCGCTCTGAATTCGGGGGAACTAGTCTGGTCGGGAGAGCACTGGATCAATGTGATCAAGCCGCCAGGTGCAGAAGCGCCTAGCGCGAGGTTTAGCCTCTACCACACTCGATATAGCGAAGCCGGCGAAGGCAACACTCTCCATCTGGTGATACCGGCGGCAGGGATCAACCTTGTCTGCACCGACAATCCCAGAGTAGGAGAGTGGATCAATAGTCGATTCTTAAAGATGGGGACTGTACCTTCACCCGACGCTCCCATCGTCAAGGCCGACTTTCAGCGACAAGGGTCCACCCACGACTCCCCCCGCTGGGTCGTGGAGACAGAAGGTCACCGAATCGTTGCGGGCTGGAGCGTCAAGGAGCCGCCTGTCATCGCCTATGGACCCTTGAGTGAGGGATTCGAGTTTTTCACCCTACTGCTATTCTCCGACGAAACCACAGTGGAGTTGGATGGATCGCCGATCCCCGGAACTCCCTTCGTGATAGATGCCTGGCGAGACAGTATCGGTGGAGATCGAAGCTCCTGCGTCTTTGCCCTCGCCGAAACCATGATCCAGTCGGACGCTCGGGAGTGAGCTCATGAATCAGACTCGGCTATTTCCTACGACTGTCGTCGGAAGCCTCCCGCGCCCTCAATGGGTCCTGGACCTGTTCCAGCGCCGGTGGGACGGAGGAATAAGCGAAGAAGAGTTCCAGCAGCGGCTGGACAACGCGGTTCTCTTTGCGATTCAGCTCCAGGACATGGCTGGCATAGACATCATCACGGACGGAGAGTATCGACGTGAGAGCTACGTGAAGATATTCGCCCAGAGAGTCTCGGGTTTCGAACGCGACGCCTTGGACGGATCAGCCATCCTCGATGATGGCAACTATTTCAACCCCAGATCCCGGCAGGTGCTGCCGCCATCGGAGGCCAAGTCGCCACTGCGGTATCCGGCGGTGGTCCAGCCTATCCAATACGACCAACCTCTGGTGCTGGACGACAGCAGATTCCTCCTGGCCAATACTTCTCGCCCGGTCAAGGTGACCCTTCCCTCTCCCTACATCCTGTCTAGACGGCTCTGGCATCCCGATTTTTCGCACGACGCCTATCCCACTCGGGAAGACTTCCTGGAGGCTATCCTGCCTATTTTAAAGGAAGAATGTCGACGGCTTCAGAGCGAAGGAGTCCATTTCATCCAACTGGACGATCCCTGGCTCTCGCTTTTCGTGGATGAGGGCTACCGCGATCACTTCGAGGAAGTAGAGCGTGAGATTCACCTGAGCATGGACTCCATCAATCGGGTGGTAGAGGGACTGAACGTAAAGACGGGGGTCCACTTCTGCCGAGCCCACTACAACCGCCAGACGGGCTTCCGGGGGGATTACTCCTACCTGATGCCTTTCCTCAAGGAGCTCAAGGTTTCCCAGTTGGTGATGGAGTTCGCGTTGCCCAACGCTGGTTCCCTCGAGGTCCTGGAGAATTTTCCGGAGGAAATGGAATTGGGGCTTGGCTGTGTTGACGTTCGTGCCGTAGAGATCCCTGATCCAGATCAGATCGTGGGCATGGTGAAGGAAGCCTGCCGCTATGTCGACAAAGAGCGGATCACGCTGAACCCTGATTGTGGCTTCGCTCCCTCCCACACCAATCCCATACCCCCGGACGAGGCATATCTGAAGCTGCGGGCAATGGCCGAGGCGGCGCAGCGCCTCCGGAACGAGTGACTTCGCGCTGAATCGTTCAGCTGAAGGCTTCAGTTCCGCTTACTTCGCGGAACCGGGTGGGATCTTGCTGACATTCGGCCCCGTGCGCGGCTGTGATTCGCTCCTACATCTATAGATGCTCTTCCTCAGCGACGTTCCGACGAATCGTTCAAGTTTCAGATCAGTTCCACCCCCGCTACGCTGCCCCATTCGAGAACGAAACTTCCGGTTACTGGGAGATTGTGCGTCACTGCGTGGGGAAGAGTTGTCCGGCTCTCTCCTCGGAACCTGGCTCGTTTTGCTAACGGCTCAAGTCGTTCGCGGCTCTGTCGGACGTGGCTTCGGCACGCTGGTAGTTCACCCGTTGGCGGCACCTTCGGAGGACAGGAGACGTGCGACGAATCGTGCGAGTTTCAGCTGAAATGAATCAATAAAGGCCGCAGGCTCGTTCCTTGGCGGGCATGATTTCCAGGCAGGTGGTCCACCAGCCGCTGCGGGTGGTGGTAATGAAGGGTTCAGGCAGGCCCTCCCTTTCCATCTCCTTGACCAGAACTTCGTGATCGTAATGGAGAGGGCGAAACCCCCACTTTAATTTCCTTCCCTCATACTCCAGGAGCGTGTACCAGACGTTCGTGGCTCCATCATTTTCGGGTCGACCGATGACTCCAACATTGAAGAAGTGCCGCCCTTGAGCCAGAGCGCGATGCCATTTGATACCGGTGTGAGTACAGCAGACGACCTCGGCATTACACTCCTGGGTGAACTTGAACAGGAGATGCTCGGGAGATGCGCTCTTCCACAGGAACTCGTTGGTCTGGCGGGGTGAGCCGTGGCACAACTCGACCTGCAGGGGGCCGAGGGCGAAGCGAAGCGAAGGGGGGAGAGTTCCCAGCCAGGATTTGTTTTCCGGCGCCGTGTTTTCGAAGGTGTATTCGTAACTGATCTGGGCGAAGTGATTATCGCGGGGATCCGTATAGCCGCAGCCGCAATCCTCCTTCCCCTGGGCCAGAGAGATGTCGTAGTTCCCTGCCATGCTCCGTATTTGTCCGTTCCGAAGATAGGGGAAAGAACGGTCAGGATGCGGACCAAATCCGCCCATGTCCCCGAGGCAGAAGATGGCATCTACCCCGACTTTCTCGCAGTCTTTCAGCAAGCATTCCAGGGCTAAGTAGTTATTGTAGACGCCGCCAAACAACGCGACCTTGGAATATGTCTCCATGAGCTCCTCGCCACACAAAAGGTCAGTGGTTCTTGCAGGTCATACCGGTGGCATAGCAGGTGTGGCAGGAGCTATGGTAGAGCGAACAGGGTCGCAACGCATCCCCGATAGAGGTGCCCATGCGTGCCCCTTCCTCGCCTACCAGGATGGGGCAAGCGTAGACTCCTTTGTGGGTCACGATTCTGGATGATGAACACTGAAGCAGTCTTGGATCGAAGTGTTCCATCATGTCATGGGTCACGTAGGAAGGACGTTTGGGAGCGTCCAACATGCCCATCTCGAAGACCGGGATGAGCTTGATTCTAGGACGGCCGACACCGATGGACCTGAGCAGATCGGCATACTTGTCGTAGGTTCCCTCTCCGGGCCTTTTCGGTTCCAGGTAGTCTCGGATCTCCGTCACCGTCAGGATCGGAAGCAGCCCCCTGTCGTAGAGTCGCTTATAGGCAGCAAGAACCTTCCGGAATGTCCCTTTTCCCCGGACAGCATCGTTTCTCTCCTGCTCGTAATCGTCGAGGCTGATCCGAATCTCCAAGGAGTACGGAGAAGCCTCAGCTACTCTCTGGAGTTGGTCGGCGCGGTTCTCATCGATGGGTAAGCCGTTGGTCAGAACGGAGGTCGGAAAGTCATTCAGAGTCCGCTCCAGGATGTGGAGGAAATCCCTGTGAATGAAGGGTTCTCCCCCGGTGTAGTAGATCTCCTTGACGCCCAGCCGCTTGGCCTCTTCCAGATTCTGGAAGATCTGTGAGGTCTCCATCATTTCCAAAGTGTGATTCTCGGGAGAGCAGCTGATGAAGCAGTGGGAGCAGCGCAGATTGCAGAGGGTTCCAGAGACTTGAAACCAGAGAGTATCCAGATACTCAAATTCAGCGACCGGGAACGCTGGAGCAGCCATCATCCCTGACCATTTAAGCAGTATTCTCGGGGGTGATCAACTCATCCACTTTTTGGAAAAGGCGCTGGGTCACGGCATCGGAGGTCTCCGAAGGGTCCGGGGAGAAGACCTTGCCGAAGTGGATTTCTACAGGATGTAGCCGAATCTTGTTGGAACCCCTGGACCAGGCTTCATAAGTCCCCTTGATTCCAACTGGGACCACGGGGATATTCAGCTCAGTGGCCAGGATTCCCGGTCCTTTTCGAAACGGTTTGAGACTGCCATCGATGGAACGTGTCCCCTCGGGGAAAACGCAGAGTACCAGGTTGCGGCGAAGCCCTTCTGCGCCTAGACGAAGGGCCTGTCTCAAGTGACGGTCAGAGTCCACCGGGATGACCTTGATCATACCTCCCAGCTTGGACATGTAGCGGCCACCGAAATAATCACTGTATCCCAGAAAGAAGATCTGCTTGATGACGTGATAAGGAAGAACGCCTACTACCAAGAACGAGTCCAGAAAGCTCAAGTGGTTGGGACAGAGCATGAAGGGGTACTTCCGTGGCAGGTTCTCCCGCCCGGTCACTTTGATTCTGAACAGGATCTTGGACAGGAAGTGGACGAGCTTGGCCGTGAGGTAGAAGATTGGCTCCATCACCGGGCGGCGGACCAGGATCTCCCCTATCTTCTGGGCATCGGCCGCGTCGAAGTCCTCGTTCAGGATCTCGGTCCAGGACTGTCGCACGTCCTTCGCTTTGACGTCATTTCCTCCCACTAGGTCTACAACCAAGGCCACCAGATCTTCGACGGTGAAGATTTCTGCGGCAGCACTATCCGAGATTCGCACGCCCAGGGTTTCTTGAACCGTTGAAAAGAACTCCACTCGTCCCAATGAGTCGAAGCCCAGATCCAGCTCCAGGTTCATCTTTCTATGGATCAGGGGAGGGTTCTTGACCTGACGAAGCAATTCAAAGATCCTCTCCTCGACCGTGCCCTGCGGAGCAGTGGCTTCTTCGAAACGGTCCGCGGAACCGGACGCTGTACCTACCGCCTGATCCATCACTTCAAAGCGTTTTATTTTTCGAGTCGTGGTTCGGGGTAGGGGCTCGGTCCGTATCTCGAAGCTCAGGACATGCTGGTGAGAGGGCAGTTGGCGGGAAAGAGTCTCGAGCGTATAGAGGATCATATCGTAGGAATTGACCACCCGCTGGCTCTTCAGGTAGTCGAAGTCTGGGACGATGACGGCATGCAGCCTCTCCTGTGTCTCGGCGCCGCTCGGCGCTACCCCGACAATGCACATCTCTTCGATGAAGGGACAGTTGCTTTGATAGAAGTGTTCGAGTTCCTCAGGATAGATGTTCTTGCCGGACGAGAGGACGATGACATCCTTCTGGCGACCAGTGATGTTCAGGAATCCATCGCGTGAAAGGTACCCAAGGTCCCCACTGTCTAGCCATCCATCCCGGATCACCTCTGCAGTAGCCGCGGGGTTCTGCCAATACTCCGACATGACATTGTCACCCCGGATAAGCACACCACCTATGCCCTGTTCATTGGGTGAATCGATCTTGATCTGCACGTGGGAGAGAGGCTTGCCAACCGATCCCAGGCCGTCAGAGCCCGCGGGACTGACCGTTGCCAAGGCCGCTGTTTCGGTCATTCCGTAGGCTTGTACAAAGGTGAACCCCAGGTCGCGGAGAGCCCTGGCCACTTCAGCGTCGAAGCGAGCGCCTCCCACTCCGAAGATGCGGAACTGTCGGCCGAATTGCTTGTGAATGGGAGAAAAAAACCAGCGGCCAGGATGAAGCCCGAGCCTCTCCTCGCAGAAATGCGAGAGGCTCAAAAGTCTCCTGAAGAGGGATCTCTTCAAGAAGGACTGGGCCTGGACTTCCTGCCGGATTCGGCGGTGCAGCAAATAGTAGAACTGGGGGACACAGACAAAGATTGTGATGCCTTCCTCACGGAATGCCTTCATGATGCGCTGGGCGTCGAGGACATCAAGGTAAGTGACTCGACCTCCCATGTAGAGGGGGATGATGAAATTCACCATGAGCGCGAGCACATGGTAGAGGGGCAGCACGGAAAGCACGTGGTCTTCTGGAGTCCCTTGAACGACCTTCAGCAACTCGATGGTGTTGGAGTACACATTGCGTCGAGTCAGAACCACACCTTTTGGGTTGCCGGTGGTGCCGCTGGTATAGATGATCAGGTAGGGATCGTCCAGATCCCGCTGGACCAGCGGCAGCGGAGGTGTGGAATCGGTATCCTCGAGTACTCGATCCCAGCTTCTGTCCTCGCTGGGAGAATCGCCCGCGACCAGGATTGGAAGAGGCTCTAGCAACAGCTCTTGTATGCCGTCGAGTCTAGGGTAGAAGCGAGCGGAGGAGATCAGGAATCGGCATCCTGCATGTTGGATGAGATTGGCGAGTGTTTCGTCTGAATGCTGAATGTCGAAGGGAACGATCACGGCTCCTGCGCTGTGGGCCGCGAGGAAGGCGATCCCCCAGCGCGGATGGTTCTCCATGAGGATTCCAACCGACTGACCGGGTTCGACGCCGGAAGCTTGGAGGAACAGAGCGATCTTGGCAGTTTCGTCGGCTACTTGTTGATAGGAGAAGCTTTCCCTGCTGTCCTCGTAGAGTCCCTGCAGCGCGACTCGATCGGGAAACTCTGATAGGTTGGCTCGAAACTGCTCGAAAAAATCGAGAGTCATATCGAGAGTCATAAGGGCCTAGGATCGTAGCACGAATATCGCAAGCGGGAAACGAGGCACGCACTAAGCTGAAACTTCAAGAATACGTCGCACGTCTCTACCCTCCGGACAGCGTGGTGAACGGGACCTGTCCTACGCCGAAGGCGTTACTGCGGGTAGCCCAGGGTTGCAATGCGAAGCGAGCTACCCTGGGTTAATGTCAGCCAGCCTCTGCTACGCTGAAAGCGTTATTGCCAACGCGTTTCCGGTCGGCAATACGCGGGTAAGAGAGAGGCGGAGTTCCCGCCTGCCCCTCCCCGTTGTCGCAATGAGGTCTATTCCTCATATTTACCGGCGTGAGGGTCGCTCACCGGGCGACCCCAAAGACGTTGCCCCAAGACGGG
>CAUZIZ010000114.1:0-18123 GCA_963579905.1 Acidobacteria bacterium UBA6911 | reverse complement strand
GTTGACGGCATAGAGCACTTCGCCCCTCTGGGCCAGCGTCACGATCAGCGGCGCGTAGCCCCACTGCCCGTCGTAGCTGATCTCCATCCCTTCCTTGCATTCGCCGCTAGTGGGGGCAATGCTCCCAGCCACATCAATCTCCGCCCGTTGGAAGAAACTCGCTGGTTATTGGGCCCAGACCTTGCCCGATCCACTTCACGACCTGCTGCAACAGCCCCAGCCCGCCGTAACTGACGGCGTGAATCTTCTCCGAGACTTCGTAGCTGATCCCGTCGGACGAAAGGACCGTTTTTGGAGCTTGACCATTCCAGCTGGGGCTCAACCGAGTGGCCACCTCTGCTTCCCGTTTTCGGAGGATTGCGCTATGCGTTTTCTTCACCTGAAATGCCTCCTTTCGGGCCTCTCTGAAGATTCTTTGTCGAACTCCAGAATACCCGTCAGGTCTGGCATTTCAGGCACGTGGTTTAATCTACTTCCATCTACTTGTTTTGGGACTAGTCTGTCGGGTTCTCGGAAGTGTCAGCAGGGCCAGTCCTCAAATAGACATCGCGTTTGGGGTAGGGTATCTTGATGCCCGCATTGCGGAAGGCAGTCAAAACGGCACAATTTAGTGCGTCCTTGACTCGACCCCGCAAGACCGGCTCTTCGATCCAGCACAACAACTCCAAGAGCAGACCGGAGTCCCCGAACTGACGAAAGCGAACCCGAGGTTCGGGATCCCGACAGACGCGATCGTCCGTCTTGCAGACCTCCACTAGAACTTGTCGGACCTCATCGATATTCGAATCATAGGCCACCTTTACGGGGATCCGAATCCTCTCTCTCAGCCAGCGCCCGCCACTTTCATTGAGGATTTTGGAGTTTGCGATGATGGCATTGGGAATGGTGATCTCGATGTCATCGCGAGTCAGCATCCGGGTGCTGCGGATCCCGATGTGAGTGATTTCTCCCCTGTCTCCTGTGTCCAGAATGACGTAGTCACCCATCTTGTAGGGAGAATCCGCCAGAATGGAGACTCCGGCGAACAGATTTGCCAGCGTGTCTCTAGCCGCAAATCCTACCGCGATGCCTATGATTCCGGCAGAGCCGAGCCAGGCCGTAAGATTTGCATCCCAAAAAAGAAGAACGAAGTAGATGGCTCCACCGAGGATAAAGATCTTCACCCCGATCTGGAACAGGGGTAGCGTCACTGGTTGGACCATCCGAAAACGCCGCCGGCTGCCACTCATCCAGTTGAGGACCAGGGTCGCCAGGCGCACGAGGAAGATGAGCCATATGAGGACGATTGAGGTCTGGAATACAGCAAAGCCGTATCCCTGGATGTTCGAGGGAATCTCAGCTACCGACCAGGCAATCAAGAGTCCTACCAACAGCACCGTATTGAAGATTGGACGGTGCAACATGGCAACGATGATGTCGTCAATTTCGGTCGCCGTCTTCCGAGTCAGGCGCAGGACTACTCTTGTCAGTATCCAGTCCACGACCTTGGCTGCGGCGAGCGAGAGTATGACGATCACCACCACCTGAAGCGTTCGGTCTTCGGCCACTAGCGAAGAAAGTTCCCGGAGCTTGTTCAGCAGTGCGGTTTTATCCATCCCCATCCACAAGACTTCTATCGCCGTTGAGCCTCCACTCCTTCGCTTGTCCTTGATTCTTCACGAGCTCAGGCTGGGTGCGGGTAGTAGGTTGGCGTATACTGTTTCTGGTTTGTCTGAGAGACATCTTGGGCCCGACCAGGAGGGCACGATATCACAGCCATTCGGCATTGCCTATTGTCTCCGTCTGCTTCCCGGCCGAGGGTCTGACTGATATTCTCTTGAAGTCCGATTTTACCCGATCGGACCGAACCCTTTGGGATTGGCTAAGAAAACCCTATGATTTTGGCAAGCGCCTACCTACTGGGGCTTCATTGGATCGATTGGCTGGTGCTGTTGGCCTACCTGATCGGGGTCACGATCATCGGAGTCCATTCCTATAAGAAAATAAAGAATGCGACAGACTTTTTCATGGGAGGCCGCCGCTTTGGGAAGGTCTTCATGATGTTCTTTGCCTTCGGGTCTGGAACCAGTAGCGACCAGGCGGTAGGTGTGGCCGCCGGGTCTTTTCGCTATGGGCTCGCCGGGATCTGGTACCAGTTTCTGTGGCTTTGGGCCACACCCTTCTACTGGATCGTCGCACCGGTCTTTCGCCGCATGCGGGCTCTCACCACCAGCGACTTCTTTCAGGCGCGATACGATTCGTCCACGGCAATCCTGTACTCCATCCTGGGCGTACTCATGTCCGTTGTCTTCATGGCGGCTGCTCTCTACGGTAGCGGCGAAATGATCCAGGGGCTGGCCGGGGGCGTAGATCCAGCCACCGGTAGAGCGTACTTTCCGATGGAGTATGCCATCGCTGGCATGACCGTGATGTTTGTGGTGTACGGAATGGCGGGGGGACTTGGAGCCGCTATCATTACTGACTTCGTTCAAGGAATCCTGACCATCATCTTCTCCTTCCTCTTGCTGCCTTTCGCCCTTCAGGTTGCGTCCCGAGTCTCGGGGGCCCTCGGCGGATTCGAGGCACTCCATTTGGGTGTCCCAGGGCGATCCGGAGTTGAATTGTTGAGCCTGACCTTGACCGAGGAAGTAACCAGCAAGATGGGACAGGAGCCCATTACATTCTTTTACGTGGTGATGCTCGCCCTGACCGGGTTGATTGGAATCGTCGTCCAGCCTCACATCATGGGTGTATGTGGAGCTGGAAAGACCGAATTCGAGGGGCGGTTTGGCTTCACCGTAGGTAACTTTGTGAAGCGCTTCTGCACCATAGCGTGGACCTTCACGGGTCTGGCCTGTGTCATCATCTATCTGACGCCTGGAAATGACTATCTGGCGGCCGGCGAGATCCAGGAAATCCAGAGCGATCCCGGCGCCTTGGCTGCCTTTGCAAATCAAGTTTTCGGCCGCGCTGCTCACGACATTCTGCCTACGATTTCGCACGGCCTGGTAGGCTTGCTCATGGCGTCTCTGCTGGCCGCGGTCATGAGTACCTGTGACGCCCAGATGGTGGTAGGGTCGGGACTGTTTACGGAGAATCTCTACAGGCGATTCCTCAACCCTGGGAAAGATGGCTCTCACTACCTTATGGTAGGCCGGCTCAGCGGCCTGGGACTAGTGGCACTAGCTCTCCTGATGTTGACCCAGTTCGACAACGTGATCCAGGTTTTGACCCGTTACGTGCAACCCATCCCCACCTTCATGGGGCTGGCCTTCTGGTTCGGGATTACTTGGCGCAGGTACACGACCAAGGCGGTCTGGGCTTCAACCCTGGCCACTGCTTTCGCCTGGTATCTCACCCAGGAACACAATCCCTTTGAGGCAATCGCTGCCGTGGGCGGCTCCGATTTCTGGCAGCAGAATATCGACTATTTCCCGGGCCTGGTCCGGGAATGGCTCTATCTCCACGTTCCCGGTATTATGCAGGCTGTGTCTGCTGGGGAGGGTGTGATGACCTATCGGACCCGGCTCCCCTACCAGATTCTTGTTTATCTCTCCTCGGGAGCAATCGCAGGTGTTGCCGCGAGTCTGCTCACCCGCCGGACACCCACGCAGAAGCTGGACGATTTTTTTCGTTTGATCCGGACCCCAGTTCGTCCCGGAGAAGTTGTCAAGCAGCCCTGTACTCTGCCCGATGATCCTCTACCCATGGAGACAGGAAAGTTGATTCCTGTTGCCGATCTTGAAATCCCAATGCCAAGCAGGATGGGTCTGGGAGGATTTGTCCTGGCCTGGATTTGTGTCGGTGCGATTATCTGGTTTACGGTGGTGCTGGCTGGAATAGGCATGCCAGGTTGATGTAATTTGCACAGTCCATCCGTAGCCGTTCGGAGCAAGATAGATGAATAACGCGAAACAATCCGTCCAAAGTAGACCTGAGGAAATCGCCTCGCGATTGGCTTCAGGGCTCAAGGATCTTCTTTCATTTGGCAAAGGCTCTCAATACTCCGCGCCAACCATGGCCCTTTTATCGAAACTGACGATTCGAGTGCTCACGTTGAGTCTTGCGTTGACTAGTTCGATAGCTGGTGCAGAGCGAGGCAAGCAAATGCTTCCCCATCGAGATGAATTGGCCTCTGGAATTCATGTAGCCGGTTTTTCCTATCAATACGGCAATGCTAACTGCGGCTGGATCGAGCTCGACGATCATATCCTGCTGGTGGATCTTCCACGAGGCACGCCGGTCTCGGAGTTTCTGAACCAGGTTTCCAAGAGATCGGGGAAGTCGGTAAAGCGGCTGGTCCTGACTCACCTGTGGAGTGATCCGGACTGGGGATCGAATCGTGATTATGATCCTGCAAGGAAACGTTGGTACGACCCGGGTCACCGTCTTACTTCGGACCCGGTAATCCCCATCGTCCAGGCTTTGCTGCGCAGCGGGGTTCAGCGCATCATTACGTCGCCGGAGATTGGTTCTCGCTTAGTGCAAGCCGGGGAGGGAATCTCCGCTTCCCAGGTGGAGACGATGCAGACTCGGAGTCCGATTGGCGATGCGTCTCACCCGGTCGAATTCATTCCCTTGGATTCCGTGAGAATCGAAGGTGCGGGGGCAGTCTTCCTTCCGAATGAAAGGATCCTGTTTGGCGGACCACTGGTCTTCAATGGCACTCGTGCAGTGGCTGAGGGCAAGGAGATTCTCCCGTGGATCTCGGCTCTATCCGAGCTGGAGAAATTGGCCCCGAGGCGCGTAGTCCCAGGCTTCGGTTCCTGGGAGGGCAGCAACACGCTAGGCCGGCTCCGCTCCGTTCTAACGGAGGTCAGGATTCAGGTGGCTCACGATATCGCCGCAGGCTACTCGCTCGAGGAGGTCCAGAGCCGAGTGCGGATCTCCTACGATCTGTTGTTTTGGACCACCCACACCAGGCCAAGGGCCGATCTCATCGAGCATGTCTTCCGTGAACTAACGGCTCCTTCGGCGCCCTTCTACGGGAAGCCCCCTGATCCCGCTGCCTCGCGGCCAAATGCGTTGGTGATCTACGGGGACTCACCGCATCCACCGGCCCCGATCGAAAAAGCGCTAGGGAAGGTGCTCGAGGCCACCGGAGTAGTTCCTCATTTTTCGGTCGATGTCGAGACCCTCTCGGCTGAGAATCTGGAGAAGGTTCAGCTTCTTTTGATTTTACGCGATGGACGGCAAGTGCCCCGGACCGATGGGCGACGGGATAAGCTGCGGGAGTTGGAGGATCCTCTCCATGGAAAGATCCAGACCTGGATGACCCTGGAGCAGGAGCAAGCGGTCGTCGCCTTCGTCGAGAAGGGTGGTGCTTTCTTGAATCTGCACAATTCGTTGGGTCTGTATCCACCTTCCGGTCCCTACCTGCAGCTAGTAGGCGGACGCTACATCGGGCACGGTCCCTTCGAGAGGTTCCGCATCGAAGTGGCGGACCGAAGCCACCCGATCACCGAAGGGGTCACCGACTTTAGCACCGCCGACGAACAGCACACTCCTGTCCTCTATGACGAGACCCAGGTCCATCTCATCCTTCAGAGTCGGATGGACAATGGAATTGCCGTTCCGGCAGGCTGGGTTCGTGAAGTCGGAAGCGGGCGGGTTTGCCATCTGGCCAGTGGACATCCGATCGAGCCGCTCTTGCATCCCATGTACCAGCGTCTTATGAAGAACGCCGTCGAGTGGTGTCTTCGGCGCCGATGAGCGTTGATCGGAGAAGGGTTGGAAGAGCTCGCTCGATCACGGCTCAGTCAGGCAGCGGGTCCCGATGCGAGAGGTCTGGTGGTTTAATAGAGTAGTGAAGTCGTTTTCGCGTCTGTTGCTCATACTTCTCGCCGTCGGGTACGGCTGTTCCAGGGAGGCTGAAGCGAAGGAAGGGCTTCGAAGTCAGGGATCGGTGCGGATCATCTATGACACCGACATGGGGAACGACATCGACGATGCTCTGGCGTTGGGTGTGATCCACGCATTGCAGAGCAGGGAAGAGTGTGCTCTCTTAGCCGTAACGGTTAGTAAAGGCAATTTTTACGCCGCTGCCTTCTCCGACCTCGTCAATCACTTCTACGGACGGCCCCAGATTCCGGTGGGACTCGTGCGGGATGGAATGACCCCGGAACCGGGAAGCTATGTGAAGCAGCTCGTCGAAGCCCGTGATGGAAATGTTTGGCGCTACCCACGTAAGATTCTGCGTCCCGAGCAAGTGATGGATGCCACGGATCTACTTCGCCGCACGCTTTCCGCTCAGCCGGATGCTGCAGTCACGGTGGTAGTGGTAGGGTTCGCGACCAATCTAGCGCGTCTCCTCGACTCTGCCCCGGATCGGCACTCTCCCCTGGACGGACGCCAACTGGTTGCGCGCAAGGTAGGGCTCTTGTCCATGATGGGAGGACACTTCGGCATCCCACGACCCGAGGGATTCAGGGAATACAATATTCGAACCGACCTGGACGCATCGAGGCGACTTCTCTCGCGGTGGCCGACTCCCATTGTCATGAGCGGCTATGAGATTGGCGAATCGATCCAGTATCCAGCCGAGAGTATCCAGAAGGATTTCGGCTACCAGGCGTCTCACCCCCTGGAAGAGGGCTACGAGCTTTACGGAAAGATGCCCTACGACCGATCTGCCTGGGATCTGACCAGCGTCCTTTACGCAGTTCGACCAGATCGAGGCTATTTTCAACTTTCGGAGCCGGGCGAGTTCAGGATCGGCGATCAGGGGACGGTTGAGTTGAGATCCGGCGGCCAACGAGGAGATCGCCATCTTACCGTCACGGCAGAGCAGATCATCCGGGTGAGGGAAGCGCTGGTTGCCCTGGCCAGCCAACCGCCCGCAGGTCAGTGAGCATTGAGTAGTGAGCAGTGTGTCAGTGAGCAGTTTGTCAGTAGGCAGTGAGCAGTAGGGCAGCGAGAAGTTAAGGGTTGAGGAGAATGATGGGCGAAAAAGCTTCGGGTGAGAGCAGATAATTGATCCACTGCTTACTATTCCTCTTACAGACACAGCGTCGGTCTTGAAAGCGGGCGGCGCAGAAAGGAATTCTAATGGCTTACAAGGTCATCATACTGGGCTCGGGTTGTGCTGGGTCAACGGCCGCAATCTATGCGGCTCGGGCTAATCTGGAGCCGCTGGTCCTGGAAGGCCACGAACCCGGGGGACAGCTGACCCTGACCACTATGGTCGAAAACTACCCTGGGTTTCCTGAAGGGCTGGATGGGCCTGATCTGGTGCAAAGGATGAAGCAACAGGCGGAGCGTTTCGGCGCAAAGTATCAGATGGAGGTTGCCCGCTCGGTCGACCTGAAGTCTCCTTTTACTGTCGAGACAGACCAGAACACCTTTCAGGCCGAGAGCCTGATCATCGCATCTGGGGCTTCGGCTATGTTGCTGGGTCTGGAGTCGGAGTCGAAGTTGCTCGGTCACGGCGTTTCCACCTGCGCCACCTGTGATGGGTACTTTTTTCGGGGCCTCAAGGTGGTTGTAGTAGGTGGTGGTGACACCGCGATGGAGGAAGCCCTCTTTCTAACAAAGTTTGCGGACTCCGTCACGATCGTGCATCGGCGGGATCAACTGAGGGCATCGAAGATCATGGGTGAGCGTGCGCTCAATCACCCCAAGATCGACTTCATATGGGATTCGGTGATCGAGGAAATCCTGGACCCGGATCAGCTACGGGTAGAGGCTGTCCGGCTCAAGAATATCAAGACGGGCGCCGAAACCCTGCTTCCCACCGATGGGGTCTTCATCGGGATCGGGCATCAGCCAAACACGGAGGTGTTCCAAGGGCAGCTTGAGATGGGCAATGGCTACCTCGTTGTCCACGACGGGTCACGGACCAGCGTCAAAGGAGTTTTCGCGGCGGGAGATGTCCACGACCAGGTGTATCGTCAAGCGATAACGGCGGCAGGAGCGGGCTGCAAGGCTGCGATTGACGCGGAGAGGTATCTGGAGGAGCGTGCTCATACCCACCAGCCCCAGCAGAGCGCCGTCGGGGTTGTCAGCGGAGAGGAGGAAGCACCGACTACATGATTGGGGTGCCCTAACGAATCGATGGCGAGGGCGGGAGGGGCCTTCTCTTGGACTGAATCAGGTCTGTTTGCCTTCTATCGCCAAATAGGGCTTGATGTCTGTTGATAGCTCCAGAAACTGGTCGGGCAAAAGGGCCTGGAAACCGTCTGACAATGCTTCTTCCGGATGCGGATGGACTTCGACCATGAGGCCATCGGCCCCGGCGGCAATAGCGGCCTTACACATTCGAGGAATCAGCTGCCTCACCCCGGTGCCGTGGGTTGGATCCACGATGACCGGCAGATGAGACCAGTCTTTCATCAGGGCAACGGCTGCCAGGTCGAGGGTATTGCGGGTCGAATCTTCGAAAGTTCGGATGCCGCGCTCACACAGCATCACGCGGGGATTACCACTGGTGAGGATATACTCAGCTGCCATCAAGGTTTCCTTGATGGTGCACATCATTCCTCGTTTGAGCAGCACCGCACGGTCGGTCTTGCCCAGTTTTTTCAGGAGCGAATAGTTCTGCATGTTGCGAGCGCCTACCTGTAAGACATCGGTGAACTCAGCCACACGCGCAACATCCTCGGATGAGAGGACCTCGGTCACGATGGGGAGTCCGGTTTCCTCCCTGGCTTTGGCCAGCAGCCTCAACCCCTCGTCTTCCAGTCCCTGAAAGCTGTAGGGAGAGGTACGGGGTTTGAAGGCGCCTCCTCGAAGCATGTTCGCTCCCCTTGCCTTGACCTGTCGCGCGACATCTAGAATCTGCTCCTCGCTCTCTACCGAGCAGGGACCCGCGATCAGCGCAAATCCCTTGCCTCCAATCCGCACTGGACCGACGTTGAATTCGCTCGGTTCCGCCTGCAGTTCCCGCGAAGCTAGCTTGAAAGGTTTGAGAATCGGGATCACATTCTCGACACCCTCGATTTCGATCAGACTTTCGAAGGCGCTCTTGCCACGTTCGTCACCTACCGCACCTATGACTGTTCTTTCCACACCATGGATCGGATGGGGTTTCAGGCCGAGGGACTCGATTCGCCTCATCGCCTTCTCGACTTGATCGGGCGTGGCATCGGACTTCATGACCACAATCATTTCAGTACTCCTTGGCGGCTGTGTCCAAGCCGGAGTATAGCATGGCCGTGTTCGGATCGAGGACAGCAGGCTAAGCTGAACTTCAAGAATACGTCGCACGTCTCCTGTTTTCCGAAGGTGCCGCCAACGGGTGAACTACCAGCGTTAGGAAGCCAAGTCGGACAGAGCCGCGAACGACTTGAGCCGTTAGCAAGATGAGCCCAGGTTCCGAGGAGAGAGCCGGACAACTCTTTCCCACGCAGTGACGCACAAATCCCCAGTAGCTGGAAGTTTCTTTCTCGAATGGGGCCAGTGTTTCCTGGGGGCTCGACTTAGCTGAAATTTCAAGGATATGTCGCACGTCGAAACGTCTGAACGTCGCGCGTCTCCTGTTAGCCCTCGCGGAGCTTGCGCTTGATGACTTTACCCGTACCTCCCTTGGGCAGGCTTTCCACCAATGCGATACTACGTGGAACCTTGAATCTGGCCAGTTGCTGTCTACAGTGTGCCAAGAGTTCCTTCTGGCTGGTGGCTTGTTGCGATCTCAGAACGACGAAGGCTTTGGGAACTTCACCCCAACGACTGTTGGGAACGCCGATCACCGCACACTCCAGAACCGCTGGATGGTCAAGCAAGGTTTTCTCCAGCTCCAGGCTGGAGATGTTCTCGCCTCCGCTGATGATCACGTCCTTCTTACGGTCGACGATCCTGACGTAGCCGTGCGGGTTGATGGTCGCCAGGTCACCAGTACGGAACCAGCCATCGGAGGGAGCCAGATCGTCCTGCTTCTCTCTCCAGTAGCCCTTCATGACCGTGTCGCCTCGCACCACGAGCTCTCCAGCGGTGGTCCCATCCCAGGGTAGGGGCTGCTCGGCATGATCCAGGATCTCCAATTCGATCCCGGGAATCGGATAACCCGTCATCGCCTTTGTTTGGAGTAGCTTCTCTCCCCTCTCGCCAAGATGTGCTTTGGGGAAGGCAAGCGTTACTATGGGCGAGGTTTCCGTCAATCCGTAACCGGCAACACACTGACATGAAAAGGTCTCTTCCAGTCGCCTCACCAGGTCCGGGGTAGAGGAGGCGCCTCCGAGGTTGACCAAACGCATCGAGGAGAGGTCATAGTCTCTCTTCCCCGCATGGTTCAGTAGGGACAGGGCCATCGTGGGGACCGCGCAGAAGAGGGTCACTCGGTGCTTTTCAATCAAGCGAAAGGTTGTTTGTGGCTCGAACTTCCGCATCAGGACGTGGCATCCACCTACGCAGGTAAGGAACTGTGGAGTTCCCCATCCGTTGACGTGAAAAAGGGGAATGGTGTGCAGCTGGACGTCGTCGTCACGTATTCCCAGCATCAGGGCAACCTCCAATGCGTGGAGGTAGAGATTTCGATGAGTCAGCATGACCCCTTTGGGCTGACCCGAGGTTCCCGAGGTATAGAAAAGTTCTGCCGTGCTATCTTCGTCAATCGGTCGGACGTCTTTGTCGGGAGCGGGAGACTGCTGCTGGATCAATTCATCGTAGGCGTGCGGCTCGATCCAATCCCTCTGATGGCCGGGATCAAGCTGAACGAATCGGTGGACTGTCCTCAGGTCCCCACGGATCTCCTCGATGGAGGGCAGGAAGTCTGGATCCAAGAAGAGGACATCCGCTTCTGCGTCGTTGAGAATCAGGCGGAAATCATTGGCGGTAAGGCGGACGTTCAGAGGTAGCAGGACGGCTTCCGCCAAGAGCACTCCAAAGTAGGCCTCTAGCAGGGCGTGCGAGTTGTAGGACAGGAAAGCGACGCGTGCCCCTGTAGAAATCCCCCAGGAAAGTAGTAGGGAGGCAAGTCGATGGCACCGATCGGAAAATTGAGAATAGGTCCAGGAATCCTCGTCTTCGATGATCGCTCTCTTGCTACCAAACTGATCACGTGCTCGGTAGAGGAAGCGGATCGGCGTTAGCGGAACCTTCATGGCTCAGCCACGTTGATCTGCTGGGCCAGCTCCTCACTCAGCCCATGCTCCTCCCCCTTGACCTGAACATAGAGTGGACCGTTGAATGGAGATCGTTTAACGACCTCGAGGGTCACTTCCGGATAGATGCCGATTGAGGCGAGATAACGAAGGACTTCCGGGTTGTGATCGCTCACTCTTTGCACCAGGACAGTCTGGCCCTCGGCCACTTCCCAGAGAGTGGCGGCGTGCTTGAGGTCAATCTTGCCGTCCTTGGTTGGAATGGGGTGACCGTGGGGGTCCTTGCTCGGGCGCCCCAGGGCTTCGTCGATCTTCTCTTCAAACTCCTCTGAAATGACGTGTTCGAGCCGATCTGCTTCGGCGTGAACCTTGTCCCAGGTATAACCAAGGATCTCAGAGAGATAGAGCTCGAGGAGGCGGTGATGGCGAATGATCTCGAGTGCGATCCTTGCCCCGGCAGGTGTCATGCTGACGCCTTGGTAGGGCGTGTATTCTACCAGTGTCAAATCGGACAGCTTTTGCAGCATGTTGGTCACGCTGGCAGGAGAACAGGTCATGGCCTCGGCCAGTTTTGATGTCGAGATCCTGCCATCGTGGCTTACCTGCTGGTAGATCGTCTTTAGGTAGTCTTCCATCGCCCGGCTGATCGCTTGCGGTCTCTTTTCCACCTTGGAATAGTCTAGTGGGTCGGCCATTTCTTTATAAGCGTTCGTTTCGCGTTTTGGGGCGGGGAGCAAAAGGCCTTGCGATGAGAAACGGTTTGGACTTCATGATCTTCTTGGGGACGCTAACGCGCTTAGGATGTCAGAGACAAAGATTGAAGAAGCTTCAGGCGCCTCCGGGAGAAATCGGCGTGTCGACTATCGGGGTCCAGTTCAAGATAGCCGGTCCAGTACTTGATTGCCTTATCTTGAGTACCGAGTTTTTCGCAGGCTGTTGCCAGATTGAAGTACGCGTCCGAGAAAGTCGAGTCCACTTCGATGGCCTTTTCGTAGAGTTCAATCGCCTTATCGGTGCAGCCGAGTTCATCCAGCACGTTTCCCAGATTGAAAGAGGCCTTGGCGTGGTGAGGGTCTCGAGCGATAGCCTGACGATAATAGCGTTGAGCCTTTTCAAACTTCTTCCGATCGTAATACAGCGTGCCTATGTTGACGTAGGCATCAACATAATTGGGATCGACCTGGATCGCTGATTCATAGGCTCCGAGCGCAAGCGAGAAACTTCCCTCGGGTGAGTCGTGGCGAAGGCCCTCTCCGAACCACTCTTCGGCGGTTTTCGAGGAACTGAAATTCACTACCCGCTCCGAGGCGGACTCCGCAAGATCCGCCACATCAAACTCGAAGACCATCTGCCCCGACTGGGTGTCCATCAGCTGGTTTCGGTGGCGAACCAAAATCCGGTTTCCGAAAGCATAGACTCGCTGGCTATTGAGATTTCTGCCTACATCCGGAATCCTTCTCTTCAGTGAATCAAGGCTCTGCTTCAGAGAGGTTGCGGGCAGACCACAAGCGATCAGTCCCTGGGTGGTTTTCAGATGGATCAGATCCTGAAAATCGTAGCAGGGGATGCCCTCTCGTAGGGACGGCGCTACCAGGCCGATTTGTTTCCAATACTTAAGGCGACCGGGTTTGATACCCAGAATTTGGCTAACTTCTTTTTCCCTAAAGTAGCGAAGCATCTTAGGTCCGCTTTGCAGCTCCTGCTCGCGCCTTCACACGGGCAGGGCGGGCCTGGGCCTGCATTCGGGCGGCCGGTCTCTTGGGGGCAGTCGCCGCCAGGCTGCGCTTCAAGGCGTCCATGAGGTTGATTAGCTTTGCCGGCTTGCGCTGCTGGATCGTGGTGGCCTTTTCCCCTTCGACCTTGGAACGGATGATTTCCAGCAATCGTTCACGGTAGTCGCCGACGAGGAGGTCCTCCGAGAATTCTTCGGTGAGATTCTCGACAATCTGTCTCGCCAGATCCAGCTCCTTTTCTTTGAGTTCAACCGGAGGGAGATGCACTACGTCAGCGATGTGCTTAAACTCGCCTTGGTGAAAAAGAATATGAAGCATCAAGCCACCCTCAGCCGGTACCAAGGCCGACACATATTCCTTGCCCCTCATGATGAAGCGCGCCAGAGCAACCCGATCCATCTCCTGCATGGCCTGCAGCAGCAGGACGTAACTCTTTGACTCTAATCACTTCCTTCTTCTGGAATCAGGTAATAGGTGCGGTTCTGATGTTCAGGTCTGAGCTCTGAGTGCTCGACGAAAGCAACTACCTCGATGTGCCAAGAGGCCTCTCCGTCGGCGGCTTCGAAATCTGCAGGATCGACAACGGTGTAGCGACCCTTCTCGAACTCATAGCCTCTGACCAATTCGCTACGCTCGACATCCGCTTCACATGTGGTGCATGGTATTTTTGATTGATCCTTTGGAGGCAGTCCTGATGCAGCGGGTTGAATCCAAGATTCTTTCTGTGTTGCGATACCTCAAGCCTTACGGGAATCGAAACCAAGCCGAACGTAATCGATCCTGACCAGAGTCCTGGCACGCTGGACCTCCTTGGATGCCGGCAGGCATCTTATCATATCAGGCCGAGAGTTATGCAGATGGAGGCGGTGGGAAAGCGCTTCATCGTCAGAGAGGATGTCTCTTCACCCACAGGGGATCTCCACCTGGAGCATAGGCGGCGGAGCGGCTCTATCAACCTCTGGGGTGTACCCATTGGATTCTACTTGGATTCTACGATGAGTGAACTGCAGCCTACTGGGCGGTCGGGGCTGTATGAGCCGGGCTGGAAATCGGAGTGAATATCTGTTATCTTTCCATGTGCTCAAATGCATATAGCTAATGCGCAACAATCCAAGAGAGATCCTACTGAGCTTGCACCGTGACCATGTAAAGGCGTGGCAGCAGATGAGTCTGGGCAACCTGCGGAGGCTCTACTCCGAAGAAGTTGTCGTCTTCAATACGGTGCCGCCTCCCCGCTTCTCGGACTTCAAGACTTTCGAGAATACTCTTCAGCAGTATTTTGCTCAGATACAGGAACTAACGCTGTTTACCGAGAACATACAGATTGAAGTTGAAGGAGATGTCGCTTGGATCACCTCCCAGTACCTGATGGCCTACCAGATGAAAGATGACTTCCTGCGACAAACAGGGCGCTGGACAGAGATCTACCATCGGGAAGACGGAGAGTGGAAGCTAGCCCATCTCCATTCCTCCTCGGACCCAGTCGAATAGCGAAATTTTCCCGAATCTGAGTGCTCCCTGCCCTCCTCCTGCCGTGATCTCGCCTCATAGGCCAGATCCGCAAGCATCATCGTATTTATGAAATGGTGTACTTAGCACTCAGTGTTCGATAGCCTTACGATCTGACGGTGTCCTCCTCAGCAAACTGTGATCTGCGATCTGCACCCCTCGAGGGACGATCGATTCATAGAAGAGACTCATCTGCTCTCCAATCGCTTCCCAGTCATAGAGTTCTTCGACGGTCTTTCTTCCGGCGCGGCCTAGTTCGGCGGCGAAATCTGGTTGACGCAGCAGCGCGGTCGTCCAGGCGCTGAAGTCTTCGGGTCGGTCGGCGATGAGGATGTTCTTCCCGTGAACGGCTCGAATGCCCTGACAGGCCAGCGAGGTAGCGACGACTGCCTTACCCACGGACCATGCCTCCAGGATCTTCCCTCGGATTCCGACGCCCGTTCGCAGAGGAACCACAACTACTTGAGCCTTACGGTAGTAGTCCCGAATGTCGGGTACGAAGCCTGTAACGGTTATCCGGGGATGATCGGCCAGATCTTGGATCGATGCTGGCGGGGAGGAGCCAACGATGTAGAGCTGAGCGTCGGGTTGGCTGATGAGGATTCCTGGAAGAATCTCCTCGCAAAAATAAGCCATTGCATCGAGGTTGGGATCGTGGCGGAAGGCGCCCACGAAAACCAGGCTGTTCGGTTCGATCCCGGAGTCGTCATAGGCGAAATACTTCGTGTCCACACCCGTATTCACCACTTCGAGCTGTTCCCTGGGCAGGAACCCGCCAAGATAGTCCCGATCGAGGTCGGTTACACAGATGATGTGATCAACCCTGCGGCAGAGTTCGAGCTCTCGATAGAGTGTTTGAAGGGTGTCATAGAATTTTTTCACCTTGGCAGCGGAGCGCCTCTCCACCTTGATCCGGGTGAAGTGAGCCGCGTAGTTGACCTCGATTTCGGTGAGAAGGCGTTTGGTTTCGGCGGGAACGAGGTCCGCGTACTGGACCATTTGAGCCCATTCGAAGTGAACCACGTCGAAATCCTCTTCTGCCAGAAGTTCCTCCATCTTCAATTTTAGGTCCAGACAGTTGAACTCTTCGAAGGGCTCGTAGGGAAAGGAAGAGACAGGAGAGTAGGCGCCCCGGTAGACGTGCTCCAGCCGGCGGCAATAGGGCGTGATTTGTGAGAACTGCTCTCGCTCTTTGTCGCTTTCGACGAAAGTCAGAAGGGTAATGTCGTGTTTTCGGGACACTTGGCGGATCAGCTGAAAGACTCGACCGGCTCCTCCGTGGTAGCCCAAATGAGGGAGATACGCACTCACAACCAGGATCCGCAGCCGCTCCTGCTGAGCCGGGAACAATCGGGTGTGCAAGTCACCCTGTTGCAAATAGGAGAGCGGTCTGGTCGTCCATTCCAGAATCGTCGAGTCGCTCATGGAGCGTCGAGCTTCGGTCATTCTCAGGTAGAAGATTTGCGGAAGTTTTCGAAGTGCTCGAAGGTAGCCTTTGAGGCTCATCTCGTGTGTCACGTGAATCGGAAAGAGGAGGAAGTGGGACCACAGGGTGCGCCATTGGAAGTTTTTCCAGAGGTACCAGAGTTTCCGTTCTTCGATGAGTTGCTTGATCTGCTTGTCAGTGTAGACTCTGGCACTAGTGCTGCGGTGCTTGTGCAGAACGATGCTCTCGGCCGCCAGGAGCACTCTCCAGCCCCTCCGCCAGGCTCGGTACCCGATATCAGTGTCCTCGACGTAGCAAGGTGAAAAGAGGGTGGAGAATCCGCCCAACTCCAGAAAACGCTCTCGGAGAAAGGCAGAGGATCCCCCTCCGGCCCAAAGTACCGGCAGGAATCGTCGCGTCGAGTGACAGGGCAACAGTGGTTCATGAGACAGGTGAAGAAATCCCCGTCTGAGTCGGCCCTGGGCATTTCCGGTTTCCTGCCTCCGCTTACCTGCAGGGAAGACAATTTGGCTGGAGACTGCGAAAACACGTCCGTCGGAAAAGGGCTCGAGTAAAGGAGGAAGAAAATCCTCTGCCACAATCATGTCGTTGTTCAGAAGAACTATGATTTTGTGGCGGGCCTCCTCGACTCCTCGATTGTTCCCTTCACCGAAGCCGATGTTCTTCTCCAAAGGGACAATCCCGACGTTGGGATGGTGAGTCTGAACCCATGCCAGACTGTCATCAGAACTCCCGTTGTCCACCAGGATGACTTCGTGTTCTGCCTGGCTGAAGGCAACCGCCCGCTCCACGGCTGGGAGACTTTCTTGCAGCAAATGGCGGCCATTCCAATTCAGGATGATGATGGAACAAAGGGGGCGCCCAGGCGGCTGTCCCTCTGGATCGGTGTCCTTCTGGGCGGCGCCGGGCCAGAAGGTCCGGAGGAACTCCGAAAGGCCCAGGGCCAGGGCAAGGATGATCTGTACTGGCAGGAGCAGGACGCATAGGACTAGCCTTGGAATCATGGCCTCAGCCCGGCGGAAAAGACGATCACACCCAGCTCTCTTGCATCCCTTGAATCGGACGGTCGGAAGGCCTTATCGCAGCACAGGCTCACCCGAAAGATTCGGTCTTCAGTTCTTTCGAAGGGAAGCAGAAAGCGGAGTCGAAAGTCCGACTCAGCCCGGATGTAGTGCTCGCCTATGCGTTGTCCGTCCACCCAGACTTCAAAGTGGTTCTCTCGAGGGCTGTAGCCATGGAGATGGAAAAAGGGAGTGGATTGGCGTGCTTCCAGATAGCAAACGGCTTCTCGCTTGGTCCAACGCAGGGAAGGACTGCCGTCCTCGCGCGCGTACCAGCCTAGCCCCAGCTGATTAGCGAAAGTCCCCTGATCAAAATCGATAATCGGGGAAAAATCGCCTTGCGACCCATCCCAGGCTTCATTTTGACCGCGGGGTCTCCGATTTTTTAGTTTGAGCCGAAGCCTTTCGCGCGCTTCTTGTCGGGCCAGAATTCCCCAGAACTCAGCGTGTAGATGCCAGCCCAAGCCTAGCTTGGCGAGCAGGCCACGAAAGGGAAAAAGCTTCGAATAATCGCGTTTGTCCAGACCACAGGGAAAGGAATGGAGAAAGGTCAGTCCGCTTTCCCGCAAGCATCGGCGCAGCGTAAGGGGCTTCATCAAGCGAATGTGGGAGAAGGAGCCGTGTTCGCGAAGAAATGCCGGATTGCGCCATGCGACATAGGGATCGCGCAACGGCGACGGGAGGTACTGGGGGCAGAAGAGGTCTGAGTGCGCCTCGTAGGGGTACCACCAGTTTGGTGTCGTCAGAAGGATCATCCCCAGGGGCCGAAGCACCCTGCGAAGCTCACGAAGAAACTGCAGCTGCCAGCCGGTACCCCCAACCAGATGCTCGATGACGTCGAAGGCAAAAACGTAATCGAAGCAGCCGTCGCGGAAGGGCAGGCTGATGCCATTACACTGAAGGTAAGATTTCGCGGAACCGGGAGTGGCGAACTGCAACACGTGGAAGGTATAGTCACCACCGACGTACTCTGCGCCCCGAGCAGAGAGGATGTCCGACAGGCTTCCGATGCCGCATCCTATGTCGAGTACCCGTTTGCCTCTGAAATCGAACCAGGTAAGAGGTTCAAAGGTGCCAAGAAGTTCTCGGGCCCGTTCCGGGCTCTTTTCCCAATAGTCTATCCAGGACGCCTCCGCCTCAGGGTGCTCTGAGCCAAAAATCTGTGAAGCGACGTCTTTCAGGGTGGGAGTCTTCATGCGGGCTTGCTATAGGGGTTCTTGCTGCAACCGAAGCTCTTGAAGTGCATCAGTAGTGTCCCAGCGTTAGTCGAATAATATCAACTGTTTATAAATGTCACCAGTCTGAGTAATGTAGTCCATGTCCTGAAAGGCCTGTGAAATGGGGGTTTTCTCGAAGAG
>CAUZIZ010000113.1:0-18456 GCA_963579905.1 Acidobacteria bacterium UBA6911 | reverse complement strand
CAGGGCCTGAGGCGAGTATGGAGCCGGAGATTGATTTCCCCGAGGTCCCGACCACTCATTTCGAGCAGCCGTCGTCCCCAACGATCGAGAAGTCTTA
This sequence comes from Acidobacteria bacterium UBA6911, assembly GCA_963579905.1. Taxonomy (GTDB): domain Bacteria; phylum Acidobacteriota; class UBA6911; order RPQK01; family JAJDTT01; genus CAUZIZ01. The sequence goes on along the minus strand of CAUZIZ010000113.1, from coordinate 18,359 downwards.
CCGTCGGGATACCCATATTGGCGACCGTCTCCGGCGATCTCGGAGGAGAACCTTCGGGTCTGGGGTGATTGAATCTGTCAGGCAGGAGCATCACCGCCAGGGCCCCTCTCTGCTTGGCGTTCATGACCTTGTAGGTAACGGTCCCGTAGTGGGTCAGCTCCTTCCCACCAAACGGACTATTGCCGGAGTTTTCCTGAGGCTCATGCTCGAACACCAGGACGATTTTCCCCCGTACATCTAGGGCTGCGTAGTCATCATAGTTGAGCTCTGGAGCCGTGATACCGAAACCGGCGAATACGAGCGGACCGCGGATCCAGTCCTGGGATCCGAAAGTCAGAAGCTGGTAATCCCTATCCTCCTGCAACTGGAAGGTGGTGTCCGTCTGCCCAACCGTCAGGGAATTTTCCGGACCCTTCTTCTGGCCCATCTTGACCGAGAAATGCTGAAAATAGCTTCCGTCCTCGCCAACGGGTGTGAGCCCGTAGCGCCGAAATTCTTCTGCCAGATACTTGGCGGCCACATCGATTTCGGGGCGATTGTTCCCCCGCCCCATCAGCTCATCAGAGGAGAGATAACGCAGGTGCTCCTGCAGCCTGTCGTCGTCGTTGGCCAGAATTGTCTGAGAGGAGAAAAGCAGCAGCAGTCCGAGCACTCTAAGGCAGTTGATCATTGTCCTTTTCATCTTTCAGCACCCAACAGGATCGCGAGGGAGCGCTGCTGACCGCGTGTCCACCTCACAGCGATCCTGAATTGATCCAGTGCTCGGCCTGCAGAATCAACGACTTTGGGGCCCAAACTGTCGAGTACGGCGCGCGAAGCCCGGTGCGATCTGGGCTAGGAGCCTGCGCGGTAGAAATTGATCTACTGCGGAAACGGTAGAATCGGCCCATATTTCCCCGATTTTTCGACGAATAGAACAACTATGCGCCTCGAAATCGAGAAAATCTGGCCCAAATTCCCCGCTTTCTCGCTACGATCATTTCTACCGCGCAGACTCCTAGTTCCGTATCACCTTTTTGGTAAAAACGGACAGTTTAACCAAAGACTCACAGAGAACGCCGATCGAGCTGCTCTGGTATTCTGAGAGCCTAACCAGACCGGGGGCGGGATTGAAGAAATAACGATCCAATTCTCTGGTCAAGGACATGTTGATGTGATTCAGCTGGCTCAAGCAGTACCTGAACTGGATTGGCTTTTCGGTCATTCTGGCCAACTTGATCCGATAGGTGGTCGATCCTTCATCCACAAAGTACTGCGAAAAGGTACTGCGCAGCTTTCTGGCCGATCGGTAAATTTCGCTGACGAGCTGTGCCTTCTTCCTCCAGGAGGCTTCCCGCTTGGAACTTCTTTGGGCCTCCTCTATTAAGAGGCCCACCCTCGCATTCAGGTTCAAAACACCAACGATCTTCTCTACGACGAGATTGGGTTTAGGAGTTGCGAGGAAGCGGTCCTTGTTCAATTTGTTGTAAAACAAAAATAGAAAGTTGGACCAGACCAGAGTTTTAAGCTCTGCCTCTGGCAGCTCCGCGCTCCGCTGTTGCGCCAGATCCCAAAGCGGTGTCAAATCCACCTTGTCAATTGATGGATCCAACTTTGGGGCCCGAAAGCCAGTAATCGATTTGGTGATCTGTCCGCACAGATCCGAGGTCAAGGAAGAAAAACACAGAAACAGTAGCGGGAACTTCAGGACACAGAGGTTGAGCCCCGATTTCTGACCTCGGCGTTTGGTAGTATAGATCTTCCTCACGTTGTCCCCTCCACCGAAATGCGGCAGCAGACAATCTTGGTAGGCCGTAAGCCTACCAGATACCCCTGGCCGGCCGGTACTAGGTTGGGTCGACAGCACAAGACCCGAGTTGTCCTATCCCATCGTCAAGCTTGGGACGAGATTATACTCTCGAAGAGACCAGGGAGCCAGACCGAATTTACTCTTTATTGCCGACCGGACACGGATTGGGAATTAACGCTTACAGCGTAGAAGTAGACAAGGAAACTAAGGCCTACCCTCGGCTCCAAGCCGAGGGGTTCGATCGGATGTCGAATCGAATTCGACTCATCTCTGCTGACCTTCGTCATGGCGGTGGTCTCCAGGCCGCCGTTGGTCGAGCTAGGCTCGACCGCTACACTTCGGCCTGGAGACCGAAGCCACGTCAAAGACCGACTCTAGCACTTTCAACTTCACGCGAAGATGACCCTGCCGTCCCTGCGGGACTTCGGGGACCTTCTCTTCGCCTGAAGGCGAGGGGTTTCACCATCCCCGATGGGGACACTAAACCCAGGGTAGCTCGCTTCGCATTGCAACCCTGGGATACACGCAGTAACACCTTCGGTGTAGGTGATGTCCCTGCAGTGAGAAGAAGTTTCTCTCTCAGATGAAGATCCGGCTCGCAGCTAGGACACGCTCGCCCTGAGCACGTAAGGAAGGATGCCCTTGTGCTGGAAATAGATCAGCTCATTGGGAGTATCGATCCGCGACGTGACACTCAGTTCCCTTTCCGTCCCACCCTCTGAAATCACGCGCAACTTGAGCTTCTGACCAGGTTCCATCCCATTCGAGAGCCCCAGAAGATCATACGTCTCGAAGCCACTCAAGCCGAGAGTCTCCCGGTTCTGGCCCTTCTCGAACTCCAGGGGCAGGACTCCCATCCCAATCAGGTTGCTGCGGTGAATGCGCTCGAAGCTCTCCGCCAGAACCGCCGCGACACCGAGCAGCGTTGTTCCCTTGGCGGCCCAATCCCGAGAAGATCCAGAACCGTATTCCTTCCCGGCAATCACCAGTAGGGCGACGCCTTCGTCCTGGTATTTCATGGCGGCATCGTAAATCGAAATGGGCTCGGAACTGGACACGTGACGGGTATACCCTCCTTCGATTCCAGGCACCAGAAGATTGCGGAGCCGGATATTGCCGAAGGTCCCACGGATCATCACTTCGTGATTTCCCCGCCGGGAGCCAAAGGAGTTGAACTCGCTGTAGCCCACACCTTGATCCAGCAGATAGCTGCCTGCGGGCCCCCCTTCCGGTATCGAACCCGCTGGAGAAATGTGATCCGTAGTCACCGAGTCACCTACCATCACCAGCACCCGCATCCCGGTGATATCGTGAATCGGATCAGGTTCGGGTCTCATTCCTTCGAAGAACGACGGCTTGCGCACATAGGTCGACTGTTCCTCCCAAGCAAAGAGCTGACCGCTGGGACTTGGAAGAGATTGCCATCGTTCGTCGCCGCTGAAAACATCTTGGTACTTGCGCCGAAACATCTCCGGACTGACTGCCGCTGTCATTGCCTCCTGGATCTCCTGCTGAGAGGGCCAGAGCTCGCGGAAGAAGACATCTCGGCCATCTGCGTCCTGACCCAGAGGCTCGCGGTAAAGATCTACCTTCATCGAACCGGCCAAAGCGTAAGCTACCACCAGGGGTGGAGAGGCAAGATAGTTGGCTCTGACATCGGGATTGATGCGCCCTTCAAAATTGCGATTGCCTGAAAGGACCGCGCACACTACCAGGTCATGCTCTCGGACCGCCGCAGATATAGACTCAGGCAGAGGGCCGCTGTTGCCAATGCAGGTCGTGCAACCATAGCCCACCAGATCGAATCCCAGCTGGCTCAGGTAAGGCATTAATCCGGCCGCCTCCAGATATTCACTGACCACCTTTGATCCCGGGGCCAGACTCGTCTTGACCCAGGGCTTTCGCCTCAAGCCCCTCTCAACCGCCTTCTGCGCCAGCAGACCAGCCCCGATCATCACCGATGGATTGGAGGTATTGGTGCAACTGGTGATGGCGGCAATAACGACGGACCCATTACTCAACTCACACTCTACGGTATCCCCGTCCTCACTCTGAACGCTCACGACCACATGGGGTGCAGCAGTACTTTGCCCCGCTCCCACCTCCCTGGCTCCCGGTTGGGAGGGGAACTTGACCAGCGTGGGGAGCACCTTTTCAAAGGCGACCTTGGCCTGGGCGAGAGGGATGCGATCCTGGGGCCTTTTGGGTCCTGCCAGGCTGGGTTCGACCGTGCCCAGATCCAGCTCCAGCGTCTCGCTGTACTCGGGTCCGGGGCTGTCAGGGGTATGAAACCACCCCTGAGCCTTGGCGTAGGTCTCCACCAGCTCGATCTGCTGCGGGCGACGGGCCGTGAGGCGCAGATAATTGGAGGTCTCTGCATCGATGGGGAATAGCGCACAGGTCGCCCCGTATTCAGGGGACATATTGCCGATCGTTGCCCGGTCTGCCAGGGAAAGACTGGAAACACCGCTGCCGTAAAACTCAACGAACTTGCCCACTACTCCCTTTGCGCGCAGTCGCTGGGTAATCGTCAGGACCAGATCCGTGGCGGTGGTTCCCTCAGGTAGGCGGCCGTAGAGCCTGAATCCGACTACCTGCGGCGAAAGCAGGCCGATGGGCTGACCCAGCATGGCGGCCTCGGCCTCGATTCCGCCTACTCCCCAACCCAGAACACCCAAGCCATTGATCATCGTGGTGTGACTGTCCGTGCCCACCAGAGTGTCCGGAAAGCAGAGCCGGCGGCCATCCTCTTCGGTCTCGAGGACGACTCGGGCCAGATATTCCAGGTTGACTTGATGCACGATTCCCGTCGCCGGGGGCACCACTCGAAAATTGTCGAAGGCCGTCTGTCCCCAGCGTAGAAACGCATAGCGCTCTCGATTTCGCTCGAACTCCTTCTCGACGTTGCGCTGAAAGGATTGCCCGGTCCCAAAGAAATCGACCTGAACTGAATGATCGATGACAAGTTCGGCCGGAATCAGGGGATTGATCCGCTCGGGCTCCCCACCAATTTCCGCCAGGGCATCCCTCATCGCAGCCAGGTCCACCACACTCGGAACCCCGGTGAAATCTTGAAGCAGAACGCGGCCCGGCCTGAAGGCGATCTCACGATCGGAAGGACTGCCTGGACTCCATCGGGCCAAGGCCTCGATATCATCGGCGGAAACCGTCACTCCATCCTCGTGGCGGAGCATACCCTCCAACAGGATCTTGAGGGAAAACGGGAGCCTACTGACTCCTCCCACCTGCTTCTCAAGGGCCTCCAACCCGAAGAAATCGAGTTCTCCACCGCTCGTTTTCAGGGTAGATCTAGAACCGTAGGTGTTCAGACTAGGTGCCATGTTCAAGTGATCCTCTTCATGAATGCGAAAGGCCCGTCCACGGGTGTTGCCAAGAGTTCCGGAGTCTGAAGGCGTAGCAGCCGCTCCTTTCAAACCTCAGGAAAACGCGCGAAACAAGCACAGGTATTTACTACTCTGGTTGGACTCCAAAGGCAACCGCGAGCAGTTCGATCGCTCACTGCTATGAGCAGTGAGCAACCTGATACCACCGAAGCACACTCATCTGTGCGCTGTCCAGGAGACCGCTTCAGCGGCCTGGAGCGAAGCGTATTAGACCCGGCGTCGACCTGGAGCCTGGCTAAAGCCTGTGTTCGAGAAGCCCGCTAAAGCAGGCTCCGGCACCCGCTTGCCTGCCTACCTACCCGGCCCTAAAGGACCGGTCTACTACGCTTCGCGCCAGACCGCTGAAGCGGTCTCCCCAAAGGCTATCGTTCACCAAAGTGGAAAACTTGACCAGTATGTGAACTTTTCTTCGGGCCAGGAGCCCTAGGGGGGTGCCCAGACGAAGGAATCTGGGGCCGGTTCTGCTGGAGCGCTCTCACTCAATCGAAAAAGGGCAGGTTCTTCGAAATGTCATTGAAGATCACAACGCCCATGAGCAGTACCAGGAATATAAAGCCGACCTGGAAAATCCGCTCCTTTACGGCAAGACTGAGATCACGGCCGATGAGCCCCTCGACGGCCAAAAGGGCGATAACCCCACCGTCCAGAATGGGAATTGGGAAGAGGTTGAATATACCCAGCTGAAGCGACACCAGGGCCATGAAACCCATCAGGTGAATTAGACCGCTCGACGCCGCGGCCCCCGAATAACGCGCGATTTCGATAGGACCCGACATGGTCTTGAGGGAGGCGCGACCCGTCACAATCTTGCCCACGATGTAAAAAGTCAGTCCGGTAATCTGAACGTTGCGCTGGAACGATTTCACTACCGCCTCGACTGGGCCATAGCGCTCGATGTCGAGCTTAACCAGTTCCTTGCCCTTGATTCCTATTCGCACCATATCTCCCATCTTGACGGGAGTGATGGTCTTTTCGAGTAGCTGTTCCTGACGAAGGATCGTAAAGAGCAAGGGCTGACCCGCACGGCTTTCTACGAAGGGAGGAATCTCGTAAAAACCGTTTGCCCTCTTGCCATCAGAGTCGTCGACATAAAGGATTGCATCCCCTTCCCGAAGGTCAGCCTCGGCGGCAGGGGAGACGGGATCGACTCCTTCTATCGACCAGGGAAACGAAGGACCCGCCCCTATCGTGCCCAGCTCGGAGGTCCCCTGGGTTTTCGTTGTAACCTCCTTGTCGACCCGGCTGCCGTCCTCTCGCTCCAGACCCAGCCTGAGGGTCTGATTGGGACTGGTACCAATGGTGAGTTCAACCTGCGCCCAGGACGGGGTGGGCTCTCCGTCGATCGACACAATCCGATCGTTGAGCTGAAGACCGGCGCGTTCGGCGGGAGAGTCAGGCACGATCACACCGATAACTGCGGGCTGACCACGGTAAGCAGCTACCTCAACACCCGCTGTGTAGCTCACGGCCAGTAGAAACCAGGCAAGAAAGATGTTCATGACTGGACCAGCCACGGCCACAGCGAAGCGATGGAGCTTGGGGCGGGAGAGGAACTCCTCCTCCGAACCGGTGAGATCCTCGTCGTAAGTCTCTCCGGCCATCTTCACGTAGCCGCCCAAGGGGAGCAGGCTCACCCGATAGTCGGTGTCCCCTCTGGTAAAGCCAAGGATTCTGGGGCCAAAACCAAGAGAGAACACTTCGACCCGAATGCCCAGAAACTTGGCAACTGCGTAGTGTCCAAGCTCGTGGACAAAGATCATGACGCCCAGAACAAAGACAAAAGCAAGCAAACTCGTCCCAACCGAACTAATCAAGTCCAAGAGGATGGTCCTTCCTTAAATACCCGGTGCAAAACCGCCTCGCTGGCAGCCAATTTGCCAAAGCCGACTGAGGTCGGTGTGAATAGACAGGGAGTATAAGAGTAGCCGGGTGCAATTTCGAATCGATTCATTTCCCATTAAGGACGCTGGTTAGAGACGCTGGGTTCCAAAAGATCAAGGCGGCTACACATGGTGATTGTAAACTCTGGGACTCAAATCCCGCAACTTAGGAGGCAACCATGCTGTGCACCGCCTCCCCCGCCGACCGGCGGGCGTCGCGGTCTTCAGCCAAGACCGCATCCAGATCCAGGGCAGAGCCGGGGCGATGTCGGTCGAGCGTCTCTTCGACGATCCCTGCAATCCCGCAAAACGGAATCTCGCTCTTCAAAAACGAATCAACCGCTACCTCATTCGCCGCATTGAGAACCACTGGATAAGTTCGACCCAGCTCGAGTGCCTCGCGAGCAAGGCGCAGACATGGGAACTTATCGGCATCTGGAGGAAAAAACTCAAGGGATTTAACGGAGAAAAGATCGAGATAGGGTAGCGCCGAATCCCAACGTTCCGGATAGGAGAGTGCATAGACGATGGCGAGACGCATGTCGGTAATGCTCAGCTGAGCCAACAGGGTGCCATCGATGAACTCGACCATGGAGTGAATCGTGGACTGGGGATGGACGACGATCGAGATCCGGTCTGCCGGAATACCGAACAAGTGGTGGGCCTCGATCACCTCCAGGCCTTTGTTCATCAAGGTGGCTGAGTCGACTGTGATCTTTGGACCCATTTCCCAGGTCGGGTGATTGAGAGCCTCTTCGACACTGACCGTCCCCAACTCCTCTTTGCTCTTCCGGAAGAATGGCCCACCGGAGGCGGTCAGGAGCAGCCGCCGCACCTCCTTCTGGCTCGCCTCACCCAAGCATTGGTGCAGGGCACCGTGCTCGCTATCGACCGGCAAGAGGCGGGTCCGGCGCGCAACTACCTCACCCATGATGAGCTCCCCGGCCATCACCAGAGTCTCCTTGTTGGCCAGGGCTATATCCTTGTTTTCGAGGATGGCATGGTAGGTCGGAAGCAGGCCGGCGCCCCCCGTAATCGCCGCCACAACCATGTCCGCGCTCTTCTGTGTAGCCACTTCGACCACACCCTCGACCCCGCTAACAACTCGAATTCCAGGCAGTTGCTCACGGAGATAGGCCGCCCCCTGTTCGTCCTCAAGGGCGACTACTTGTGGCCGATATTTCTGAGCCTGCTCGAACAGCAACTCAGCCTGTTGCCTGGCTGCCAGCGCCACGACCTGAAATCGGTCAGGGTAGAGATCCACCAAGCTCAAAGTGCTGCGTCCGATGGAGCCGGTGGAACCGAGGATCGCCAGTCGCTTCATGGTGACGGGTCATTCTAGCAGAAAGGAAAGGCAGTAATAGGTGGGCAAAGCGAAGAGAATACCGTCCATCCGATCCAGAAGGCCACCGTGACCAGGAATAGAGGATCCGCTGTCCTTTACACCGGCTCCCCGCTTGATCGCCGACTCGAACAGATCTCCCACCGTCGCAGCCGTCCCCAGTACTAGAGCCAACAGCGTCAGGAACAGCGGGGTCTTGTCCGGCAAGAAATTGCATCCATACAACAGCGAAAAGAGGACACATAAAACCATTCCGCCCACGAAGCCCTCCCACGACTTCTTGGGGCTGATCCGAGGTACCATCTTATGAGTTCCCCAGCTTCTTCCCACCAGGAACGCTCCGATGTCTGCCACTGCTACCGTAAGCAGAATCAGCAATAGCTCATGGGGCTGCTTTTGATAGGAGACGGCAAGGCACACTGGGAAGCCCACATAGCAGAAACCGAAGAAGTGACCGGCGGCTGAGGGAAACCTCCACTCGACATCACCGATAGTAAGGCTCAGAGCCATAACAAACAGGAAGACAAGGAAGAGATAGGGAGGCATCCAGCTGCGCTGAAACACCCAGATCCAGGTCAGCAGCAACCCCAGCAGAAGGCACACCCACCCTAACCTCTCGGAGCCTCTGATCGCCCTGGAACAAGATTCCGGTGACCCCGGCGAAAAAGACGATTCCTCTGCCGTCGGAGGTCCGGCGTCGACACAGGAATCCAGCTGATGCCTCGTGTGGTAGCCCGAGAGTAGCTGCCAGAACTCCCTGAGCGAAAAAAGTAGAACGACATCCATAAGCAAAAGAAAAAGCTTCTGAGGTAGGTACAGTATCGAGGTGAACGCCAGGACTGCGAGAACCGCTCCGCTGACGACGCGCGGAATCATCGGGAGCTTTGGAACTGCGCGGACAGGATTCCCCCGTACCGCCGTTCTCGCTTCTGAAAATCGAGGATGGCTTCAAATAGATGGATGCTACGGAAATCGGGCCACAACACGTCCGTCACATATATTTCGGAGTAGGCGATCTGCCAGAGCAAAAAGTTGCTCACTCGCATCTCCCCGCTGGTACGAATCAAAAGATCCGGTTCCGGCAAGCCGGCAGTGTAAAGATTCGCCTCAATGTCCTTCTCCCTGATCCTACGCCGGCTCCCCTTCTTGATTAGAGCGTTGAAGGCGTCGACCAGCTCGGCTCGGCCTCCATAGTTCAGGGCCAGAACCATCTGCATGCCCCGATTGGATTGAGTCTCGGTCTCTACGTGTTTCAGCGCGCGCTGGACCGATGAAGGAAGGTCATCAACGCGACCGATCGTCAGGAAACGGATATCGTTCTCCTGGATCTCAGGGAGCTCCTTTCGGAGGTACTCCTTGAGCAGTTCCATGAGGGTGTTGACTTCGCTGATCGGGCGCTTCCAATTTTCCGCGGAAAAGGCATAAAGGGTGAGAACCGGAAGCTTGAGTCGGGCGCAGGTCTCAACCGTGGCACGGACCGACTTGATCCCAGCGGAATGTCCCTCAACCCGCCGCAGACCGCGCTGCTTCGCCCAACGCCCGTTCCCATCCATGATGACCGCAACATGACGTGGGAGCCGGCTGGGGTCGAGGTCAAGAATCAGGCGAGCTTCAGCGCTTTCGGGATCCAAAACGCCACGGAAGTTCTCAAGTAGGTCAACCATTCATTCACTAAGTAATCTATCAGGGGTCAGAAGGAAATTCCAAGATACAAGGTAAATCCCAAGAAACAAGTAGCAGTGAGCAGTTTTGAAGATGATCGGCTAACAGTACACTTCGAACTTCGGATGGTTCGCCTCGGAGGAGCTCCTGCCCAGTCCTTGCTTCCGGGTTGCCTGCTAGATCCCTCCTCATCCTCTGAGACTGCTCACTGCTTGGAATCTACTCAAAAAGAGTACCAGACCTTCGCCAGATAGAGTCCCTCAGCGGGTGCCGTCGGGCCTGCTCGGCGACGGTCCCCGGCCTTGAGGATCTCCAACATGCTCTCAGGCGGGCGTTTGCCCAGACCCACCTGGACCAGGGTTCCCACGATGTTTCGGACCATGTGGTGAAGAAAACCCTTGCCTTCGATCCGATATTCCAAGGAACGGCCCTTTCGCCGCCAGCCGGAAAGCACCACATTGCGGGATCGATTCTTGACCCGCGTAGTGGAGGCTGCGAAGCCGCTGAAATCGTGACTGCCACAAATCGATTCTGCGGCTTCCTGCATGCGATCGAAGTCCAGTACCGGGAACACCTGGTACACGCGCCCATGAAGAAAGGGCGAGAGAATCGGCCCGTTGTAAATCCGATAGACATAGCGCTTCTTGAGAACATCCTTTTGCGCGTGAAAGGAGGGTGGGACGGTAACCAGCCGAAGCACTCGGATATTCATCGGCAGCAGACCGTTGAGGCTGCGCAGAAGCCGTTTGCTGCAGCAGGGCTTCTCCAACCGAAAATGGGCAACCTGGCCCAGGGCGTGGACACCGGCATCGGTCCTTCCGGAACCCACGACCGCAGGTGACTCCCCGGTCAAGCGGCTCAGGACCGCTTCGATGGTCCCTCCGATGGTGGGCAGGTCTTTCTGTACCTGCCAACCTGAGTAGCCCGCGGACAAGTACTGCACGACAACCTTGTACTTCGTCACTTTCGACTCCTATCGCCCCACCACAGAGCGGTTTACGAAGGCTCTGCCCATGGTACAATAACCGCCAAATCACTATTCGGAGAATACGGTTATGTCAGGACATTCCAAGTGGAGTTCCATCAAACACAAGAAGGCAGCCACTGACGCCAAGAGAGGGAAGGTGTTCAGCAAGCTGATTCGGGAGATCACGGTGGCAACCCGCATCGGAGGTGGTGAGACCGAATCCAATCCCAGACTCCGCACCGCGGTTCAGACAGCCAAGGGCAGCAACATGCCCCTGGACAACATTGAGCGCGCCATCATGAAAGGCACGGGGGAACTCCCGGGGCAAAACTTCGAACCGTTTCTCTATGAAGGCTACGGACCCGGTGGCGTCGCAATCCTGGTGGATGTTTTGACCGACAACAAGAATCGGACCGTCGCGGAGCTGCGACACATTTTCGTGAAGAGCGGGGGCAACCTGGCAGAGACCGGAAGCGTTCAGTGGATGTTCGAGAGGAAGGGCTACATCTCGGTCAACGCCGAGTCGGTATCAGAAGAGGACCTGCTCGAGGTAGCTCTGGAGGCAGGAGCCGAAGATCTCAAGAACGAGGGCGATAGCTTGGCCATCTACACCTCCTTCGAGGACTTTTATCTTGTAAAGGCGAAGGTCGAAGAGGCCGACATCCCGATCGAATCCGGCGAACTGACGATGCTTCCGCAGACTGCGGTCGCAGTCGAGGGCAAACAGGCGGAAAAAACTCTCAAATTGATGGAAGCTCTGGAGGAACAAGACGACGTCCAGAGCGTCTACGGGAATTTCGATATCGACGAGAAGGAGATGGAGGCGCTCCTGAGTTGACCGGACAGGAATCCCAGGCTCCAAGCACCAAAGGGTAAATCTCGGATTCTAATCCGATAAGTATATTTTAATCAATATGTTAAATCACTGTATTCTTATCAATTCTAGCCCTGAATCCGAGCATTTTCTAACATTTTGCTAACAACTCGGATAAACTCGGGAGAAATCCGAGCAGGGACACCCCGATACTGCCTGATTTGATCGAGATCGAACGACCGCTTTCGCCTTAAAAGCGGACATTTAAATTCGCTCTGGGAGTCCGAACGAGGGATTCCACAGGGCTCTCCTATGCCCGATTATCGGTGTCTTCTTTTTGAGCGAGCTGGACCAGCGGCTAGGGGGTACTGGTCTGTTCTACGTCCGCTTTATGGATGAAATCCTGCTGCTGGCGCCTACCCGCTGGAAACTGCGTCGGGCGGTTCGAGTTCTGAACCAGGTCCTGCCCTCTCTAGGCTGGAGAAACATCCCGAGAAGACCTTCATCGGTCGAATCGAAAGGGGCTTTGATTTCTTGGGCTATCACTTCAGCCGGACCGAGCTGACCGTGGCAAGGGCCACGTTGGAGAACTTCGCCGTACGTGCCCTCCGGCTTTATGAGCAGGAGCGGGGGGAGCAGCGCGGCTTTCCCCGGCTCGGGGAATACGTCTCCGGTGGCCCCGGTGGCGTCGTTATCGTCGACGACGAAATCCAAGAGTTCCACGGGCAGGCCGTCTGCACCTCGGATCGAACCGTCACGCCCCGCTTGCCACAATCTGAAGAATCTGCGGGATCTGCTGGGCCGGAATCATCAGCACCGCCAGCTCCCGGAGACCTGACGGTTTCCCGGCAATCCTGGGGAGAGGCCAGCCCGGGGGTGGCCACGCCTATCCGGCACAGTTGTATACCCGGTTGTTGGATCCGTCGCCGTCTGAGTCTTCGGTTGCGTCATCTTCGTTTCGTCAGCTAGCCCGAGTATCATTTCCCTGTGATCATCATGGGCGTTGACCCTGGTAGCCGGGTCACTGGCTACGGAGTTGTTTCGAGCCAGGGAAGCCGCCTTCAGTGTGTCAAGTATGGCGCCATCAAGGGCTCCAACCTGAGCAGGGGAGCACTTTTTCCAGAGCGTCTCAGAAAAATTCACGAGGAGCTGGTCGAGCTGCTGGAGCAGTACTCACCCTCCGTTGTCGCCGTCGAACAGGTCTTTCACGCCGTGAATTCCCGGAGCGCTCTTCAACTCGGGCATGCTCGTGGAGTCATCCTTCTGGCAGCTGCCCAGCTGGGAATTCCGCTGGTTGAGTATGCGCCATTGGAAATCAAGAAATCCGTATCTGGATACGGAAGGGCGGACAAAGAGCAGATCCAGACGATGGTTCGCATCCTGCTGAACTTGAAGGAAAACCCCCAACCCCACGACGCCTCGGACGCACTCGCAGTGGCCCTCTGCCACGTCTTCAATGAATTACCACTCCAGCGAAACCGAGGCCGTTCGGGTTGCTCCCCGTAACCTTCCCCAGTGGATTTGACAACGACGGTGTGCTCGTTTACCCTTTCGTCACCGCAGTACGCTGAACTTCTGGCGGCTCACCTACGCGGTTTTTCATGGGGAGGAGATCGAGCATGCAATGGAGAAGCATCTTTGTTGGATACTGTTCGTCCTCTCATTCACCGGAACTCTCAATGCGGGAGGGGGCGAGACACAGCCCCGATTGGAGCACTTCCAGTGCTATCCCGTTCTCCGCGCCAATCCTGAAGTTGAGGCTGGCGTCGGATTGTTCGATCAGTTCACCCTGAGCCTCAGCACCAACCTCGAAGATCGGTTCGAGAAGGCACGCGTCCTCGGAGCGAATTGGTTCTGCAACCCAACCAGAAAGCTTCATAGCGGGCAAGCGTTCGACGTCCGAGACGCCAGACAGCATTTGACCTTCTACTGGATACGTGCTGAGAGGTCCGAACCACAGCGCGTGGTCAAGATCCGGAATCAGTTCGGCGAACGGTCGTTACAACTCCATGAGTCCCTTTTTTGGCTGTACCGACCAAGAAGGCTATTCACGACGACCCTGTGGACTCTCGGTCACTTCAAGTGTTACAGGGCCACTGGACGCAGAGTCGCAAGGCCGAGTGTGCGCGTGAGCGACCAGTTCATACTGCCTCCGACACGTCATCGAGTGCGGATGCCCTTGGCGTTCTGCAACCCGGCTGAGAAGCTGCACACCGATTTCATTGCCGCGATCAGCAATAAAGAGGCACACCTGACCTGTTATTCCATGACGACTGCCAATGAGTTTGTTGGCCGGACCGAGATCAGCAACCAATTCGGCGCCCGGCAAGGGTTGCTGGTGGGAAACCCGCGGGTCCTCTGTGTGCCCACTCGAAAACTTGGCTTCGAGGTGATCTCGCCAGATGGCACTGTGGGCGGAGGACAGCGCGCCCAATAGGTCTCTCGGAGAGCCATTGCGGTATAACCAGTCTCCAGGCTGGCAAGAAAAGCTGGCCTGGAGACCGGCTTGGCTTTGAGGTGGGCTGGCATCTCGCCGCTCGAGTTCCAGCTGAAACTCGATCCACCGGGACAGCGGCTTCTAAAAAATCAGAGATCGTCGCCCGAGGCCTGATACTTCCCGACCCGAGTATGCGCGGGCCGAAGTAGTTGCTCCCCCAAGCGATAGCCCTGTTGGAGGACCTCTACTACATGGTCGTCCAGATTGGGGTCTTCGACAGGAATGACTCCGACCGCTTCCGATTGGTGAGGATCAAAGGGCTTTTCGAGAACATCGAGGGGCTCGACTCCTGCCGCCTTGAGCTTGTGGAGAAAGAGCTCCAGGTTGAGCTGAATTCCCTTCTTGAGCTCTTCTAGACTGGAAGTCTGCTCGAGAGCCTGCAGGGCCCGCTCAAAGTTGTCGGTGACCTCCAGAAAGCCTCGGAGCAAGTCCATCTTCTGCTGCTCCAATCGCCGTTCCATGTCCTTGTCCAGCCGATCTCGAAACGCCTCGTTTTCAGCCTCCAGGTCCTGGATTCGCTCTTTGAGCTTTTGCTCAGCAAGCTCGGTACGCCCTTTGAGCTCCTCGACGAAGGAAGGGTACCGCTTCTCCGGCGTAGGGGCACGCTCGATTAGATCTTCGTCTTCCAGCCAGCTCCGACGATCGGTTATCTGGAAGGAGTCTCCGTCTTTGTTTTCTTCCATTCGTTCACTCTCAAGGGCGCCGCCTCTTTGTCAGCATCATTCTAGCATGAAGAGTACCTTCCAAAGCGCCCGGGGCAGAGGGAGGGAAACTCCAACCGGTCCGCTCGAAGTGCTACCCCATTGCCCTCCTTGTAATCACCTGGACTGAATCCTATAACAAAAACTGTCTCCGGCAGCAGATTTGCGAAGCACCGTCCAGAAAAATCCGGGATCGCTGCCGGAAAAGAGCAGAACACAGAGTCAAGGAGGCTATAGGCACAATGGATATGAATCAGCTTACAGAGATGGTTCGGAGTGCCTTGAACTCGGCCCAAACAAGGGCATTGCGGCAGGGCCATCAACAAGTAGACGTAGAGCATCTGCTGGCAGTCCTCCTGGAATAGGAACGGGGACTCTCCGGCTCGATCCTGAACAAAGCGGGAGTGCACGTAGCAGGCCTTCAACAGCGGCTAGAGGAAGAGCTGAACCGCTTGCCCAAGGTCTCGGGCCCCTCCGCCTCTCTCGACCAGGCCTACATTACCCCCGCCTAAATCTACTCCTGTCGCAGGCGGAAGAAGAGGCGGGAAAACTGAAGGACCAGTACCTTTCGGTCGAGCACCTGTTACAGGTCATGATGGACGACAAGGGCATCGCGGGACGGCTGCTTCGGGATTCGGGGCTGTCACGTGAAAACCTGATGCAGACCCTTCGGGAGGTGAGAGGAAGTCAGCGGGTGACCTCGCCTAATCCGGAAGCCACCTACGCGGCACTGGAACAGTACGGCCGCGATCTCACTTCAGAGACGTCCCAGAGCAAGCTCGATCCGGTGATCGGCCGGGATGATGAGATTAGGCGCTTGATGCAGGTTTTTTCTCGTCGCACCAAGAATAATCCGGTTCTGATTGGAGAGCCAGGTGTGGGAAAGACGGCCATCGCCAAGGGTCTCTCCCAGCGCATCGTTCGCGGTGACGTACCAGAAGGCTTGAAGCACAAGCGGGTTATCTCACTGGACATGGGCACTTTGATCGCAGGCGCCAAATACCGAGGAGAGTTCGAGGAACGTCTTAAGGCAGTCCTCAAAGAAGTGCAAGATCAGCCGGGAGAGGTCATCCTCTTCATCGAAGAGCTGCACACCGTAGTGGGCGCGGGCCGAGCAGAGGGAGCGATGGATGCAGGGAACCTGCTCAAACCCATGTTGGCTCGAGGGGAGTTGCACTGTATCGGAGCCACGACCCTGGACGAGTACCGCAAACACATCGAAACAGATGCTGCCCTCGAACGCCGGTTCCAGCCGGTCCCGGTCGATCAACCCTCGGTCGAGGATACGGTCTCGATTCTTCGCGGACTGAAGGAACGCTACGAAATCCACCATGGGGTGCAAATCAGGGACTCGGCGCTGGTAGCTGCAGCGGTCCTTTCCAACCGCTATATCTCGGATCGCTTCCTGCCGGACAAGGCGATTGACCTGATGGACGAGGCAGCGGCCAAGCTGAGAACCGAGATGGATTCCATGCCCTCCGAGCTGGACGAAGTTCAGCGCCGCGTCATGCAGCTGGAAATCGAACGGGAAGCACTCAGAAAAGAGTCCGATGACTCGTCGAAGGAACGCCTCTCCAAGCTGGAAAGAATCCTGGCCGAAGACGAGACTCATGCAAAGGCGCTGATGGCTCAATGGCATTCCGAACAGGAGGACGTGCAGCGACTTCGGTCGGTACGCGAGCAAATCGAGCAAACCAAGACGGCGATCGAGAGAGCCGAACGCGAGTACGACCTGAACCAGGCCGCGGAGCTCAGATACGGAACACTGGCGACACTGGATCGGCAGCTCCAGGCCGAACAGAAAGCCTTGGGACATCAACAGGGAGTCACCCCCCTGTTGATGGAGGAAGTGGGAGAGGACGACATCGCCGAAGTCGTGAGTCGCTGGACAGGGATCCAGATCTCAAGATTATTGGAAGGGGAAATGCAGAAATTGATGAGCCTGGAAAAGGATCTGCGGCGACGCGTGGTGGGGCAGGATGAGGCGCTACACGTAGTCGTAGAGGCCGTGATTCGGGCACGCTCCGGGCTCAAGGACCCCAACCGGCCTATCGGCGTGGGAAAAACTGAGTTGGCGCGGGCACTGGCTGAGTTCCTGTTCGATGACGAGCAGGCCCTGATCCGAATCGATATGTTCGAGTATCAAGAAAAGCATGCAGTGGCCCGACTCATCGGTGCGCCACCAGGTTATGTGGGATACGAAGAGGGAGGACAACTCACCGAAGCCGTCCGCCGCCGTCCCTTTTCGGTGATCCTCTTCGACGAGATCGAGAAGGCCCATTTCGATGTCTTCAACGCCATGCTCCAGATCCTGGAAGACGGCCGTCTTACAGACGGAAAGGGCCGGAGCGTCGACTTCAAGAACACCATCATCATCATGACTTCGAATGTGGGGAGTAGTCGGATTCTTGAATACTCGGGAGCACTCAACGGAGATGGATACGCAAGAATGAAGGAAGCGGTACTGGGCGGGCTCCGCCGCCAGTTCCGTCCCGAGTTTCTGAACCGGATCGATGAGAGCATCGTCTTTCATGCCCTTACGGAAGAGCACCTGAAGGAAATCGTTGATATCCAGATGCTTCAGCTGCGTCGGCGGCTCGCCGAGCGACAAATGGATCTGGAGCTGACCGACAACGCCCGCGGCCACCTGGTACGCGTTGGTTACGACCCCCACTATGGAGCCTGTCCACTGAAGCGTGCCATCCAAAGGGAAGTTGAGAATCCACTGGCTCGGCTCATTGTCTCGGGCGAGCTCAGGGACGGGACCCATCTTCGGGTGGACTACGAGGCCACGAAGCAGGAGCTGGTGTTCAGCCAGGAGTCGCTGGCAGAGGTTAGCGCAGAGGCTGAGTAACCCGATTATGAATATTTCTAAGTCCCAGACTTCGGGTCAGCTCCCCCCCCAGGAAGCGCTGGCCCCATTCGAGAAAGAAACTCCGAAGGATCCAGAATAGAGGGTATCGCGAAAGCCCTTGGAGATTGGAAGGGCTTTCGCGGCACCCCCTAGGGGCGATAGTGAGCTAAAACTTCATTGGCAGGAGATCGCGCAGGAGCCGCCATTTGACAGAGCCGTGACTGTCAGGGAGCGGGGACCGACAGGGACCATACGCCCAGGCGCTTTTAAATTGCGGGGGTGCGCACAGATGTCAATCAGGGGGCCATTACGAGCTGCCGTAGATCAGAAACCCACCGAAGAAAACTCCGAGCACACACCAGAGGCGAATTGCCCACCCAGGAAACCGCTCGAACCGGTCGAGCAATCGGCTGGTCCGATCTCGACCCGAGACCAAAATGACGATAGCC
>CAUZIZ010000112.1:0-18899 GCA_963579905.1 Acidobacteria bacterium UBA6911 | reverse complement strand
GCCGGCGGTGGGCGCGAAACCCTCTTCGATTTCACGAATTCCTTTCGAGATTGCCTTGCGCGACAGTCCACAGGCACGACGGACCATACTGACTCCACCATGGCCCAACGCTCTCGCTTCACTGGCGGCCATAATCCGCCGCGTTCGTTCATCCAACAGGGGTCATACAGACCGGAATTTCTCAGTCAATTCGGTCAGCGTATCCATGCACGCGCAGCATAGCATTACAAACTACATATTGATACCTTTATTTATTTACGGCTCCCAAGGGGAAAAGTGTCGTAGCCATCAGTGGCAAGCACGCGGTGGCGCTTGCCATTCGTTGGACTCAGGAGGATTGGCATGGACTCCTGGGATTCGCCATCCGACGCACGGATACGGATCGAAGCACGATCTGGTTGAAGACGGTCCTTCGCTTCACGGGAGAACCCATTGAAAAGGGACGACTCTACGACTCCTCTGCGGCTCCCATCCAATCCATGATTTGGTGCGACTTTGGCCTCGACGAGGACAAGTCAAAATCGGGATTCCCCCCCCGGTTCTCGCTTCACCTACGAAGTCATCCCGGTACGGGGAACGCCAGGAAAACTGCAGTTGGAGGAGCCCGCGGCCCTCCGGGTGAGCGTAGCCACCGAACCGGAGCACGACCATGGCCCCAACGAGCCGGAAGTGCACTTCAATCGAGGGGTCTCCGATATACAGGAGTACGAGCGTCTGTTCGGCGAGGGCAAGCAGCCGGACGACGATCCGGAAGCCATGGATTGGCTGGCACGGGATCTGGACACAGCCATCGTAGGATTCCTGAACGAAGCACTCACCGACACCTCCCTGAAACTCGATGTCGCTGCCTATCACTTGGATTCCGTAGCCGTCATCGATGCCATCTGCAAGATAGGAATGAGAACTCGGGTCTCACTCGATTGGGGTGCGGAGGAACGAACGGACCCCGCCAACAAGGGCCCCAACGGCCCGGCCTACGAAAAGCTGTGGGCGCTGGGGTCACGGTTCACCAACGTGAGCACGTCAGCATTAGCCACAACAAGTACATGGTCCTCAAACAGGCAGATGGCACTCTCCTCGCAGTACTCACCGGATCGACCAACTTTACCAATGGCGGCATCTCCACTCAGTCGAACCAGAGCGTCATCTTCCGGAATCAGGAATTGGCCAAGGCCTATGTTTCGGACTTCGAACGGGTGTTGCGAAACGCCAATTTAGGTCTGAGAGAGGCCAATCAACAGGGCGCCAAGGTTGGAGAGGCTCTGGAAGTGTACTTCTCCCCACACAGTTCGAGCGATCGACCCGACCTCGACCGACTGGCGGATCTGGCAAAGGGGGCTACTTCGAACCGGATTTTCATGACCTTCCGCATGACCGATCCCACACTCATCGAGTCGATGCTGGACGACTCTCTGCCGGTTTTCGGCGTCGCTGATCGAGTCTGCCAGGGCAACGATCAGAGCGGCGATCGGCTAATCTACACTGAGGCACACACTGCCGATCCCCGCGCCAGGACTGTCCCACGAAGCTCAAGCGTCCCCCCCTACCCGATGTAACTCTGCAGTCGGCGACCGATCATCCACTCTAACAGGCGCAAAAAAGGTCTTCGATCAAATCAACCATCTTGACGGTCACGAGGACTCGGGAAAGCCAGCGCCCATCCCGAAGACACAGGGTGAGGCCTCAAAATACATTGCCGAACGCAATCAGGCTCACCAACGGTTTCATGAGGCGCAGAAGGCGGGCGGACAGTTCACTATCTTCAAGGACAAGAGCGGTGAGTATCGCTGGCGTCTGGAGGATGCCCAGGGCGAAAACGTCGCCAGCTCGGGAGAGGGCTTTGGCAGTTTGGCCGAGGCACAGCAAGAAGTGACGCGGGTGCGCAAGCTCTCTAGCTCCGCCACTGTGACCAAGACGGAGGGGGCGTGACCAGTTCTGACCGACTTAAATGGAGCACCTCAGACCCATCTCCATCGGGAGGATCGTGACATGGACAGACCTTTCGAGCGCATCCTCATCGTAATGTTCGAAAACCAGTACCGCAGCTACGTCATGCAGAATCCGTTTATGAAGAAGCTGGCGGCATGCGGAGCCAACCTGGGCAACTACTTCGGGGTCTTCCACCCCTCCCAGACGAATTATCTGGCTTCACTCGCGGGAGAGGTCTGTGGTGTGACGAACGACACACCGCCGGCAAAACCGCTCACCCAGCAAACACTGGTCGACTTGTTAGAGGCAGCGGGCGTTTCCTGGAAGGCCTATATGGAAGGCTATCCTGGTGAGCCCTGAAAGGCCGTTTGGGAAAAACCTGGCTATCCCACGAGCGATCAACCGATCGCGGAGTTTCCAAACGATGGTTCCGGCCTGGCGCGCTATCTCCGAAAGCACAACGCCTTTGCCTCCTACCACACTATCCAGGCAAGTGAGGCGAGGTGGGCCAGGATCGTCAGCGAAGTCGCGTTCTGGGATGACGTGGCCAATGGAGAGCTTCCCGAGTACAGCTGGTTCACACCGGACATCTGGAACGACAGGCACTACCTCTCCAACACCCATACCGACACCAATCCTCGGACCCAGCTTGTACCTCAGATCTCCACCTGGCTCGAGTATGTGTTCCTGGGTCACATCGATGCCAGCAAAGTACAAATTGGATCGGCATCTAAACAGCCCTTCGTGGGTCTTGGACTGGACATCGATCTGCTGTTGCGGGATCCGGAGACGGCATGGAGGCAATCGATGGTTCCTGAGGGGACGCTGATCGTGATCACCTTCGATGAGGCCGACTATGACGCCGAAGGGTACGATACAAATTACGATGGCCCAACCAAGTGTACACGGTGTTGCTGGGAGATATGATCGAGCCGGAAACCCTGATCGATACCCCCTACAACCACTACAGACTCGTCAAGACCGTGGAGCGCGCCTTCGGAACCAGCAACCTGGGAAAGAACGATCAAGATGCCAACTGGCTCCGCTTCCTGTGGAAGGAATCCTTCTGCTGGTCCGAACCGTAGGTCACTGGACTTCAGGCAGGGGGAAAGTTGGTTCTTGCAACCCAGAAGGATGGCACCCACTTGATTTGCAGTGACGCCGACGGTTCACTTCTTTCGTCTGTTTTTGACGGTCTCTCATGGTCAGGAGCCGACCCGATCGGATTGGACTGTGCCAAAGGAGCCCTTGCCCTGACTAGCTACCGCGACCAGCTGCTGCTGGTCTACGTGAAGGAAGACGGGCAACTTTTCTGGGCCGTACGAGGGGCCGATGAAGAGTGGAGCAGCGAGGCTCAGATTGGAGATGACGTCACTGGAGACGTGGTCATCTCCACCTATCTGGACTATGCCGATCGTCAGGAAAAGGCCATGCTGTGGTGGAAACACACTTGGCCCGCCGACTTCAGGTGTCAGAAGAGAGCTGGCGGACAAGGCCAGATCGCGAACGATTTCGGACTCGACCCGAAGCCGGTTCTGGCGCGACAAGAGGCGGTTGCGGGGATCGATTTTCTGCGCGTCCGGCCGATATCGGGAAGACTGCCGGTAGGTCGCCGATGTGACGATGAGGCGATGCAACGACTTCAGGCTCCACTGCTGCTCCACCAACTCCGACGCCAACCAGTCTAAAAGGCGCGGGTGTGTGGGCGGAGAACCCTGCGTGCCGAAGTCGTTGGCGGTATCGACAATACCGTATCCAAAGTAGCGCTGCCAGATTCGATTGACCGTCACACGAGGTGTCAAGGGATTCTTTTCATCAACCAACCAGCGAGCCAAGTCAAGACGAGAATATCGAACCTGAGCAGGCAGCGGCGGCAGCACTGCCGGAGTTCCCGGTCCGACGGCGACTCCCTTCCTGAGGAAGTCCCCTCCCAGCAAAATGTGCGTCGGACGAGGCTTGGCCAGCTCCTCCATAACGAGCGTGCTGGGGATCTCGGGCTCAAGAGCACGGACAGCGTCTATACCCCTCTTACGCTCCAGATGACCAAGGTCCTGGCGGAAGTAGGCCCGCTCGATGGACTGGTGTTGAGCCTCGTGGCGCTCTTGCGCCGGCAGTTCCAGGATAGTGCGCTGGCCAGGCGTCAGCTTTGCACGGGCCCCATCGCTTAGCGAGGACTCCCACTCGGGCTGCTTTGCCAGCAGCTGTTCCTCGTAGCTCTTCAACTCTTGTTCCATCACCTCCAGCTGTGCCCTGAGGGCCTTTCGCCTCTCATATTGTTCGGGAGTGCCAAACTCGAGCACCGGCTCCTGTGCACGGGCACGTCCGGCATCATTGCTGAACTCCCCGCTTAACTCATCGATGCTGTTGAAGAACGCGAAGAACTGATAGAACTCCCGCTGCGAAACCGGATCGAACTTGTGATCGTGGCAGCGGGCACAGCCCAACGTCAGGCCCAGAAAGGCCACTCCGGTAGTGTTGACCCGGTCGACAACGGCCTCAACCCGATACTGCTCGAAGTCGATACCCCCTTCAAGATTCAAGAGCGTATTGCGCTGAAACCCGGTGGCTATTAGGTGGTCCTCGGTCGCATCGGGCAACAAATCACCCGCAATCTGCTCGACGGCGAACTGATCGAAAGGCATGTCGCGGTTAAGAGCGCCAATCACCCAGTCACGATACATCCAGATCTGGCGGGGGAAGTCGTTGTTGTATCCATTCGAATCGGCGTAACGGGCCAGATCGAGCCAGTGACGTCCCCACCGTTCGCCGTAATGGGGCGAGGCCAGCAACTCATCGACGAGGCGCTCGTAGGTGTCCGGGCTGCCGTCGCCCATGAACTCTGTCACCTCCTCGGGTGAGGGCAGCAGGCCGATGAGGTCGAGGTAGCTCCGTCGGATCAAGGTGACTTTGGATGCTTCTGGCGACGGCCTAAGGCCTTCTTGATCTAGTCGGGCGAGGACAAAGCTGTCGATCGGATTACGGACCCACGACGGATCGGAGACAGTCGGCCGAAGCGGTCGCTCGATTGGCTGAAATGACCAGTGCGTCGCAGCACTCGCAGGGGTGGCTCCGGTCGACGTTGGGCCTGGCCAGGGAAGGTCCATCTCAATCCAGCGAACCAGCACAGAGACCTCAACGGGCGTGAGTTGGCCCTCCGGAGGCATCTTCAACTCATTCTGGTGACGAATAGCGTGGATGAGCCGGCTCTGCTCGGGGCTACCCGGTGAAACAGCCGCACCGCGGTTTCCCCCTTTCAAAACGGCTTCCCGGCTCTCGACTGAAAATCCACTGGTGAGCAGCTTGGCATTGTGACAACCGCTGCACTTGTCGCTCAGAACCGGGCGAACCTCGTTCTCAAAGAAACGGACCTCGTCCCGAGAGAACACCCCGGGGCGCTCTCGTGCGACGATGAAGAGTGACTTCGAAAGAAGTAGAGTGGCCACCGTCCAAGGGCGGCACACACGGCGGATCACAGTTCAGAACACTATCATACGAGTGGACAAAAGGGCCACACTCTCCATCTGCGCCCACAGAATCCCGAGAAGGGTCAACCGGGCTGGCTAGACGGCTAGGCTCGATATCTCCGAAAGACTCATTGTGAAGGCTCCAACGCTTCACCGAAACGGTAGGAGAAGAGGCTGGTCGCGTTGTCGGCCTGGATGTGCAGCCGGATTTTCTTGCCGACGAAAGGCGACAGATCCTTGCGATCTTTTCCCCAGGTAACCTCGAACCCTGTTTCGTCACCGCGCTCCAGCCCGTTGCACTCTTCGAAAGAGTATCCATTGGGGACAGAGACGTTTTCGATCACGCGGATCTGAACCCGCCCGAAGTAGGAGAGGGCGTTGAGGTAGAGCTTTGGTAGAGGAACCTCCACCGGCTCGGTCATTAGTTCCCCACCGCGGATACCGCTGCGCAGGGCCACAAACCCATCTTTGCGCAGGGTCAGAACGCCTATGGCCGCTTTCGCCATGCCTTTAGTCCCATGGGCCTGGGATTTACCTGAATACCAGAAATAAAGTCTGTCCCCTTTAAGCACTAGAGGATTCCCGGCCAGCGAGACCCAGGCTCCGTCCCAACTGCCCGGAGGGCCCACCGGAAGAAACTCTTGGCGGCGCCCGACTCGTCTCCAGTGTTTGAGATCTCGGGCGGAGGCGAGTTGAACCGTCCCCAACTCGGTGGAAGAGTGGAGCATGGTGAGCAATCCTATGTACTGGTTTCCGTAGGCCAGAGGGGTCATCACGTACATCTGGTCGCCAGGATCATCGAAGTCGTCCGGTTTCAAGACCGTTTCCAGTGGGGTCCAGCGGACGAAGTCGGGGCTGCTGGAAAGAGCGATGACTCGCCGATACTTCTTCCATCCGAGAATGTAATGATCCATGAGGGTTTCATAACGCCGCGTCACGGCCAGGTAGTTTCGAGTCAGTGGATCGTAGACCAGGCTGCCAGCATCTCCACCGCGGGCAACTAACATTTCCTCTCCCAAGGTCCAGTGAATTCCGTCGGGGGAGAAGGCCAAATACATTCCGTGCCGATCCTCAATTGCCCGCATGAGTATCTTGCGAGCCCGATTCTTTTCCTCCCGATTCATGTTCGGGGCCTCGATGTTCGAATCCTCTGGGAAGGGCCGCTGTTGGTACATCCCAAGCTTGTAGAGGCGGGCCGGGTCGGTTTCATTCGGATCCTTGATCACACCCCAGGGATCGTAGCCCCAGGCAAGAGGCATCTCTCTAGTGGGAAAGACGACGTTGTTGGCAGCAGCTCCCTCGATCGTAACCAGACCTAGCTCAGGCTTCTCCCATTGAATGCCGTCCCCTGAGGTGGCATAGCAGATATAGATACCCCTACCTCCCCGCCGGTATGAAGCGATATCCACGGAGAAGTACCACATCTTGAAAAGGTCCTCCTCCTCGTCGTAGAGGACCGAGACCTTCGACTGAACCGAGGTGCCCTCCCAGGGCCGATCTGGTCGCAGCACCGGATGGGGTTGTAGACGTTGGGGTTGTTGAACCGTGCGAAAAAACCCCGAATGATCTTGCACTTCCTCATCGTCGAGGAAGAGATGGAGACCCGGGTCATAAAGCTGGTGGAGATTCTTGACAGATGCCTTCTGGGCTAGCGATTCAGTGCTTGCCAAAACGAGAAGAGCTCCAAGAGCGCCGATGTACATCGGTGAAAAGCGTCGCATGGTCTAGTCTCCAGAGTTGCCAAACCTGTAGGAAAAAAGACTGGTAGCGTTGTCGGCCTGAATATGCAGGCGGACCTTCTGGCCCACGAAAGACGAGAGGTCTTTCCTATCCCTCCCCCAGGTAATCTCGAAGTCGGTTTCGTCGGCTCGCTCGAGCCCGTTGCAATCCTCGAAAGAGTAACCATTGGGGACAGAGACTTCTTCGACAACACGGATTCGAACGCGTCCGAAGTAGGAGAGGGCGTTGAGGTAGAGCTTGGGGGCCAGTACCTCGAGAGGCTCGGTCATCAGTTCCCCGCCCCGGATGCCGCTTCGCAGGGCAACGAATCCGTCCTTGCGCAAGGTGACGATACCGATTGAACTTTCCCACATACCCGAGGTCCCATGCGCCTGGGGGCGTCCCGAATACCAGAGATAAAGAGTATTCCCGCGCAAGATGGGAGGATTCCCGGAAAGACTGGACCAGGCTCCATCCCAACTCCCTGGAGCACCGACGGGCAGGAACTCCTCCCGGCGTCCTACGCGCCGCCAATCCTCAAGGTCGCGGGCGGAGGCCAGCTGCGTCGGTCCCAGCTCGGTGGACGAGTGGAGCATTCCAATAAATCCAAGGTACTGATTTCCGTAAGCGAAGGGAGTCATGACGTACATCTGGTCCCGCGGGTCGTCGAAATCATCGGGCTTGAGAACGGTCTTGAGCGGGGTCCAGTGGACGAAATCCTGGCTGGTGGAAAGAGCGATGACTCGTCGATAACCCTTCCAGCCAATGACGAAGTGATCCATGATAGTCTCGTAGCGTCGGGTTGAAGCGATATAACCCTCACCTAGAGGGTCGTATACCAGAGTTCCTGCGTCCCCACCGCGCGGGACCAGGATCTCCTCTCCTGGCGTCCAATAGATGCCATCGGGCGAGAAGGCCGCGTACATACCGTGTTTGTCCCGGATAGCTCGCAGGAGGGTCTTCCGCGCCTTGTTCTTCTCCTCACGCGTCATGTTCGGCTTCTCAATGTCCGACTCCTGCTCGCTTGGCCGCTGCTGGTACATCCCCATCTTGTAGCGTTTCGAGGGATCGGGATCGTCCAGATCCCTGACCACTCCCCAAGGGTCCAAGCCCCAGGTGGGTGGAATGTCCCGAGTGGGGTACACGATGTTGTTAGCAGCAGATCCGTTGATCCGCACGATTCCCAACTCCGGCTTCTCCCACTGAACTCCGTCCCTAGAAGTCGCATAGCAGATAAAGTATCCGCGTCCCTGGCTCCGGTATAGTGGGGTATTAGCAGAGAAGTACCACATCTTGAAGAGATCCTCTTCCTGGTCATACAGGACCGAACCCCACAGCTGAACCGCGTGTCCTTCCCAGGGCCGGTCAGGACGAAGAACCGGCTCTGTTCGGATGCGCCTGGGGTTCTGGATCTTTCGGGTAAAACCAGGGTGGTCTTGAACCTCATCATCATCCACGAAGACGTGGAGTCCGGGATCATAGAGTTGAGCTCGAGAGACAGGCTTCTCAGATGCCTTCCCGCCAAAAAGGCAGGGCACGGCCCAGAGACAAAACGCCATACTACAGACAAACGCAAACAACCCTAGACGAAAATTTTGGAATAACGTATGTCGATTCGAAAAGTCCATAGCTGCTCCTGCTGGTTTCGTCAACGGAAAGGAGCTTACCAGATCGAAAAAAATTGGTCCTGTAAAGGGGACAGAGTTCCGCTTCTGTGCTGCAAAGAGTAGCCTAGTTCAGAGGGGACGGAGTTTTCGGCTTCTGCGGCTTTCTGTGACGAATCCTTGGCCAGCAGAGGAAAAGCAGAGGAAACGGATTCTCTAATCGAACGGGAAAAGTCCAAGGGGGAATAGATGCTCTTAAGCAATGCGGCTACCAGATCCTCTAAATGGTCAGGGCAGGAAGTGACACGCTTGTCTGAGCAGAATGAGTCTGGAGACGAAAAAAGGTGATAAATCCCTGAGATTCTCGAAATTCAAGTGATCGCAGGCAGACTGGAGCGGATCAGCCAGCTGTGGTCTTCGCGAGAGTACGCTGCTCCCTAAGCGTGAAGGCAAGCCCATCCATGTGCGGGATCGGATGGCGCCGCCGTAGATATCGACCACGACGTCGAAACAGGCTGACCCAGTCTCTGACCTTCTGCTCGCCTCCCAGCACCAGTCCTTCAGCGAAATAGCGCAGCCGTTTTCGGTAGATACCTTGCCGATTGAATCCACGCTGCTGCTCTTGCCGAAGAGTTTCGGCTGGGATCCGGGCCCCCTCCTTGCTGTCTCCTTCAAAACCTCGGTAGCAGAGAAAGCCTCGGCAACTCTACATCTGATCGGACCCTTCGAAGAGCTCGCCAATGGGCATCAGCCAGTCATCAGCTCCTATATGCCTCAAGAAGGCTGAACTAGACATGTAGTCTTCAGGTCTTGAAACCAGAGCCGCTCTAACCGGATTGAGTTCGATGTAAGCCAATGTTTCCTGCACGGCTTGCTGATCCAACGGGATGGTAGAGTGAAAGCGACCGTCCCAGAGGGACCCACGAAGCCCGGTGCTGCGATTGTACCATCTGGTAAAAGCGCCCTGGATATTTCGCATCAGCTCGGACAGATCGAACAGACGCCGGTTGAACGTCTCCCATTGCTGATCGTCTTTGAGGACTTTTTCAGGATCTGGATAAAGAAGAGTGGCCCGATCTCTGAGCTCCTCCCGACTCAGCTTCCGGGCAGCCTCAAAGGCGACAAGGAGGTGGTAGTGGTTACTCATCAGGCTAAAGGATGGTACTCGACAGAAGTAGGCCGTGTGTACTTACGAATGAGGCTCAGCAACTTGTTGCGGACAGCGGATTCGGCAAAGAGAAACCAGTCGGGAGTGCCGATTACCCGGGCAGTAATGTGATAGAAGGTGTTTTGATCACCGATCTTGATTCGGGGTAGTCGTGCCATAAATCACAACCTCTCGTCTTGGGAAGATGTCGGTCCTTTTTGTCTTGTCCGAAATCCATTTCGATCATTCCTAGTTCATAACGCTCGTCCTTCCGAATCTACGAAACTAATTCTCTGCTCATGGAGCTTTCTGAACGACTCGGAGTCCGACACTGTACCCTTCTCGCAGCGTCGTTCTGGCAGGAAATCCAAACTCATTTGCTGAAGTCTGTCCCCATTTCTTGTGTCCATTTCCCTATCTAGCAGATACAACTATTATGGAGATCGTTTCCTATTGTTCAGACGGCGTCTAACCGTGGTCAACGCTGGGTGCTAGCGCGTTTGTAACCGCGAGTCATTGCATGGATCCAATTACTCACACCTTGCTTGGAGCTGCCCTCGCACAGACACCTTTACGACAGAAAACCGCGTATGCGTCGGCTGCCCTAATCATCGGAGCCAATCTGCCTGACATCGATGGAATCGCTATGCTTGCGGATTCCGACACCGCTCTACTCCTTCGTCGCGGGTGGACCCACGGCATCGCAACGATTCTGCTCCTCCCGCTCGTCTTAACAGGAGCCCTCGTCCTGTGGAACCTCCTCACCAAGCACACTTCAAGGGGAGAGTCCACGTCCCTTCATATCGGGGCGCTCCTCGGTCTCTCGTACCTCGCGGTGGCGACGCACCCATCACTCGACTGGCTGAACAATTACGGGATGCGCTGGTTGAGGCCCTTCGATGGCAATTGGTTCTACGGCGACGCCGTATTCATCGTCGACCCGTGGATGTGGCTCCTTCTTGGAGGATCGGTTTTTCTTTCGCGTTCCCGACGCTGGTGAAGCATTTGCGGCTGGGCGGCCTTTGCCCTCTTCGCCGGATTGCTTATGATTTCCTCCATGCCAGGTCTGATACCGGCCAAAATCCTCTGGCTCGCTTCACTGGGGGCAATCATTCTTCTGCGATTGAGGAGAGTCGGCCTCGATACAACAGCCTCCAACCGGCTCGCCAGCGGCGCGGTGACAGCGACCGCAGTCTATATCGGAGCCATGCTCGTCACCTCGCAATATGCAAGCTACGCAGTTGCGAGAGTGCTTAGCTCACGCGGCTTGACAGTCGAGAAACTGATGGTCGCACCTACTCCTGTAACACCGTTCGTTCGAGACGTGGTCGCCCAGACTCCGTATGGCTACTGACATGGTATCGTCCGTCTACTGCCTCGGTTCGAGCTGCAACTGTCTCCAGTTTCCCTCCCGTTTCTGCCCCAGACCTGGGCCGTTCGTATCGCAACAGCATCGCCAAAGGTTCGTGGATTCATGAACTGGGCTCGATACTCTTTCGCAGAAATCGAAGCGGGAGATTCTGGATCCACCGTCTACTTGCTCGATGCGCGATACACGCGCTCGCGAAGGATCGGCTTCGGCTCAGCCCGAGTAGATGTCTCGGAACACCAACTCGATGCTCGACCGATTGAGTAGACCGCTGTTCTCCGCCCCTAAGGGTTCGGTCAAGAATAACTTCACATTCTCGCGTTCATCTTTACCACCATCTTCGGCCGCTCCTCAATCGCGAAATCCTCAACGTAGACCTGGCTACGCCTGCGGTTTCTCTCAATCGTTCGCGACCAAATCTAGCGCAAATCTGAGCACGAACTCTGCGAACTTATTCTTGACCGAACCCTAAGATGCTCTGGCGCTCAGCTAGCTGGGATCGGCGCTCTCGATAATGGCCAGGGTCCTCGCCATTTCGTTGTAGGTGATTTGCAGGCCTTCGTCGATGCCCATCCCAGGCCGGGCCAATACCCAAGCCGGGCGTGTGGCCAGAGCAACGTGCGCCATGATCCGCGCCGACTGGTCGGTCTCCGCACAGGAACCGCCCAGAATAGGTCGTACGCCTCCCTTCCAGCAATCAACCACCGCCTTCGCGACATTGGAGACAGCACCCAGGTCAGGGGCCTTGATATTGATCGAGTGGGTGGCGCCAGCAGCAATGAAGGCTCTGATGTCATCCAGATCGTTTGCCCACTCGTCGACAACGAGTCGGACTGCACTACCTCGCCGCTCCAGTTCCCATCGGATGGAGGCAAACAGCTCCATCTGAGCCTCGCGTGTCTCCATCAGCACCGGGGTCTCCACATTCAGATCATACGGCCGAGCGCTCCGACCCAGCCCCGCCAGATAATCGGCGATCTTGTCGGCACGAGGACCAAAGACCTGGCCCACGAGACCATAGACATCGATGTGAATCTCCGGCCGGTAGCCTTCCCTACCATACTTGCCAACTCGCCCTGCGATCCAGGAAACATACTCGGCCAGAGCATCGCCGTTCGGCCCCATCAACTCCTGACTATTGATGAGTCCATGAGGAAGGACATCTACCTCCTTGAGAATGGATTTGTCCACGTTGTCGTAGCGGTCCTCGCCGCACTGGACGTAAATCGGAATCAGCTCCCTAGCAACTGTGAGTCCGAGCTCAGCGGCCAGAACCTGGGAACAGGTCACACCGCCATTAATGGCCACAGCCTGCAGCAGCGCTTGAGAGGCTGCGTAGAAGGCCGCCGGCCGGTGTAGACCGGCGCCGAATTCCTGTTCTTGGAGCTCTTCGCAGAGACCGAGAAAGCCCTGAGCGGACCTCCCTTCAAGCCATCTACAGACGGGCTTCAGCAGCGGCAGTTGCTTCCGGACCTGAAAACGGGGAAGCCTTCCCCCCGCTCCCGCATAGGTCACACTCATCCCATCGCCGGACACGGCCACGCCGTTGCTGAGGAGCAGAACGATCGAAACCGCCTCGCTTGGCTGCCGGATCTGCTGGAATCCCGGCGTCACGGGATCACCTCGATAAGCGAACCCATCTCGCGCGGCACCGGCGTGGATCGCCAGGAGATCGTCGTTGAAAAAGCCGCCCTTCGCCGGAACCGCCAAAACCTTTTCAATCTTGATCATGGCTGATCCTCCAGTTTTTACCATGATCCTTTTCAGTATGCCCGACAAGACCAAGTCGACAGGTCCTACGGAGCCAGCGCCGACCTCCCAAGCTGCTCCTTCAACCACAGTTTCAGCGGGACATCCCGATCTTCAGGCGAGGTATACCCCATCCCGCCCGAACTGGCACCCAGCAGCTGCCGTTGGATCGGATCGCACTGATCGAATAGGTGTTCTACTGTCATATCGTCTCGGGGTCTCAGCCACCGATAGCTGTAACCGTAGAAGAGCACCTTTCGCGCCAGATCGGAATGATTCGGACTTCCCGAATGCCACAGCCGGCGATCAAAAAACACCGCTGTCCCCGGTGGCACGCAGACGGCCAGCGCATCCTCTGGATCAGACACCTCGTCTTGGGGCATTTCTAGCTCATTCCGTCGGTGACTACCCGAGACGATACAAAAATTCCCATGTCCTGGTTTCGACGTATCCGTCAGAAAAAATCCTACCTTCAAGGAAACCCTGGGGCGGGGATCCCCTTCCAATTCGAGATTCAGACGGCCGCTATCCTGATGCCATTCCAGACGCTTTTTCCGCCGTGACTCCTCGTTCTTTTCCGGTGGACTGATGATCATATCCGTATGATAAAGCTGGATATTCCAGCCTAGAATCCCCCACACCTTGGGAAAAGTCCGGGGCCAGTCGAGCAGCTTGAGAAAGGAGGGACCTCTTCCGATAAAATCGAGGATGTGGAGCAGTTCATTGCCGCGGATCCGGTCTCTTGCCCGGCACTCACGATCGAGCTGGTCAAGCGCAGCAACCAACTCTCCAACCAGTTGAGGTGGTAGCGCGTCGTGCACTATAAAAAAGCCATCGCGTTCGAATCTCTGGCTCTCCTCTTCAGTCAGACAGTGCTGCAAACAACCAGTATCCATAGTTCTTGACCCCTTCTACTCCGCACTGTCATGCCCGAAAGACCAGGTCGACCGAGATGGAAAAAAGAAGATCACCATCGACATAATAGCGACGGCAGATCCCAGGGTACAGCCCACTTTAATCGCCTGCATTCGGCACAGAGCATGGCGCCACGTCAACTACTGCCTTCGCGCGTCCATCCACCCATCCAGTGGGGACAGAGTCCTGTGTCTTTCTCGCACGTCCAGTGGGGACAGAGACCATTTCCTTGGGGACATTCCAGGGCCAGAAGGGGACAAAGTCTTTCTTGTCGATTAGAGAGGGACTCCTCGCTTACTGTCACGTTGGTGGGGCCGGGAGACCAGGGGATTGGCTTTCTGCTATCCTTCACTTGATCGGTAGCTATCTTGACCGCAACCATCCCCAATCAGGACCAGCCTAGGATCAAGAAGCGTTTGGAAAGGGAGGCTTTACTCGATCGGCTGGAACGGGAAACAGGTCCAAGTTAACAGATGCCACATACGAACGCCTTCAAGATTCTACTCTTCTCATTGCTGCTAATCTCCCAGAACGCCCTCTCCGGTAAGGGAGGGGAGGCAGAGGCAGGTCGCTTCCTTCACCGGGCCCAACAAGCGGCCGCCGAGGGAAGAAGCATGGATGCCGTCAGACTCGCAACCGGTGCCATCGAAACTGACTCGCAGCTGGCGTTCGCCTACTACGTCCGAGGCCGAGAGCACTTTCGACTCGGCAAGATCGCCGAGTCAGTAGCGGACTTCGACCAATTCGTCAAACTGCGACCAGATCTGGAACCACGACAATGGGAACGTGGCCTGTCCTACTATTACGCTGGGCAGTTCGAGAAGGGCGCGAAACAGTTCGAGTTGTACCAGACCTACCACGATAACGATGTCGAAAATTCGGTCTGGCGCTACGCCTGCCTGGCCCGTAAAGAGGGCGGCGGAAAAGCCCGAGAAACCATCCTAACCATCCGGAACGACCCGCGCGTCCCCATGATGCAGATCTACAACATGTTCCGCACCAAGCTGTCACCGGAAGCGGTTCTACACGCTACCCGCGCCGGACGGCCCACCTCCGAGACACTCAACAACCGCCTCTTCTACGCCCATTTCTACATCGGACTCTTCTTCGAAGCTGAGGGCGATACCGAGAAGGCCAAGCGACACATCCTGGCTTCCCAGAAACATAAAGTGGGCCACTATATGTGGGACGTCGCTCGCCACCACGCTTCTCTCTTCCAAAAACAGGAGTAGTTGTCCTTACAGAAAGAACTGCGGAATCGATCAAAACTAAGCCTGCTAGAGGGCAAGAGTTTGGCTGAGACGGAATCCCCCAGGGAAGGCAAGGACAAGCTACTCTTCGGAGCGCTCTAGGAAGACCTTACTGGTAACAATGGCGTTGACGGCTGCCGAGAGTCGGTAATCGTGCTCCTCCAAGGCACGTCGTGCCGAGACCAGGGTGTAGAAATCGCCGGACTGCAACTCACGTGTCAGGGCATAATTCAGGAGCCGCTTGGAAAAGTTGCCGACGAACTTCCGCCGTTGCTGTTCCTGTAAGAGATAGCGCTTTAGACCTTCAAACCGACGGAGTTGGGTACCGTCCGGTAGGGTGTCTACCCCTTCAGGGGAGGCCTGGCGCTTGGGCTGCGTACGACGTCCGATCCCGTCGAACTCTTCCAGAGCCAATCCCAGAGGATCGATGCGGCTATGACAGCCGGCACAACGAGTGTCTTGCCGATGCTGTTGGAGCGTCTCCGCCATGGTCAGAGGATGCCCATCCTCGGGATCGAGTCCTTTCAGTTTGCCCACCGAGACCGGCGGGGGAAGAGGTGGAGTGCCGAGAACCTCCCGCAGGATGTAGGCCCCGCGCTCAACGGCGCTGCGCCGGTTGGGATGAGAAGTCAGGCTGAGGATACCGGCCATTCCCAATAGACCGCCGCGACCAAGGTCGTTGGTCAGTCCAACCCTCTGAAAACCCTCCCCGGCAACCTCTTGCATGCCGTAGTGCCCAGCCAACTCGCGGTTGACAAACGTGAAGTCCGAGTCCAGCAGATTCAGGATGCTGAGATCGTGGCGAATGATCTCCTCCACGAAGTACCGGACTTCGTCATACATTGACTGCTGAAGCGACTTCGAAAACTCGGGAAAACGCTGTCGGCTTATGTCCAGATGGTCCGCAACCTTGTTGAACTTCAGCCAGTATCCAGCGAACTGAGTAGCCAGCGCTGCGGATTTCGGGTCAGCCAGCATCCGTCTTACTTGCGCCTTCAATACTTGTGGCTGGTGCAGCTGCTGATCCCCTGCTAAACGCGTAAGCTCTCGATCCGGCGGAGCCGACCACAAGAAGTAGGAAAGCCGAGTCGCCACCTCATAGTCATCCAGAGGAGCCGTGGCGTCGGATGCCTTCCGCTTCTTGTCACCCCAGTTGATGGGCTTGACCTCCCAGCGGTGCTGTTCTGGCAGATAGAAGAACTGAGGAGAAGCCAGAATCCCCTGCAAAACCTGGCGGCAAGCCTTCTCATAATCCAGCCCCGATTCGACCTGTCGATCGTAGAGGGTCATGAGACTGGCGACCTCCGCCTCGTGCAAAGGCCGGCGATAGGCGCGTGCGGCAAAGTTGGACAGGTGTCTGCGGGCTGAGATTCGCAGATCCCCGGGCTGAACCGCGTAGTCGGAAGCGAAGCCTACAGGTCGAGGCTCGGAGTGAAAACGGAAACCCAACTCGGGATCGACCGAAGCGTGAGCGACGATCTGTTCGGCAGCCAGCAGATAGCGTGAGAGCTTCGACGGCGAAAGCTGCATTTCGAGCCCCTGGTTCAGGAAGTCTCCGTCGCTCGCCGGCCCACCTGGCTGCGTCAGCCTGCTCAGGCCGAGATCCAATCCAGTCAATTCGCGCACAGTGTTGTCATACTCGAACGGGGTCAACTGACGCAGCCGCGGGTTGCTGGCACGCGAGGACTCAGGGGTAGCACGCGATTCCAGCTCCCGCTCAAACCAGCGCCCGAAAAGTTCACGCTCCTGCTCTGAGGGCTGGCGCTGCTGCCTCGGATGAGGCATCGACCCAGTGGTAATCGCCTGCGCCATCTTTCCCCAGCTTGCATTCCACTTGCGGAGTATCTCATCCTTCCACTTCTGCGAGGATTCCTCGATATCGAACCCGCCCTCGCGGGTCTTGCTGTCATGGCAGTCGTAGCAGTAGTGCACCAGGAAGGGCCGGATCTGGCCTTCGAAGGTCAAGTCATCGGATGATCCGGACAACTCGGAATAGGCAATCTCTGACTCCGGCGCATCCGCCGCCGCATCCTCATCGCCTTCTTTGTCCACCAGCGCCGTCGCATCCCTATCGATCCACTCGGCCAGGATCTCGATTTGCTCCGACGTTGGTCGCGGGTGGCCCTGGGGCGGCATGGTAGAAGGGTCATTCGAGGGAACGTGGAGACGCTTGATCAACCAACTCTGGGAGGACTGGCTGGGGATCATCACCCGGCCGCTGTTGCCGCCTCGAAGCGCGGCTTCCCTCTGATCCAGCCTGAGCCCACCCTTCGGGCTCTCGGAACCGTGACACCCCACACAATACTGCTCGAAAAGGGGACGCGCTTTGGCACCCCAGGCATCAGCTGGAACCGATTGCGCCCAGAGTATCGAGGGCTCAACCATCGGAATGGCAAGCAGGAGAGTGCAACAGATAAGGGATGGCCAGCTCGGGCTACGGAGGGACTTCATGGAGACCTCGCTATCCCGCCAGGGTCGAACCAAATGACTCGGTGGCCTCCTTGAACTCTTTCAGCGGGGCGCCCATGTTTTCGGCGAAGGATAGAAAAAGGCGGGACATCGAACCACCCTGAAAATCGATAGCCCTCCCGGTCTTGATCTGACCGCCGGCGCTGCCACCCAGTAACAGCGGGTATTGGGTGCAGGTATGGCGGTTCCCGTCCCACATTCCGGACCCAATCAGCACCAGCGAATTGTCCAGCAGCGTGCGCTCGCCTTCCTTTATTTCATCCATCTTCTGAAGCAGATCGGTGTACTGAGAAACATGCCACCGGTTGATGAGGTGATACTGATGAAGGGAACTGGGAGTCTCCTTGTGGTGACTCAAGGCATGCCACTGACCTGCTACTCCCGGTATAAAGCTGAAATCACTGTATTTAGGGCCATAACTGTCGAACATGAAGGAGGCCACCCGAGTGCGATCAGTACGCAGCGCCAGTACCATCAGGTCCAGCATCAACTGGGTGTGCTCTCTAAAACTCTGCGGTTGGTAGAGAGCGAAATCCGGCATCTCGCCCGCGCCGCTGGGATCATCCGGGTGAAAGCGTCGTGAGATGGAGGGCTCGCTTGCCTGATGGCGCTGCCACTCAGCCTTGTCCCGATCCATGCGCTCGATTCGCAGTTCCAACTCTCGAATGCCCTCGAAATACTCGGCCAGGGTCTGCCTATCCTGGGCGCTGATTCGCTTTTCCAGGTTCTGGGCCTGATCCAACACAAAGTCGAGCACGCTGCCGTCCCGCTTCAACCAAGACTTGTCGGAGAACAGCGCCGCAAAGGTCATGCGAGGGTCGATCTCCTTGGCCAAAGGCTTGTCTGCACCCCGCCAGGAGATGCTGGAATCGTAGAATCCTCGACGGTTTCTGGAGGGTGCGATTCCGAGCGCCAGAGAGCGAAACGCCGTCTGATCACCGATCTGTCCGGCTATCAGCTGATCGATGGAAATGCCTGCGGCGCTGTTGTCCCGACCTCCAGGTTCACCCGTCAGAAGAGAAGCAACCTTGCCGGCGTGTCCGCGCTTATCTTTCAGATGGGGATGACACAAGTCCAGCAGGACATTGACTTTATGCTTTATAGGCTGCAGGGGTTCCAGGGTCGGTTTGAACTTCAGGTTCTCGCCTGTGCCGGCAGCTCCCCATTGATGGGTGTTCACTCCAAGAGGAAAGAAGGTCGCCACAAAGCGAAGGGGTACTTTGGTCAGGGCTTTACCAGAGGAAACCGCCCGAAGGACAGGGATGGATTCGAGCCAGGGAAGGA
>CAUZIZ010000111.1:0-19192 GCA_963579905.1 Acidobacteria bacterium UBA6911 | reverse complement strand
GGACCACGGCCACGTAACATTGTTGCGTGGTTGCCGAATACCCCCCAATCGCATATCCTCGATCATGCGTAGACGTAACGGTGTTATACCGTATCTCCTTTCTAGGGAGGGGGGGGTAGAGTTCCTCCCTAAAGGAGATCTTCAACTCTACGACGATCGAAGTGAATCCAAAAAGTGCAGCAGGATCTATTGGGGAGCCTTTATCTATCCGCCGGAGGCAGATTTAGTTCAACTCCAGTGAAAGCCCACAGTTCCCTGTACCGCTCGGTCCAAGGCCTTCTCCATCGCTCCGTTCATCCTTCTCATGTCGAGTTCCTTCATCGTGATCACCCGAACTCCGCTGCGCTCAACATTATCCCTCTCTCGTCTGTCAATGCTTCGAGCCCCGATCACGGTGACATTGGCCGGATCCACCTTGGGTGAAAACCCCTCGATCTTCCCCAGCTCAGGAGGCCCGAGTCCAACAATGGCTACCAGAGGCATGCCGTGGACATTTCCGGAGGGACTGGTTTAGGGAAGGTTCATGTCGGCGTGGGCGTCGATCCAGATCAAGCCGATCTTCTCACCACGCCCTCGGTGAAAGCTGGCGCTTCCGGCGACGCTGCCGGCCGCCAGAGAATGGTCCCCCCCCAGGACAAGCGGCAGACAACCGTCTTCGAGTGCCTCAAACACAGACCGGGCCAACTTGCGACAAACCTGGGCGATCTCTTCATTTTCCAGTCTCCGTTCCAGGAGCTTACCATACGCGACTTTGGCCAGGTGATGGCGGGGATCTTTCATACCAGATCGGAGGAGCACATGTACAAGTGCCGGTCTGCTTGAATCTTTGGACCCGTCCTGGCCGTGATCAAGGCCGTAGACTACGATCAGGCGATCGAGATTGCCAATGACAGCCAGTACGGTCTGACCGGGGCCGTGTACACCGACAACGAGAACAAGATCGAACAGGCCCGGCGCCGGTTTCATGTAGGTAACCTCTACGTCAATCGAAAATGCACGGGAGCCCTGGTGGGAGTCCATCCTTTCGGAGGATTTAACATGAGCGGCACGGATTCGAAGGCGGGAGGTCCCGACTATTTGCTGTTGTTTACACAGGCTAAGGCCATTTCGCGCAAGATCGGCTAGTATTCTGTTTTCCAAACGCTGACGTCAGGAAAACAGAGGAGCGTTCGGGTCATGAAGATCACCAACGTCAAGTGGTTCGCTCTCAAGATAGGGATACGCTGCCGGTTCATCGTGAAAGTCGAGACCGATGCGGGCATCCATGGTCTGGGAGAGGCTGGAACTTCCGGAAGAGAACGAGCGCTGGGGGGAATCATTGACCATTTTTGCGAATTCTTGATCGGGAAGGATCCACGGCAGATAGAGGACATCCATCAGACCCTGTACCGCGGTCAATATTTCGAGGGAGGGACGATCATCACGGCCGCGGCCTCTGCTATCGACATCGCGCTTTGGGACATCCTGGGAAAGCATCTGAAGGTTCCCGTATGGCAGCTGCTGGGAGGAGCCAGCCGCAAACACGTGACCTGCTTTACCGATGGAGTGGCTGGAGAAGGTGAGACCTGGCCGGAACAGGCTCAGGACCTTGCGGAAAAAGGCTGGAAGACGGTCCGTTTCGTTCCTGAAATGCCGGACGAAGGGTTCGACCAACTGGGAGCCGAGAAGTACGACCCAGGGGAGTCCCTTCAATGGACCAGTGGAGAGCTTCACTCAATCCGCTACCTCGTGGGAACGGAAATCCGCCTGGCGGTGGACTTCCATCACCGGCTGAGCGTCGCCGAGGCCGCCCACTTCTGCAAGCTGGTTGAGGGCGTCGACCTCATGTTTCTAGAAGAACCCATCCGCTCGGAGAACCCCGACGCCTACGCGGCTCTGAGGGCCATGACCCACATTCCGTTTGCCATCGGCGAGGAGTTCTCCGGCATCCACGTCTTCGCTCCCTTTATCGAGCGCGGCCTTTGCAACTACGTTCGGCTGGACGTGTGCAATGTGGGAGGGTTCACGGCCGCTCGGAAGGTAGCCGCCATGGCCGAGGCCCACTACATCGACGTGATGCCCCATAATCCCCTGGGTCCGGTTTCCACTGCAGCTTCGGTGCACCTTTGCAGCGTGATCCCCAACTTCTCCCTGCTGGAATACAACTGGACGTCTCGTCAACAGCCCCAGGATCTATTCCCTCGCGGCATGGAATTGGAAGGGGATCATTTTCTTTTGCCTCAGGAACCTGGACTCGGCGTGAAGTTCAACGAGGAAGCCGCTTCGGACTACCCATTCGCGTACTGGGAAGCACCCCACTGGCGCCGTGGTGACGGCTCGTATACCAATTGGTAGGGTCCCCTACCCTTGCCCTTGCCGGGGCGATCCACGGCAGCATGAGGATCTACATCTTCTGGTCTGATGTGCTGACGAGTGTCCCTCGAGTTGGCAAGTCTGTTTTCGCTAAGCTGAAACTTCAAGAATACGTCGCACGTCTCCTGTCCTCCGAAGGTGCCGCCAACGGGTGAACTACCAGCGTTACGCAGCCAAGTCCGACAGAGCCGCGAACGACTTGAGCCGTTAGCAAAATGAGCCCAGGTTCCGAGGAGAGAGCCGGACAACCCTTCCCCACGCAGTGACGCACAAATCCCCAGTAGCCGGAAGTTTCTCTCTCGAATGGGGCCAGGGCTCCCTGGGGGGCACTGAGTTGAATCTTCGTGCGAACGATGCCAGCATGCTGGTCGTCGCAACACATCGATGTCAATTCAACCCGAGCGAATTCGTGGAATCTCAGGCTGAATCCCACGCCTCAGAAGACAACCCGCAACGACAGAGGCTGCTCTCTCTTGACGCCTATCGGGGACTGATAATACTCTCCCTGGCCTTCGAAGGCTTCGGCCTCAGGGAGACGGCCGAGAATCATCTGGCAGCAGACCCGGATTCCTCTGTCTGGCAGGCAATCCATTACCAGTTTTCCCATGTCCCGTGGACCGGATGTGGTTACTGGGATCTGATCCAGCCGTCCTTTATGTTCATGGTGGGAGTGTCGATGGCATACTCCTGCGCCAAACGATTCAGACTGGGACACTCCTACGAGAAGATGCTAGGGCATGCCTTGTGGAGATCCGTCATCCTCATCCTTCTTGGCATTTTCCTGATCTCCGATTCGCGGTCCAGCACCAGTTGGTCTCTGATGAATGTCCTGACGCAGATCGGTCTGGGCTACACCTTCCTTTTCCTGTTCTGGGGTCGAAGGCTTCGGAATCAGTCCCTGGGGGCCGCGCTCATCCTGACCCTGACCTGGATGTTGTACGTCCTGTATCCCGCCCCCGGTGTGGATCCTGCGGTCGGATCGCCTGAGGTTGGTCTTGAGCAGGAGTGGGTTCAGCAGCATCTGGCGGAGGTTTCTCCGGCCTGGCACAAGAACGCCAACGTCGGTCATGCCGTGGACAGCTGGCTTCTGAACCGACTGCCGCGGGAGGAACCGTTCGTCTACAACGGAGGCGGCTATCAGACCATCAACTTCATCCCCTCCCTGGCCACCATGCTATTCGGCCTGATGGTGGGCGAGCTCCTGCGCTCGCGCCGCTCGGCCCAGGCCAAGCTCAAGGCACTCCTGACGGGCGGTATTCTTGGCCTGATAGCAGGACTGATCCTGGATTGGACGGGGCTCTGCCCACTCATCAAGCGAATCTGGACACCCTCCTGGGCGATCTTTTCGACGGGTTGGTGCTGTCTGATCCTGGGAGGACTCTACGCACTCATCGACTTGGCAAACATCCGCCGCTGGACCTTTCCTCTCCTGGTCGTGGGAACCAACTCCATCGCGATCTACTGCATGCGCATGCTCCTACCTGGCTGGGCCGCCGCAACCTTCCAGACGCACCTGGGGCAGAACATATTTCAGCTCTGGGGAGCCGCAAATGAACCTGCCCTTAACTCTCTGATCGTGGGCCTGACCTTCTGGCTGACCTGCTGGTGGATGTATCGCCGGAAGATCTTTCTGAGGGTTTAATTCGTACAGCCCGGAAAGACGAATGTTACTGCGAGGTCAGTTGAGGTCCCGGACAGGTTTGTGGGTGCCCTGTTGGTGTGGCTGAACCAACCAATGTCAGTCCAGAAAGACTAGCCCAAGCCAATCCTGGAAGGGCCGCTCAAGCGGCGTTTGGGGCCCGGTTGCCACCCAAAAGGAAATGCGCTCTTACAAGGTCATCGAATTCGGGCCCACTGAGGGCGCCAACCAAATTGCCGAAGTATTGAATCGAGAAAATGAGGCAGGGTTTACTTTCGTAGAGAGTCCTTGATGTTGTGTTCGGGAATCGCCTTGGAGATGTTGTTTCGGCTCCCTCGGAACTCAGCCAGTCCCAGCAGTAAAGAGGTCTTACTGCTCACTCCACTACTGCTCGCTAAACCGCGCCCTAACAACTCGACAGGTCTTCGACTCGAGGGGGGCGAGAGAGAAGAAAGCCCTCTGCAAAGTGGCACCCGATCAAACTGCCTAGATGTTTATGGAAGCTTCTGATTTGATCTAGAATATCGGGGCCGCTGAGGTAGGTCTCCAGCTCGCGGGATCCGACCTTATAGAACTGAGACGCAAAGGCCAGGATCGCTTCCTCCTTGACCGCCATGAATTCTGAAATGTCGACCAGGAGCTGGGGCATCCTGGGTTGGTTGAATTGCATCCAGAACGCAATCTTCTCAGGACGAAATCGCTCTTGACCCGTGTCAATGCGAGCGAGTCCGGCGTGGTGTACGGCATCCTCCACCAGCTGTGCAGCTTGGCTGTGATCGGGGTGCCCCCAGCGGGAGTGGGTGATCACGAGACGGGGCCGCGTCTGTCGCAGAATCCGGATCAGTTTCAGCCGGTTTTCCGCTGTAGGCTGAATGTTTCCGTCCTCGAGTCCCAGATTGGTGCGGAAATCCAGTCCCAACACTTCGGCCGATGCCGCAGCCTCCTGTGCCCTCACTTCGGCCGTCCCCCGTGTGCCCAGTTCTCCACGGGAAAGATCAACCACCGCTATCCGTCGGCCCTGCGATCGCAGCTTTAGAAGGGCTCCCGCACAGCCGAGCTCGATATCGTCTGGATGGGCACCTATCGCGAGCACATCGGCTTGTTCAGACATGGAGAACCTGGTGGCTGAGGCAGAAGGGCTGGGCCTCCTCCATTACTGACTTGATAAAGGCTGGGCCTTCCTGAATCAGAAACTGGTTGAAATTGACAACTCTTTCTTGGAGCTTACCCGCGGGACACAGACGATCCTGCAGATAGTCGAGATGTTTTCCCACAGCCTCGTCTCGCTGACGATAGTTTGCCACGAATCTGTGCTGCAGTTTCTCGATATGGTAGATGATCCGATGCTCTGCACGGGACATCATCTCGGCCATACCAGGGTCGGAACGATTGAGGTGAGCCTTGAGAGAAGCCAGCTGTGACCTCAGCTCCTGCTGCACCGAGTTAAAAGTCTTGAGAACCTCGCCCGTCTCACCCTGGTGCAGGAGACCTTGAAACGCCTGTATCGGATCGCCTGACATCAGTGCACCCGCCTCCAGGGCATACTTCTTGAGCAGACGTTGGGCCTTTCGGTCGACTACCGTAAAGCCCATCCTCGGGAAGATGGAGGGCTCGACTCCCCAGAGTGAGCTAATCGCGTTTACCTGTGTGAAATAAGCGACTTCCGATGGACCTCCAACGTAGACCGCGGTCGGGAACAGGTGGTCCTGAACGATCGGCCTCAACAGGACATTGGGTCCGAAACCCTCTGGATTCGACTCGATCCGGCGCAGCAGCTCGTCGGGGGAGCAGCCACCCCACTTCCTCCTCTTGCTCTGGTACTGCCCGTCCTGGTACACCAGTTTGTGCCGACTCTTCCCCTCGTAGGCAAACAGGAGGGTTTCCGAGTCCTCGAGAGAAACCTGTGGGGTAAAGCCGGCGGCAGTGAGCTGTTGGCTCCTCTGCTGCAGCGCTCGGATCGTCTCTGATCTCTTTTTCAGCAGCCTGGTGAAGACTCCTGTGAGTTCAGGTTTGTACCCCGGCAGCAAGGAGTCGAAGAGCACCAGACCATGGTCTCTAAAAAGTCCAGACAGCCACTGTCCATGAGCCTGGCTAAAGTCCTGGTCCGGACGATAGCTGGCTCCCAGAGTCTGTAGGGTTGAGTCCAAGAACTCTGCCCGCTGAGCCAGATCCTGGAGTTGCTTCAGGATCTCCGGAATCCGGTCGAGATTGATCGTCCCCACCATTCGGCCATCACTCTGTGAGCCAGGATAACGGATGTCTAGCAGCCGATCCGCTCGATCATAAAAGGAAGTGGAACGAACCTCCATGAAATCGGAATCATCCGATGGAAGCCAGAAAACGGGTACCGCGGAGTACCCACGGTCCTCGAGGATCTGGCACAGTCGGACTGCGGTGGCTGCCTTGTAGACAGCCAGTGCAGGCCCACCAAAGAGCCCCAACTGCTGTCCCGTGACAACCGCAACTGTGTCTCGCCGCCTCAGCTTCTGAATGTTC
This sequence comes from Acidobacteria bacterium UBA6911, assembly GCA_963579905.1. Taxonomy (GTDB): domain Bacteria; phylum Acidobacteriota; class UBA6911; order RPQK01; family JAJDTT01; genus CAUZIZ01. The sequence goes on along the minus strand of CAUZIZ010000111.1, from coordinate 12,705 downwards.
TGCTGGACCGCTTCGCCTGCCCCAAGCATTCGATTGAGAGGATGCAAGAGCGAGATAAGACGCTCCCGCGAGAAGGGAACGGGCCGCTTCGCGACCGCCTCGACCCGCCGTTCCAACGCCTCGAGATCGAGCGGAGCCGGTGCTCCGGGAGCGTAGAAACCGCTCACCTCATCAAAGTTATGGAGATACTTGAGAAAAAGGGGATTCTGTCCAGGAAGCCCCCGATAATCCAAACAATCGACCTTCATAGACTTCCCAAGCCCTCAACTTCGGCGCTCAACGATGAGTTCGGAAAACCCATCCGCGCCTTCCAAACCATAAGGCTCCTGTCCTAGGGAGAGACGCTCCGGAGGACCCCGCCGATTCGCGGACAAGAGTCTTTTCAATGGACCTCTGGCTGACAGCTACCGACTGGGAATCTAATTCATTTTCTCGACACTTGCCAGACGCACTGGTTCAAATCAGTCGGGTAGGGTCGAGTTGGCTGCCAGGTTACTCCCCCGAATGAGGAAGACTGGAGGGGGTGCTCCATTCCGGAATCAGGAAGGTGGATCGCGGAATCGCCCTGCCCCGGAATGGAGCCCGAAGCGTCACTGACGGGAGGAAGGACCGCGGGCACTAGACGGACCCGCGGGACCGACGGTGATCCTGTCTTTCAACTTCAAGAACTTCTTTTCGCCGATGCCCCGCACATTCATGAGATCTTCGATCCGCTCGAAGGGACCGTTTTTCTCGCGAAACTCGAGAATGCGCTTTGCAGTCGACGTCCCAATGCCAGGCAGTTCCTTCAGGTCCTCCAGCGTCGCTTGGTTCAAGTTGATCTTGCGGTTCTACTCAGGCTCCGCCCAGAGGGCCGAGGCGCAAAACAGAAATGCCAAGACACTCAACATCCAGGTAGAAACTTCTTTCTTCATACTGTCCTCCTTGTTGCGTTTCTACCTGACTCAACGCTCGAGTCCGAAAATCTGCAAAGGTTTTTTTCAGAGACCGCCCAAATACCATTGCAGCAGAAGATTTCCCCAGAGAGCGGCCATGACTGCGCCCAGAGCCAAGAAGGTCCCAAACGGCAGCGGATAGCGCCGTTCTTTTCCCAGGATCAAGATGAAGACGGAACCCACCAGAGCACCCATTGCCGAGCCCAGAAAAATGGATAGCAAGGCCAGCCTCCATCCCAGGAAAGCTCCCATCATAGCCAGCATCTTGACGTCACCGAATCCCATCCCCTCCACGCCGGTTGCCTTGTGGTAGATCGCGGAGACCAGCCAGAGCAACCCTCCTCCCACCAGGATTCCCAGGAGGGAAAGCGGATAGTTGATCCAGATCGGTGCAGCAGCAAGATCGGAGGTATCCCAGTGAAAGAAACCAGGAAACTGGAAGGGCGACACCAGCAATCCCAGTAGTAAACCACTCAAATTCAGGACGTCAGGGAGAATTCTGTGGAAGAGATCGATGAAGGCCAAAACCAGAAGCAGGCAGAAGAAGACTAGATTGATGAAAAAGGGCGGTGTCAGTCCGAACTGATGCCATAGAAGCAGGAAGAGTGCCGCCGTAGACAACTCCACCACCGGATAGACCCAGGAAATACACCCCCCGCAGTCCCGGCACTTTCCTCGCAGGAGAAGAAAGCTCAAGACCGGGATATTGTCCCAGGCCCGAATCAGACTCTCACACTGGGGACAACGGGAGCGGGGACGAATCACGGAACGGCCCATTGGGACACGCAGAATACAGACCGACAGGAAGCTCCCAACTAGCAAGCCGGCCGTTCCGACGAGGACGACAGTCCAATCCATAGGGCATTATAACCAGGTCAAAGAGGTCGCACGTCTCCTAGCTCGTAGGACTCTAGTGATTCTGCTCCCGCATGCCTTCTGGGAACTAGCTGAAGAGGAGAGCTGACGAAAACCCACCTCCAGAAAAAGACAACTTGGAACGTGCGACCTCTTTTAGTTGTCCCTGTGCGCCATCACGATATCGTTGGAGTCGATAATCGTGTGCATCGCCTTTTCCAGATTGGTCACGGTCTGCTGGTAATCTATGAGAGCCCTCAGCTCTCGAACCTGGGCATTGGTCAGATCTCTTTGGTATCGAAGCACTTCGAAGTTGGTGGACAGCCCTGCCTGAAAGCGCTTATTCTCTCCTTCGAGCTGCTCCTGTGACAGTTCCCGTGCAACCCGGGCAGCCTCCAGGCGCTTCGTCTGAGTCGCGATGCTCTCGTAGGCATTGCGCACCTCTACCATGATCAGCTGCTGCTCGTTCTTGAGCTGGCTCAAAAAACGTTGTTCCCGGATGCGAAGCAAGGCACGCTCTCCTTCGTTGGCGCGATTGCCTATCGGAATCTCTACATTCAAGGCCAGCTGATAGTTGATGAAATCGAAGCCGAAAACCTGTCCCCAGGTGTTGCCGAAGTCACCGAAGAAAGGGCTCCCGGTATTGGGAGAAGTTCCCGTTCTGGTATCGGGAACACCGTCCCCGTCGGTGTCGACGAACACGTTCTGCAGCACTTGACCCGCTTGTCCTACAGAGGTAACACCGGCCAGGAGGTTCACCGCCGGCTTACCCTCCTTCACGTAGTACTGCCGATTCACCTCAATCTTCTCCCGCTCCAATCGATTCTGTTCCAGTTCAGGACGCCTCCCGAGTGCCGTCTCTATAGCCTGGTCCAGAGAAAGAGTCAGGTCCCGGACTTCTGGGCGCTTAGTTGGGAGCAAGGTCAGATTCCAAATGCTTGCCTTCGGAGCAGGAGCCAACAGGTGCTTGAGGGCATTCTGGGAGGTGATGATCTGCACTTCCGATTGAATCATGTCCTGCTCTCGAGTAGCTACTTCGGCTCGGGAAGCCGTTACCTCGATGGGTGCCATTACACCAATCTCTACCCTCTTCCGGTTGTTCTCATGGTGGATGATCGCCAGCGTCATCGACTGGCGAATGGCCTCGTGATTCTCGATGGCGAAGACCAGCTCCCAGTATTGATTCTGCACCTGCTGCAGGATCTCGGAGACTCTCTGCTTGAAGACGCTGTCGCTGATGTCTCGATCCAGGTTGTAGAGGCTCAGCTGGGTTTTGGTCTGGGTCTTCCTGAAACCCCGCCACAATGGCTGTCTGAAGAGAATCTCAAAATTAGATCCAAATGACGGGTTGATGAACTGGAACGCACTGTTACTGGAGAAGCGATTGTTGTCGAAGCTCAGAGTGAGATCGCTGCCGCCCGGGAAGTTCTGGTTCACCGAAGAGCTGAAGAAGAAATTGTCGGTGTTCGTCACCGATCTTCCCTGCCCTGCGTCCAGAATCGATCTGGAGGGGTTCTCCGACGAATTCCAGCCCACAGCAAAGCTAAGCCTGGGATCGTAGAATCCCTTGGTCCTGACGATGTCCTGGCGATTCAGATCCTCGTTGTAGTCTTCGATGGCGATATCCAGATTGTTCGTCAGCGCCAGCCGCATCGCGTCCTTTGGCGTCAACTCCAGTACCGACTTTTCCCGCCTTATCCTCTCAGTCCAGGACTCGGGAGGAACGATCTTATTTATCTCGACCCTATCCTGCTGGACGGGCTTCTCTGCTTCCTCAGCAGTCAGCGGCCAGATGAAGCAGAGCAAGGACAGTCCTACCAAACGGTTCGCAATGCGCATAACAACTCCTATTCAATCGACGATCTCACCACGATGATAGTCCGGTGTTATGTACGTAGACTAGAGGAAGATTGTTTCAAGGAGGAAAAGACGAGAAAGGCAGGGGGCTGATTCGGGGCGGGGATCTGAGAAGTGACTCAGATTTCCAACCATCGGCGAAAGACATAGACCCAGCTCGATAGAAAGCAAAGGGCCCGCCACCCCGCGTAGGCTGGGTCACGAGCCCTATCTGATCATAGCCTGCAGCGCCGTCCAAGACAAAATCTAAAACATCCGAACAGCCTACTCTTCGGACTCAGACTCTTCTTCTATCTCCTCCTCCTCATCCGGCTTCTTGAGCGTGGGTCGCTTGGAGCGCTTGAGCGAAGGCTTGTCACCCTTGAGAGTCGGCTTTTCCTTGTCGTCGCGCTGATTGGTCTTCCGCTTCAGGGTCGGTCTCGATGCCCCACCCTTTCCGGGAGCATCTCCGGGCCTGATCTGCTGACGGTCGATCTGAGCCAGGCGCGACTTGACCTTCTGAAACTCAGAACCGCTGAGCACGTATTCATCCTTGACCTCGAGGTATCCAATCTCACTGTTGACATGTTCGATCCGGCTTTCCATCGAGGGGTGCGTGCGAAAGAAGCTGGAAAAGGCCCCAGGTTTCTTCTTCTCCTTTTCCTGAAGCTTTTCAAAAAAGGTGATAAAGCCCTGCGGATCGTAACCGGTATTCCACAGGTACTGGGTTCCCAACTGATCCGCCTCGGCCTCGGATTTGCGGGTGATTCCCAAGACCGCCAACGACATGCCCATGCCCAGCCCCTGATAGAGAGCGTATTGTGTCCAATAGCCTCCGATGAACATGGCGGGCAGCATCGCAAACTGAAGCAACTGTGACTTGGTCATACGTTCGGTGGCATGTCGAGCCGTGACGTGGGCGATCTCGTGTGCCATTACCCCGGCCAGCTCCGATTCGTTCTCTGCCTCGAGAATCAATCCCTTGTTCACGTAGAAATAGCCACCAGGCAGGGCGAACGCATTGACCTCGTCGGTATCTAGCACCTTGATGACAAAGGGCACCTTCGCATCCGAGTTCTTCACGATCTCCTGACCCAGCCGGTCGACGTACTCGGCCACCACAGGATCTTCCACCAGCCGTGCCGTCTGCTCGATCATCTGAGCGTACTGGGCGCCCATCTGGATCTCTTTTTCCAAAGACACAAAATTAGGGAAGATCAGGCCGATCCGGCCGTTGATGGAGCGGTTACCGATGTTCTCCACGTCCCCATGCTTTCTTCCCGAACTCAGGGGAACGGTAGTGAAAACGAGGACAAGAAGGGTCAGAACCGTGACGACTCTACTGTTCTTGTTCATAGCGACTTACCATCTTGATTGAAAGTGATATGAGGCTAGTATAACCCAACGATTGCTCCCTCTTCCAGAGAGTCTTTTCCCAGTGCGTATCCAGGTCTTACTTTCATCTGACGCACCTCCTCTGTTAACTTCTGTCTATATCTGATGCGACAAAACAAGTGGAGGTTCACCTCGGGGCGAAATGTCCTCTCGTGTGGTCACAAAGCGGACAGGCCGCTGAAAATTCTGAGCGCCCATCAAATGAAGGAGGTGGATCGGCTTACCACCGAAAGGTATGGTCTCCCTAGCCTTCTTCTGATGGAGAATTCCGGGATAAATCTCTATCTGACCTTGAAGGGCTACTTCGCCGAGAAACTCTCTGAACAGCGCACTGCCATCATCTGTGGCAAAGGGAATAATGGCGGCGACGGACTTGTTCTGGCGAGACAGCTGCGGCAACGAGAAACTGCTCCGGACGTGTTCCTTCTCGCCCCTCCCGAGACGGTTTCGGGTGACGCCCGGATCAACCTGGACATCTACCGGGCTTTGGACGGCCAGGTTCAGCCCGTTCTTTCAGAGGCAGAATGGGCTCGACTGACTCCTCGACTGGAGGGCTATGATCTCGTGATTGACGCCATTCTGGGGACGGGAATCAGCAAACCAATGGTAGGCGTCCATGCCCGGGTGGTAGAAGATATCAATCGTCTCCGGGCCTTCGTCCTGTCCGTCGACTTCCCCTCGGGCATGGTTTCTGACGCCTTCCGAGGAGAGGGACCCGTCATTCGTGCCGACGCCACCGTAACCTTTACCGCACCCAAAATCGCGCACATCTTGCATCAGGATCGGGAGTCGCTTGGTTGTCTGCACCTGTTCCCAATCGGCACCCCGCCCGAGTTGCTGGAGACCTCAGAGTACCCCATCGAGCTCATCACTCAACCGCTGGCGAGAGCCAGCCTGCCACAGCGACGACCCAGTTCCCACAAAGGAAGTTTTGGCCACACTGTCATCGTGGCAGGCAGCCGGGGCAAATCCGGCGCCGCAGCCCTCGCCACCAGTGCGGCCCTGCGCGCCGGATCCGGACTCGTCACCGCTTGCGTCCCCGAAGGAGTACAAGCCCTGGTGGGCTCCTTCAGACCCGAGGTCATGACCGAGGGCCTGGCCTCCTCCCAGGCTGGAACCTTCGCCTCTAGCGCCGTGGGCCCTCTTCTGGGATTCCTGGAAGGCAAACAGGCCGCTGCCATCGGTCCCGGACTATCCACCGACGTGGAAACTGCAGATTTCGTTCACCAGGTGGTCCAGCAGTCCAGAATCCCTCTCGTAGTCGACGCCGATGGGCTTAATTGCTTTCAGCAAGAGCGACAACAGCTTTTCAACACCAATGCCCAGCCTTTGGTGCTCACTCCTCATCCCGGAGAGTTCTCCAGACTCATCGGAAGACCCACGGCTGAGATTCTCGACGACAAGATCGAGTTGGCTCGTCGATTTGCACAGGATCAGCACCTGTGGCTGGTGCTGAAAGGATTTCGCACCCTGATTGCCGTGCCTGACGGGAGAGTCTTTGTCTGTCCCCTAGGTAACCCAGGAATGGCAACGGCAGGCACCGGGGATGTGTTGACCGGAGTCATCGCCTCTTTCCTGGGCCAATACCAGGCGCAGGGCTTGAATGCGCCCCAGCAGACGACCCAGGCCGTCCTCGCCGGTGTCTATTTGCACTCGCTGGCCGGGGATCTCGCCGAAAGGCAGACGGGTGGAGCCGCTCTCAATGCCAGCAATATTATTGATCACCTGGGGGCGGCACAGCTAGAACTGAACGCGTGATACCGTTGACCGAAATCCACCGCTCCTGCAGCGAGGCCCAGACGCTTCGTATCGGCGAGCTCATTGGGCGCCGCCTCCAGTCGCCCTGCCTCGTTCTGCTCCACGGCGAGCTGGGAGCGGGAAAGACTACCTTGACCAGGGCCTTGGCTTCGGGACTGGGCGTGGAGGATGCTTCAATCGTCCACAGTCCCTCCTTTACGCTGGTGAACCAGTACCCGGCCAAAGACGAGACCATCTACCACGTGGACCTCTATCGTCTAGAGGGTCTCTCTGATCTTTACTCCATCGGAATGGAAGAGATCCTGTCCCGGGAGGCAGTGGTCATCGTCGAGTGGGCACAAAAACTCACCCTCGAGGTTGAACGAGCCGTTACCATCCAGATTGTGGTTGACCCAATCAGCGAAGAGCGTCGTATTCACGTCGATTATCCCGACTAAGCTGAATTTCAAGAATTCGTCGCACGTCTCCTGTCGGACTTGGCTTCGTAACGCTGGTAGTTCACCCGTTGGCGGCACCTTCGGAGGACAGGAGACGTGCGACGTTCAGACGTGCGACGAATTCTTAAAGTTTCAGACATTCTGCGCCATATGCAAGGCCGCAACGCCTCCTGAGATCAGCCTGTGGCGGACCCCGGAAAAGCCGACCTCAAGCAGCAGCCGCTCCAGCGCCACAGGATCGAGAAACTCTCCGACCGAGCGCGAAAGGTACGAATAGGCTTGTCCGTCACCCGAAATCCACCCTCCCAGCCGGGGCAGCAGATGGAAAAAGTAGAATCGATATATCTCCTTAAAGACCGGAATCCGAGGCAGGGAGAACTCCAGGATTGCCAGAGTACCTCCCCGACGGAGAACACGAAGGATCTCGCACAATCCTTGATGATAGTCCTCCAAATTCCTCAGACCGAATGCGATCGTTACGGCATCGAAGGACCCGGACGGGAACGGAAGCCTAAGCGCGTCCCCTTCCACGAAGCGAACACGGCCATCCGACTGCCTGGCTCTACTCTTGTCGAGTCCTAGCACCAGCATCGGGTGACTGAAGTCACAGCCAACCACAGTTCCCAGCGGGGCGAGTTGAAGGGTCAGGTCTCCGGTGCCGGCACAGAGGTCCAGAATCATGGGATCAGCGGGCAGGAGAGGTGCCAGGCTGCGACAGGTCAGGCGGCGCCAGTACCGATCAATCGACAACGAGAGAAGGTGATTGGCGCGGTCATAGCGAGGGGCGATCGCGCCGAACATCTGCCGGATCTGTCTGGACTCCTTCTGCTCCATAGGCCACTAATCAGAGTGCGGGCTGGGATTTGATCCGATCCCATGCCTGCCTCAAGTCGTCCCGGCCGACATCGTCCCGGATCACAGCCCGACCGATCTTTTCGAGAAGGATGACCACCGTACGGTCCCCGCGACGCTTCTTGTCCAGCTTCATGGCATCGAGCACTTTTTGAGTTGGGACTGTATCGATTGGGGGAAGGTCTCCGATCCTGAGAAGAGCTTCGACGATTCGGCGGCAGGAGTCCCGATCCAGCAAACCCAGGCTCTGTGAAAGGTGACTGGCAGCCATCATCCCGTAAGCTACTGCCTCTCCGTGTGTGACCCCCTGGAACTCGGTGGCCGCCTCCAGCCCGTGACCGAAGGTATGTCCCAGGTTGAGGATTCTGCGGAGATCCAATTCCCTCTCGTCCCGAGCTGTTATCCTGGACTTGATCTCGCAGCAGCGAGCCACAACTTTCTCGAGGATCTCTGGGACCCGACGCTGAATGTTTTCCAGCTCCAGTTCCAGGAAAGCAAAGAATTCCGCATCGTAGATAAGCCCGTACTTGATGACCTCGAACAAACCAGAGCTGAACTCTCTTTCGGGCAGTGTCAGAAGCGTCTCAGGATCGATACACACCAGGGTCGGCTGATAGAACGCCCCGATCATGTTCTTGCCTGCACGATGGTTTACCCCAGTCTTCCCCCCTACCGAGCTGTCGACCTGAGCCAGAAGCGTAGTGGGGATCTGCAGATAGGGGATTCCCCGCATGTAAGTGGCTGCGACGAAACCCGCAATGTCACCCGTCACTCCGCCACCCAAAGCCACCACGGCGGATTGTCTATCCGCTCCGTGAGAACTTAAATCCGTATAGGCAGCCTCGACCGTGTCGAGCGTCTTGGATCTCTCTCCATCGGGAAGCAGAATCTCTGTGACTTGGTAGCCAGCCTGGCGGAGTTGCTCCAGGAGTTTCGCGCCAAACAGGCGATGGACAACTGGATTGGAGATCAGAAAAAGACGGGAAGTGATTGGGAGACCTTTCAACTGCTGCGCCACCTGTGTCAGCAACCCAGGCTGAATCAGGATGTTATAGCTACGTTCCCCAAGGTCAACATGGACCGTCTTCATTAATGCTCCGAGTTTTTACAAGCTACAAGATACAAACAAACTCCAAGCACCAAATTCTAAAACCCAGCAGATCCCAACGGAGATTCGTTTGTAACTTGGTGCTTGGAATTTGAGACTTGTTTGTATCTTGTATCTTGAAATTTGGGGAAATTCGGGATCTAAATCCCCGTTAGGCCAAGACTCCCTCGAGAGGACTGCTAGCGGTTGCATAGAGTTTCTTGGGAATTCGACCTGCCTGAAAAGCGAGGCGACCAGCTTCCACCGCCAACTTCATACTTCTGGCCATGGAAATAGGATCTTTCGCCCCCGCGATGCCGGTATTCATAAGGACACCATCGATTCCAAGTTCCATCGCCAGGGCCGCATCCGAAGCCGTCCCCACGCCAGCATCAACGATCACCGGCACGTTAATCGATTCCAAGATGATGCGGAGATTGTTCGCGTTCTGGATACCGAGACCGGATCCGATGGGTGCACCCAGGGGCATCACTGCAGCCGCCCCTGCATCCTCGAGCTTCTTGCACATGATCGGATCGTCGTTGGTGTAGGGAAGAACGACGAAGCCTTCTGGAACCAAGACCCGGGTGGCTTCCAGAAGAGCCTCGTTGTCCGGGAACAAAGTTCGCTCGTCTCCGATGACTTCCAGCTTCACGAACTCCGATAGACCCGCTTCCCGACCCAGACGAGCATAGCGAATCGCGTCGCCGGCGCTATAGCAGCCGGCCGTGTTCGGAAGCAGCATGAATCGGTCTCGATCAATGTAATCCAGGAGCGATTCCTTGCTCTTGTCCGAGAGATTCACGCGGCGCACGGCAACCGTGACCATATCCGCCCCACTGGAATCCAGGGCCTTCCGCATGATCTCAAACGTCTCGTATTTGCCTGTCCCAACAATCAAGCGGGAACGAAATTCTCGACCTGCTATGGTTAGGGAATCCGTCATGACTCCTTACTCTCCTCCACCGACAAAGTGGACCAACTCGACCCGGTCTCCATTCTGGAGCAGGTGTTCCACCCACCGATGTCTAGTTACGATCTGGAGGTTCAACTCGATGGCGATCCGGTCCCGCTCCAAACCCAGCTCTGAGACCAGATCTTCCAGGGACGAGTTCGTCAGAACCTCTCTTTTTTCACCGTTCAGGATTATCTCAATTTTCTGGGCCATTGGGAATTGGGGTTTCTAATCCTGATGTCATCCGAAATCATATCTTCGCCGCCGCTGTATCTGCAACTTAGGGTCGGGGATAGGGAAGATCTTGCGTCACTCCGTGGGGAAGAGTTGTCCAGCTCCCTCCTCGGAACTTTGCCTAATGTTGCTAACGGGTCGAGTCGTTCGTGGCTCTGTTGAACGCAGCTGTTTCCGATACTACTCACTGCACTACTGCACCACTGCTCACTGCTCACTGCTCACTCCCCACCGGGCCTACTCCTCTTCGTCAGCGTCAGGGGGCGGCCGTCGACCTCCGCTGGGATCTCCACATCAAACAAGCGATACAAGGTCGGAGCAATATCCAGAATATCGGGATGATCTTCCTTGATGGAACGATTGCAGATGAAGACACCGGCAGTATCCGAAGCGGCAGAGGCAGAGTGGTCGCCGCTCCATTTTTTTAGGTTGGCGACCAGAACGTAATTCGGCACGGCTCCCAGGGAGGTTTCCCAGGAGGTACGATAGACGCTCTTGAAACTCAGTTGGAGATCTCCGGCATGCTCGATCTGGTCCCCGGAGTAGATACTCGATGGCAGGTAGACGTTCTGCACGACCGACTCCCCTGTCTCCGGATCCCGGTACGCTAGAATCTGGGCACGGATTGCGTCAACCAACTCCCGGAATTCCTCTCCCGGCTCCACGACGCCCTGCCCTTCTCTGCTCTTCAGATTGATGTAGATGTGTCCCAATCCCAAAGCATAGGCCCTGGTCCTGCTCCAGTCCACATTCGGAAAAAAGCTCCCGCCCCGATCTGTCTCCTGTCCCTGTTTCCCGTCACCCTTCAGAGCCATGGACCCACTCTGCAACAGCCAAGAATTGTTATTGGACTCCTTGCTCCAACTATGGAATACATGATCGGAGACCACCATCAGGATGTCCTTTTCTCCTAGGACCTCCAGGACTCGACCGATGATGGAGTCCATTCTCTGGTACACCCGTCGGATCGACTCCCCATACCTCAGCGCTAGATCCCTCTGGTAGCGTGGATGTTCGGGATCGATCAGCCGGTAAAACATATGCGAAACGCTGTCCGTGGCGGTGAAAACAGCGCTAACCAGGGAGACATCGTCCTGCTGCAGCGACGCGAAGAGCATCCGCTCCAGAGCGTTCATGTTGCGAAACAGATCCTCCAGGAACCTGCTCTCCGATCTGCTCTTCGTTGAGCCCCCAGGTCTCGTGAACCCATCCCAGGCTCTTATAGTTCCCGAGGGATGCAACCCAGGAAGCAGCGAAGTCCTCGGGGCAGGAAAGAGGGACGGAAGGTGCCGCGGGATCAGGGCTGATGCCCTGTATCTTCATCAGGGGCCCCGCCTGGAACTGGAAATGAAACCAGTCGCTCCACTGGCCCTCCTGCACGGTTTCTTCCTGTCCTTGAACCCGGATATTGACCGCTGTTGAGTCTTCGTTCAACTCCACATCCAGGTCTGCAGGGATTCGCAGGACACCGTCCCCTCTCAGATCGACTGGACCATCCAATCGAGCCCGGTAGCTTCCATCTCCACCCTCCATTTCAATCATTCGGCCGCCAAACTCAGTGTTGCCCAGATCCCACTGAGTGATGTCGGTGGCGAGGTAGAAGAAGGTTCCCCAGGTCCCGCGAACGTCAGGAACACCCAAGCCCGAGAGGGTCCGCCCGTGTGACAGTGGACGTGCCGGAAACTCGACCGGAATCCTGAGGTTGATGGTGCGAAGACCAGACTGGTCCAGATGCTCCCAGAAGCTGACGCCTCTTCGATTTTTCTTGTACCTTGCCCATCGAATGGGAAGGAGTCCGAACAGAAATCGGGGATTCTCGACTTCGACCAGTCCGATATCGGGAAAATAGGTGGAGGGATCGCGACGGAGAAAATCAAAAATGCCGTGCCTTCCAGGATTTAGTCCGGTGGCAAAACTGGCCCAGGCCACCGGAGATTGAGGAGGATTGGTAGTACCCAGGGACGACAGGGTCCCAGTCTGGGATAGTTTCTGAATATTGGGAAGATGCTCCATCCACTCCCGGATCAGGTCGGGGTAGACGCCATCGAAACCGAGCACGATCACTCGAAAGTTGCTGCTGCGCGGAATCGGACTACACGCCAATCCCAAGAGCACAAAAACCAGGGAGAAAATGGCCTTCATGCCCACAATTATACTAGCAGACTAAGCCCAAAATAAGCGCAATTTCAAAAACAGGATCGTTTCCCGGCTCCTAGGAGTCATTTTGGAGGCCTAAATTCTAAGTTTATGCACCAAGCCACTCAGAACTCGGCTCGGCTGTTGCGGTACTGCCCGCCGATCGCTTATGCCGATCGCTTATGAGGAGCTATTCTACCCCCTCTGTCGACGTTTTTAGACACA
>CAUZIZ010000110.1:0-19324 GCA_963579905.1 Acidobacteria bacterium UBA6911 | reverse complement strand
TGCAGAAGATACTCCCGGCAAGCACCTTCGGACGAGAACCGCACCTCGAATTCACCGAGTGTCTTCGGGTAGTCTTCCGTACCCCAAAACACGACACCTTGGGGTTACTTGAGGCAACTGAATACCAACAAATATTTAAAAACGATGCACTTCCTGCTTACTCAGCGCTGTTCTATTGACCAGCAGGGCTCTGTCCGGACTCTAAAACGGACTTTTGCGACACCCTCCAATAGCGGCGATCTCCAGGCGGCCGTCGAGACGAAGGCCTGAAATCCGGACTTCGACCTGGAGACCGAAGTTTCAGGGGAAGATGTTGTTGCTGTCCGGCTCTCTTCCCGACACTCTGTCTCATTCTGCTGACTTTCAACCCCGTTGGCGCATCTGTTTGATTCCTGACTTCATCTTGCCGACGAATAGGACCCCGCTTGGTACACTTTCGGAGGAAGAAACCTTCTAACGTTCCAACACAGTATAGTTTCAGCCCAGTCCAAGTCGCGGAAGGGTTGATCGCACGGTTTCGGCACGCTGTTGACACTCATCAACACGTCCGGAAAAAAGCGCTAAGCTGACCCTCGGCTCCGAGCCGAGGCGGTCGAAAGATGTCGGATTTGAGTTCGATCTACGACTAGCCCGCATTTCTCATGGCTTGTCGTAGCGAGGCGCCGCAAGGGCCGTCCTGCCAAGTTCAGATCAACGGGGCAACTGATCCAATTCTTCCTCCTTCCATGCCTGGGCTCGGTGGAGGGTCTCCCGCCGGATCTGGCTGACGGTTGAAGCGTCGATAGGATCGGCGCGGTTGCCCCACTCTGCACGGATGTAGCTCAGAATCGATGCGACTTGCTCATCGTCCAATTGGGAAGCAAAGGAAGGCATCAGCTCCTCGCCCTGTTTCCCCTGGAGTGCGATCCGGATCAGGATCTGTTCAGGTCCGAGTACCCATTTGGAGTTCACCAAGGACTTGCGCATTCCCTCTCCGGAGGCGAGGTGACAACCGCCACAGCTTATGTTGTAGTGTCTTTCTCCCAACTTGCGGAACGCACGCTGAGTAGCGCTCAGGTCGGACTTTTCGGGGCCGTCTTTCCAGATACTCGTAATGAGGTCCTTAATCTCTGCGTTCCCAAGTCTTCGCATCGTTTCCTGCTCGCGCACTGAAATTTCTCCTGCTGGCAGGAGGCCCGGCTCAATCGCGTCCAGGAGCGACCGCGCCCAGGATACGCGGCTGAGCAAGACTCCCCTGGCTGTGGCGCGGAGTTGACGGCTCAAACCTTGGTAGGACTCTACGATTGCGGCTGCAATTTTGGGATCCTCGTAGTGCCGCAAGGCCGCGAGCACTTCCGTCTTGACAAGGTTGGACTGCTTCTGTCGCAGTAAGGCAAGAAAGGTAGGCACTGCTTCCGGCGCCTTCAGATCTGCCAGCACACCGATGAGGCTCCTTTTTTGGGATTCCGAGGTCGCGGCCTCAGCCAGCATTCCGAGGGCGGTTCCCAGCTTGTCCTTGTTCCCGGTCCGCAGAGCCAGACTGTTCAATATCGGCGACATGGGCTTGTCGGCCAGGAGCCTGGAGATTTCCTGCTGAAGCTCGTCGGGAACCGAACTCAGCACCCGGCCTCGCAGCCCTTCCTCCATGCCTGCGATCAAGCGCTCCACAGCGTCGGGAGTGGGAGCCAGACGAAGTAGCTGGGCGCAGATGGCCAGATTTTTCTGGCTGACCGAGGGCGTGTGATTGGACTTCCAAGGGGAGTAAACGGCCTGGTAATCATCGCTGAAGTCGTAGAACACCCTGTCTCCCAACTCGAAAGAGTAACGCCGGGCCAAGCGAGGCGCGATGCCCTGTGTGAAAAGCGGAGCCTCCCACAACTCCTCGTCTTTGAGCCATTCCATTATCGAGTCAAGGTTGTTCTCCAGCTTATTTTCGACGGCCCACCAGAGCAAGAGGGGAATGTGAGGGTCGTTCGCATCCTCTCGTCGCAGCACCAATCGGCGAATGATGGGAAGGGAGTCGCCGGCGGGCAGCTGCTTGCAGGAACTGGCTAGTTGGCTGCGGACGACTGCACTGCTATCCGTCCGGGCCAACTGGATGAGTTTTTCTTGAAGCCGGCGAGAGACCTTTCTCGAGTCGCCCAGCAGTCGAACCGTCCAGGTCCGCACGTGTTCATTGGGATGATCGAGCTGCGCCAAGGCGAAGGCCTCGTCGAAGCCTCCGCTGGCGTTCAGCGCCCACAATGCTTCCAGCGCCAGTTGTCCCTGCTGATCCGAGACCATCTTCTTCAGCCGGGGAATCACGTCCTTGTCCCTTCGGTCTCCCAGCACCCGGAGGGCCTGCGCCCGAAACCATTGGTTCTGGTGTGAAAGGGTCTTGATGAGCTCTTCACTCGTCAGACGGGACAGGTCAAAAGGCTTGATGGGAACGGCACCTTTGGACTTGAGACGGTAGATCCTCCCGCTATCCTTGTGCCAGGTGTCGAAGGGGCTGAGGTGGCTTAGTCGGAAATCGTACCAGTCGGAGATGTAGACGGCACCATCGGGTCCGACTTTTGTGTCAATCGGGCGGAACCAGATATTTTCGGTTAGAACAATTGGCTCTGAGTCGACTGTCCTAAAAGTAGAACCATGGGGTAGCAGCCGGCTCGCTTGCATCCTGTTGGTCAAGGACATACCGGCGATTGTCTGGCCTTCATAGCCGGGAAGGGCACCGCCCTCGTAGACCTCGAGGCTCTGAGAAAAGCGCTCACCATAGCCCTCGTGCTCCATGTGCTGGAGAAACCCAAAGGCAAACGGATTGGTCAGTGGTCCGTGCTTGGAGAAGCTCTTGATGTAGTATCCTCCCTGGGCGTAGTGAACTCCCCTTGCTGCTCCTCGGTTGGTTCCTGAGAAAAGTCGGCCCTTGCTGTCGAAGCTCAGGCTCCAGGTGTTACCCCCACCCTCAGCGAAGAGTTCGAACCGCTTCTCGGTGGGATGGTAGCGCCAGACGGCCTGGCCCAGGAACTTGATTCCCTCTATGCTGGCAGAGGTGGTGCTCCCCTGGGCACCGTAGAGCCACCCATCGGGTCCCCAGTGCAAGCTATTCGCCAACCCGTGCGTATCCTCCAGGCCGAAACCGGAAAGGTGCACCTCGGGATCACCGTCGGGGACATCGTCCTGGTTGCGATCGGGATAGAAGAGAAGGTAGGGAGGGTTCAGCACCCACACTCCACCTCGGCCCACAGCCACACTGCTCGCTATGTTGAGGCCGCTTAGGAAATCCTTGTGGGAGTCAAATATTCCGTCCCCATTGGTGTCTTCCAGGATGGTGATCTTGTCGTCACCCCGGTCGTGGTTGGGCGGAGCCGGCGGAACTTTATTGAAGACGGCCCTCAGGTATCGATCGTACTTCAAGATTGTGAGCCCGGCTGGAAAGGGGTATTGGATGTACTGAACAACCCACAGGCGTCCTCTATGGTCGAAGTGCAGGTACAGAGGTTGACGGATCAAGGGCTCACTGGCGATAACTTCGATTTCGAGGCCCTGGCTGAGCTGAAAGAGGTCGACCGATTCCTGCGGAGATGGGCCGACCCTGTCACCGGCCCCATGGACTCCCTCGCCCAGCGACTTGAACCGTTTCACGAACTCGTAGAGGGAGGGATCAAAGCGGCCTTCCGGAGAAACCGGGTCCTTCTCCTTTGTCTGCGCGGCCAGGTTGACTTCCAACGGCGCCAGGAACACTGCCAGAAGCAGGAGCAGAGAACCGAGTGTTTTTGGTTTCATCTGATCTCAAAGCTTCCGGATGTTGCAGTCTGGGTGGACGTTGCTACCCGCTGTTCTACAGCCGCTCCCTTGCGTCGAGGATAGGGCCAGAATGATTTCGTTTCAACCCGAGTCGGTTCGGGTGCGCCGGTCTGACGTGCTGACAACCATTGACGACCAACACACGCAATCCCGTTGAGACTGACCTCTCTTTATCTTTGAGTTTCAACGGTCGAGCACTTTCGGATAATACGCTAAACAGGTATCAGGTATAGAGAAGCTCTCTAGAAGCTATCGATCCTTTTTCTGCGATTGTCGGCCGAAAGAGGGCCAAAAACAGCAGTGGATTCAGGGTACGAGAGCTGGTAGGCTTTGGGCATTCATCATGGAGAATCCAGGCGAACTCAAATCTGGGTTCAATATCAGTAATGTGGATTTTATTTCATTAAAAGGAGGATTTGGTCATGGCAACCAATAGAGGGGTCGCATACATCAAGCCCGGGGTGGTGGAAATTCAGAGTATCGATTACCCCAAGTTGGCCCTGGGGGATCGGACTTGTGATCATGGGGTGATCTTGAAGATCGTCTCTACCAACATCTGCGGCAGTGATCAGCATATGGTTCGAGGCCGGACCACGGCACCTGCGGGGCTGATCCTCGGCCATGAAATCACCGGAGAAGTGATTGAGGCCGGCAGGGATGTCGAGTTTGTCCAAGTCGGTGATATCGTCTCGGTGCCTTTCAATATTGCCTGTGGCCGTTGTCGCAACTGCAAGGAAGGAAAAACCGGTATCTGTTTGAATGTCAATCCGGCCCGGCCTGGGTCGGCCTACGGCTACGTCGACATGGGCGGCTGGGTCGGAGGTCAAGCCGAGTATGTCATGTGTCCCTATGCCGACTTCAATTTGTTGAAGCTACCCGAAAGAGACGTGGCCATGGCTAAGATAGCCGATCTCACGCTCCTGTCGGACATCTTCCCGACGGGCTACCATGGCGCCGTCACAGCGGGAGTCGGCCCAGGTTCGATCGCCTATGTTGCCGGTGCCGGGCCAGTGGGGTTGGCCTCCGCTGCGTCTTGCCACCTGCTGGGAGCGGCTTGTGTCATCGTAGGGGATCTCATTCCCGAACGTTTGGAGCAGGCACGGAGTTTCGGCTGTGAGACCATCGATTTGAGGAAAGACGCCACCGCGGCGGAGCAAATTGAGCAGATCGTCGGGGAACCGGAAGTAGATGCTGCCGTGGACTGCGTGGGCTTTGAAGCGCGCGGGCATGGAAGCCAGACCGGCGAGGAACACCCAGCGACCGTGTTGAACTCGGTCATGGAACTTACCCGCGCCGGCGGCGGCATCGGCATCCCGGGTCTTTATGTCACGGGTGATCCGGGAGCAGTCGATGACAATGCCAAGATAGGCATGCTCAGTATCCGGATCGGCCTGGGCTGGGCCAAATCGCATCATTTCACGACCGGCCAGTGCCCGGTCATGAAGTACCATCGGCAGTTAATGAACTGCATCCTTCACGACAAGATCCAGATTGCCAAGGCGGTAAACGTCCAAGTCATCTCGCTGGATGAAGCCGTGCAGGGCTATCAGGATTTTGATCGGGGTGCGGCCACGAAGTTCGTAATCGATCCGCATGGGCTCATCGCAGCCTAGACTGCGCATCGTTCATAGGGGTCGGCCCTTGGGTCGGCCCCTACCTTCCGTCGAGCGAACATCAGGGCTTGTCAACGGCTAAGGGTCTGTCAGGAAGTAACCGATGCACTTTGGCGCGAGCGCCGTGGGGGCAGATGGGAGCCGCCGCGACGCTGGCGTTGTTACTCGCTCCTTACATGCCGCGCAGCGGGTATGCGCGTCGCTCCCGCCTAGCCAGCGTACCTGGGGACCCCAGCAAAGTGTATCGGTTACTTCCTGACAGACCCTAAGACCCGCGGACTCTCCACTCCAAGAATCCAGTCGACCAATAGATCTATTTCCTGAGGGGTCAGCCGCTCGGCAAACTTGGGCATGCTGTGCCCTTGTCCGTAGTACCCGGGTTGGCTGGAATCCATGATCATTCCCCGCAGCCACTCCCGAGTCGCGTAGCCCGTCAGATCGGGCGCGAGGACACTTCCCGTCGCCGGAACATCGGGGTGCTCCAGCCGGTGGCACAGATGACAGGATTGCGATCCCTGCGACGATCCCTGGGCAAAAATACGCGCCCCTTGAGCCCTCCGCTCAGAATTAGCAGCAGACTCTTTCGGCCCTCCCGCCTGGCCCAGCACAAAGGTCACCACCGTCTCCAGTTCCTCCTCGGACAACAGAGGCAGGTTCGTCTTCGACCACCTGGCCATCAGACTGTCCCGGTGCTTCGTATGTCCAAAGTATCGCTCTGCCGAGGGATCTCGCAACAACCCTCCCATCCACTCCCGGCTGCCAAAGCCGGCTAGAT
The DNA here is from genome assembly GCA_963579905.1 of Acidobacteria bacterium UBA6911. Lineage (GTDB taxonomy): Bacteria > Acidobacteriota > UBA6911 > RPQK01 > JAJDTT01 > CAUZIZ01. The sequence goes on along the minus strand of CAUZIZ010000110.1, from coordinate 13,171 downwards.
CACTCGCCCGCGGCTCCATCAAAACCGTCTCGCCCTCTCGGATCTCCGTCACCGCAACTCCCGTCCCATCGTGTCCCTGCCATCGATGGCAGCTGGAGCAGTTGTTCCGAAACAGAATCGGCCCCTGCGTCTGGGGGTCTCCACGCAGCAGCTGAACCGCACCGCCGGGGGGAATCCCCTGCCGATGGACCAGTTCCACCACTCGCTCTGCCCTCCTCTTCGCCTCCAGGACTCCCTGCTGGTAAAGCGGATTGGACTGATCCTCTCGCACCGCCACCAGCGTCAGGAGCATCACCCCTGCCATCACCGCCAAGGTCATCGTCAAACAAAACGCATGTCCCCAGCCACGGCGTCCCAAAAAGGGCAGCAGAAAGAACACTCCCCCAATCAGCGAGGGAATCACCACCGCTCCGTAGATCTCCATCTCGCCTGGAAAGTACTTCAGAAACTGATACAGCGACAGAAAGTACCATTCCGGACGTGCCGAAGGAGAGGGCTGAGAGGCTTCCGCCGGCGATTCCAGGACCGCCCCCGCCTCGCTCCCGAAGACGAACCCTTTCTCCGGCCCCGCCCACAGCGTCAAACCAACCAACACCAGCAAGACCACCAGACTGGCGACTCCGTCAAGCAATGCCTGATCGGGCCAGAACCAGCTTTTCCCCTTCGGGTTCTTCGCGTGCGTCACTCCCTGGCGGCGGAACAGGGCCACGTGTCCGACAACGACCAACACCAGCAAGGCGGGTAGTAATCCGGCATGAAGAGCGAAGAACCGGGTCAGCGTGTGGTGTCCGTAGACTGGTCCTCCCACGATGAGTCGCTCCAGGGGGGGACCCACTACGGGCACGATCGAAAGAATCTTGGTCGTGACCTGAGTCGCCCAGTACCCCCGCTCATCCCAGGGCAACAGGTAGCCGGTCAACCCCAGCCCCAGCACCACCGCCATCAGCACCAGACCCAACCACCAGTTGATTTCCCGGGGGGGACGGTAGGCTCCTGCGAGGACCACCTGCAGCAGGTGCATCGCCAGCAGGACGACCATGGCGTGCGAGGTGTAGTGGTGTAAACCGCGGACAAACCAGCCCAACTGCATCTGGTGCTGGATAAAGTAGACGCTCTCCCACGCCGTCTGGACCGAAGGACTATAGGCGGTCCAGAGAAAAAAGCCGGTCAGGAGTTGCACCGTGAAGGTAAAGACCAGGGTGCTGCCCCAGACATAGCGCCAGCGGGCACCCCCCGGGATCCCTTCGTACAGGAGCTTTCTTAGCAGGGGACGATAGCCCGTGCGATGGTCCAGCCAATCCGCCGCTCTACTCACGAGCCCGCAATCTGCTCCCTGATTCCCTTGCGGAACTCTTGATAGCGCACCAGCACGTCGCTGCCTTGGACTTTGACCTCCAGTCGATCCAGGCCACGCGGCGCCGGACTCCGGGGGTCCTTGATGGATCCATCCAGGTTGAAGCTGCTCTCGTGACAGGGACAAAGGAACCGTTGGTTAGCGGGATCGTAATCCACAAAACAGCCCGCATGGGGACACGTCACCTGAAAGGCCTGGATCTCTTCTGGCTGGCGAATCAGATAGATGGCTCCAATCGGCACCTCCGCCGCCGTTTCCCAAGCATCGGTCCTTGTCCCACTCACGGTAAAGCTCCGGGGGACGCCGAGCGGCAGTCCCTCCTTCGAGGCGACTCGCTTGAAACCACGCTTCTGGGAGCCCCGACGCAGGGGGTCCAGCAGAAAGACTATCCCGGCTCCGAGAGGGACGAGTACGAGACCCAACCCGATTACCCCGGAGGCCAGTTTCTTGAACCACTCGCGTCTCTGCATGGCTTCCATTGAAACCTAAGACCTCCGTCCGGAAGAGCCTGCTCCCCGGCGGAGCAGATCCCAGTTTCTGGACAAATCTTGCCGCCAATACCAGAGAATCATACAGATCTCAACTTCATTTGGCGACCGAAAATTGTGCTGCGACCGGTGGCTCCTCGGAACCGGGGCTCATTTTGCTAACGGCTCAAGTCGTTCTCGGCTCTGTCGGCCGTGGCTTCGTAACGCTGGTAGTCCACCCGTTGGCGGCACCTTCGGAGGACAGAAGACGTGCGACGTTCAGACGTTTCGACGTGCGACGTATTCTTGAAGTTTCAGCTTAGATCCCGCCAAGCGGCGCGCTCGGAATTTGCGTCTCGGCATTTACTGTTAGAATGGGCGGAGAATTGCGGTAGGACTCATGGAATTGAATACGACTGAGTCACAGAGCTTGACCTCAGCCGAGAAGACTACCGCCAGCAATTACTTCATCGCCAACTATCCTCCCTTTTCCTTCTGGAGTCCCGATCGCGTTGGCGAAGCACTCTCCGCACTGGAGCGACCTCCCGATCCAGCTACCCCACTGGGGATGTACCTGCACATTCCCTTCTGCCGGAGGCGCTGTCATTTTTGCTACTTCCGCGTCTACACCGGAAAGAATTCCACCGAAATCCGAGACTATCTAGACCTCCTGGTCCGGGAATTGGAGATATATGCATCGCGATCTTTCATCGGGGACCGGGATCTGGACTTTATCTACTTCGGGGGAGGCACTCCCTCCTATCTCTCCACCCGTGAGCTGCGCTCCCTGACCGAGCGATTGAGCTCAATCCTTCCCTGGAAGCAGGCGGAGGAAATCACCTTCGAGTGTGAGCCTGGAACCCTCACGGAAAGCAAGCTGCAAGTCATCCACGATCTGGGTATTACCCGGCTCAGCCTGGGAGTCGAAAACTTCGATGACCATATCTTGGAAATCAACGGGCGAGCTCACCGATCAAAGGAGATCTGGCGCGCCTACGAGTTCGCCAAGTCGCTTGGCTTTCCCCAACTCAACATCGATCTCATCGCGGGGATGGTCGGTGAAACCGACGAGAACTGGCAAGATTGTGTTGATAAAAGCCTTTCCCTCGAACCCGACAGCGTCACCATCTATCAGATGGAGGTTCCCTACAACACTACTATTTACAAGAACATGAAGGACGAGGGAAATCAGGTCGCTCCGGTCGCAGATTGGCCCACCAAACGAAGGTGGGTCGACTTTGCCTTCTCGCAACTGGAAAAGGCCGGCTACCACGTTGGCAGTGCCTACACGGCGGTCAAGGATCCCGCCAAGAGCCGATTCATCTACCGGGATCAGTTGTGGTCGGGCGCCGACATGATCGCTCTGGGTGTTTCCTCTTTCTCTCACATCGGCGGAACCCATTTCCAGAACGAACACGATATAGGCCCCTATATGGCCAGAATCAAGCGGGGCGAACTGCCCATTCATCGAGCGCTCACACCGACCCAGGAAGAAGGCCTGATCAGGGAGCTCATCCTTCAGCTCAAACTGGGACAGGTGAGAAGAGACTATTTTCAGGAGAAATTCCAGTCGGATATTCTGGAACGATTCAGCACACCTTTGAGGCGTCTGCAGGAATCCGGAGACATCCGAGTTTCCAATGGAACGGTCCTTCTCACGCGGCAGGGTCTACTGCAGGTAGATCGCCTCCTGCCTGAGTTCTTTCTCCCGGAGCATCGGAATGCCCGCTACGCGTGAGAGGTGATGACGGCCTTTGAAACCCCAGAACATCACGATGTCCTAGTCATTGGGGGCGGTCCGGCTGGCTCGACGGCGGCTGCCATCCTGGCTGAAAAGGGTAGGGAAGTACTGGTCTTGGAGCGGGAAAAATTCCCACGCTATAGCGTGGGTGAGTCCCTGATGCCCTACTGCTATTTCACCCTCGAACGCCTGGGAGTCGTGGATCGGCTCAAGACCTCCCGGTTTCCAAAGAAGTACAGCGTTCAATTCGTTTCTTTGGCGGGAGAAGTCTCCCAACCCTTCTACTTTTTTCAACACCTGAAGCACGAGGCCTCTACGACCTGGCAGGTGCTGCGTAGTGAGTTTGATCAGATGCTGCTCGACAATGCTCGTCGCAAAGGAGCCTCCGTGCTCGAGGAGACGACCGCAACCGGGCTCGTCTACCAGGATGGAGCCGTAGCAGGGGTCCGGACAGTTGACAAATCGGGAGCGACCCGCGAATTCTCCTCCCCTATGACCATCGATGCCACTGGGCGTGCGGCCTTCTCGGCCAACAAGAACCACTGGCGAATCCGGGACGAACACCTCAACCGGACTGCAATCTGGACCTATTACGAGGGAGCCCTTCGCGATCCCGGCCTGGACGAGGGTGCCACTACCATAGCGTATCTGCCTGAAAAGGGCTGGTTCTGGTACATACCCCTGGCGGACAACGTCGTGAGCGTGGGGCTGGTCGCCCAGAAGCAATATCTGTTCAAGCGGGAGCGGGAGCCTGCCGCGATCTTCGAGCGCGAGATCGGCAACAACCCCTGGATCAAGCAGCACCTGGCCGAAGGACACCGCAGTGGTCCTTATCGGGTCACGGGAGACTACTCCTACCGGTCGAGATACTCGGCGGCCGACGGTCTGATCCTGGCGGGCGACTCCTTTGCCTTCCTGGATCCGGTTTTCTCCTCCGGTATTTTTCTCGCTCTGAAGAGCGGCGAATGGGCAGCTGATGCGGTAGATGAAGCCCTTCGGGCCAACGACTTCTCGGCAGCCCGGTTCGAACAGTATGGAACCCAACTCTGCCGCGGAATCGAGGCCATGCGAAAACTGGTATACGCGTTCTATGACAAGGAGTTCAGCTTCCGCCAACTCATGAAGGCCCATCCCGATCTCAGGGGTGATCTAACGGACTGCCTCATTGGCAACCTGTTCAGAGACTTCGGCCAACTCTTTCAGGCCGCGGCTGAACTCGTCCCGCTGCCAGATCCTCTGGATCATGGTCAGTCGTTGCGGAATCAAGGCGGAATACAGGGACGGGCTGATTCGGCCTCGCGAGCCGAAACTGCAGCCACTCGCTCTCCGGTTTAGTGGCAAGCCATGGCATACGAATTCAAGCTGGTGCGTCTAATTCAATTTGTGGACACGGACATGGCGGGTATCGTCCACTTCGCCAACTTCTTCCGGTACATGGAGGAAACCGAGCATGCCTTCTATCGGTCGCTCGGCTTGGACGTCCATCCCAGAGACGGCGGTCGCACACTGGGCTGGCCGAGAGTTCGTGCCAAGTGCGACTACAGGCACCCTCTGCGTTTCGACGACCAGGTCGAGATTCACCTCCTGGTTCAAGAGAAGAGGGAGAAATCGGTGAGCTACCTCTTCCTCTTCAACAAGCAGACGGGGGACGAAATCCAGGAGGTAGCAAGGGGGTCTCTTACCGTCGTCTGTGCCAGTATGACCCAACCAGGAGGCAAAATGGCTTCGGTTCCGATTCCAGCCCAGATTGCCGCAAAGATCGAAGTCGCACCCACTGGGCATCCGGTTCCCAGCTGATCGCCCATGGGTAGCGTTGACAAGGGCCCGCCACCCTTTCCGAGCCGAAGCCAAATCGAGGCCCAGCAGCTCTCGAAGCTCGATACTCTGGTCTCCCTCCTGACCCCGGATAATGACTTCTACTCGGGCAAGGTCGAACAGGCCGGACTTGGCCCTGGCTGCAGCAGTCTCCAAGACTTCTTCAGCCGCATGCCGTTTACGCTCAAAGAGGAGCTGGTTCGGGACCAGGCTGCCCACCCGCCTTACGGGACAAATCTGACCTTTCCTCTGGAGAGGTATAGCCGCTTATGCCAGACGAGCGGCACCACCGGCGCCCCGCTGCGCTGGTTGGATACGCCGGAGAGCTGGCAGTGGATGTTGGACAACTGGGAAACAGTTTACCGGGCATCCGGAGTCGGTCCATCCGATCGAATCTTCTTCGCCTTTTCCTTCGCTCCCTTCCTGGGCTTCTGGACCGCCTTCGACGCTGCCGCGCGGATGGGCTGTCTCTGCCTTCCAGGGGGCGGGATGAGCAGCACCGCCCGTTTGCAGATCCTGCTGGATAACAAGGTCAGCGTCGTATGCTGTACACCAACTTACGCCATCAGGCTGGGTGAGATTGCGGCCAGCGAAGGGATCAAGCTGGAGCGAGCCGGAGTCAGAACCATTTTTGCTGCCGGCGAGCCGGGCGCAGGCATAGCAGCCACACGCTCCCGAATCGAATCGCTCTGGCACGGTGTTCGACTGGTGGACCAGCACGGAATGACAGAAGTGGGTCCCGTGAGCTTTGGCTGTCCGCAGCAGGTTGGAGTCCTGCACATCATCGAGTCCGCCTATCTGCCGGAGGTCATCGATCCTGAGTCAGGAAACTCGGTGGGACCGGGGGAACGAGGAGAATTGGTGCTCACGACTCTGGGACGAGTCGCCTCTCCTCTGCTGCGCTATCGCACCGGAGACCTGGTGGAAAGGGCAAAGGACACTCTCTGTAGCTGCGGGCGTTTCGACCTCGCACTGACCGGGGGGATACTGGGACGAACCGACGATATGGTGATCGTCCGAGGCGTAAACATCTTTCCCAGCGCCATCGAGGAAATACTCCGAGGAACTCCAGGTATCGCCGAATATCGGGTTCAAGTGCACCACTTGAATGGTCTCCACGATCTGGCCATTCAGGTCGAACCGGCTGAACCACCATCCGATCCGGACGAGCTGACTGCCCGACTTCAAGGAAGGCTTCGAGGAGTCCTATCAATCCGAATCCCGGTCTCGCTCGTTTCGCCGGGAACCCTACCCAGGTTCGAGATGAAGGCCCGGCGCTGGGTCCGTGTTGGAATAGTGAGCAGTGGTGCAGTGAGCTCTCGATGGGATTGACCTGGAACTTCGTCTTGAGGACGTGGCTTCGGTCTCCAGGCCGAAGTTTCTTCCTTTCGAGCCTTTGGCTCGACTCACGGCGGCCTGGAGACCGCCGCCACGACGCTAGGGCTTCTTACTCGCTAGCTCCGAAGCAGTAGAGGATTCCGTCCTCTGATCCCAGGATCACGCGGCCTGCGGCTAACGCTGGCGATGCAGAGATGGGACTCCCGGCCAGAAACTCCCAGAGTTTCTTCCCGGTCTCCAGATCGAGGACGTAGAACCGCCCATCCCTGGAGCCCACATAGACCCTGCCTGCGGCGACAGCTGGGGAGGAATCCACACGCCCCCTGGTTGCAAAGGTCCAGAGTAGTTTCCCGGTCTCGGATTCCAGACAATGCACCATCTTGTCCCGTCCTCCCACCACCGCCTTACCAGCAGCCAAGGCCGCCGAAGAGTAGAAGGGAGACTTCTTCTCTGGGTGCTCATAGGACCAACGCACGCTCTTAAGCAGGAGATCCACGCCCAACACGCGGTTCTCGAAGGTACCGAAGACGACCATATTGTTGGCCAGGGCTGGAGAAGCGCCGGTATAGGCGCCGATATCCACTGAAAGACTCTGCTCCCCATCTGAGACTCGAACGCCCCGCAGCATGCCGTCACAGCCTGAGATATAGGCAATGCCTTCCGCGATTCCGGCAGTACAGTTAACCGGGCCATCGGTTTGGACTTGCCAGAGCAGTGCGCCATCCTGCGCCGAGAAACAGTAGAGCAGGCCATCGTAAGATCCGATCAGGACGCGATCACCTGAGACCACAGGAGAGGCCTTGAGCTCGCCCTCCGTCTCGTGGGTCCAGATACCCTTGCCATCCTGAGCCGACACGGCGTGCATGCTTCCGGCAAGGTCGCCTACATAGACAATCCCCTTCGCCACACAGGGAGAGGACTCCCCGATGGCATCGGAGGCCTCGTACTTCCAGAGCAGGGCGCCCGACTCCAGGTTCAGCGCAATGAGCTCACCAGAAACAGATCCCACGAATACTTTTCCCTCATGGATTGCCGCCGAGGACTGAATCGCCTCCCCGCAATCATAGGTCCACTCCACTTTGAGCTTAGCGGGGATGACAGCAGAAGAGGTTCCACCGAGCCCTGGACTGCCTCGGAACTGGGGCCAGGCGTCGGCCGGCGCGGGCTCACCCGGTTGGACCAGATAGGGCGCCAGAAGCAGCAAGAGGGTTAGAAGGCGCACTGGTAAACCTCGAGTGCCCCGGAGACATCCAGGGGCCGCGGATTGAATTGCGAAGTCCAGTGTCGTGCGGCTTCCTCGGCCATCACGGAAAGATCCGATTCCCGAACTCCCACCTCCCTCAGTCCTACCGGTAGGTTGCCGCAAACAATCAGCTGCTCCAGACGCCGGGATAGGGAGGTCACTCTAGATTTCGACGAATTCTGGCCCGAAAGGTTGAGAAGTTCGTCGTAGCAGTTCCCCGACACCGGCTGGTTCCAACGCACGACATGTGGAAGCAAAAGAGCGATGGCAACCCCGTGTGTGGTTCCATAACGCGCCGAAAGAGGGTTGGCACAGGCATGAGCCGCACCCACCATGGAGTTCTCGATGGCGCAGCCTGAGAAATACGCTCCCAGCTGCATCGCCCCACGGGCTGCGGCGTCTTCAGGGTGGGACAAGACTCTCTCGTAGTTCGCTTCGAGAAGCCTCCATGCCTCCCGAGAAAAACAAGCCGATAGCGGCGTCCGCTTCTTGCTGACATAGGTTTCCACCGCATGAGCGATGGCATCGAAACCGGACACCGCGGTTACCTGAGCGGGTTGTGAGAGCGTCAAATCCGGGTCGAGGATGGCGACACGAAAGGCTGCTTTGGGGTCACCGCACGCCATCTTGAGGTGCGTTTCCGAATCCGAGATCACAGCATAAGACTGGGCTTCACTCCCGGTTCCCGCCGTCGTAGGAATTCCGATCATGGGAAGCATGGGTCGCTGGGCGTGGCCATAACCCCGGTAGTCCTTCATCTCGCCACCGTTGGTCAGGAGAAAATTGATCCCCTTCGCACAGTCCAGCGAGCTGCCTCCCCCGAGACCTACGATGGAGTCGATCCCCAGGGGCTCAGCAAAGCGGCGACCTCGCTCTACCATGGCCGAGTCAGGGTCGGCTTCGAAGTCCTGGAAAAGAGTGGCTGCAACTCCTGCCTCTGCCAAGATGCCCATTGCCCTCTCGGCGTGACCAGCCTGAACCAGGCCCGGGTCCGCTACCAGTAGGGTCCGGGTCAGTCCAAGCTCGCCGGCCAGCGCACCCAGATCCTTCAGTGTGCCCTCACCAAACACCAATCGGGTCCGCAGATCGAAAACGAAAGACTTCATGATTCCCCGCTGACTCGGCGGCGACCGCTCCAGGGCGGTCCCAGCGCAGCTGCTTTCAAGCCCCGTAGGTTAACATGAAACGACTCTCAAACCCGGAAGGAGGTGCAAAGGAAAATCCGCTCAGAGCTTGCGATCAAGGCGTTCTATGTGTTGCAATCACGGCGGTTCGACAAAACGATATGAGAGAATCGACACGTAGATGCGCACTGTACTTCGTACTGATAGCTCTCTATCTTGTGCACAACGATCTCTGGCTTTGGAATAATCCGCGACTGCTAGCGGGAATACCGGTGGGTTTAGTTTACCACGTGGGCTTCTGCGTCGCCGCCTCACTGTTGATGTTGGCCTTGGTACGCTATGCCTGGCCCCGTCACCTGGCAGCCGAGCAGGGGGAACGCAATCCCGTCAACAGCGGAAAGTTCTCATGAAGATTGGCAGACTACTCCTTGGGTCCCTCTTTGCTTTAGCCCTTAGCTGCTGGGTCTCAGCCGGCATCGAAGTTCCTGAACTTAAGGTACAGAAGGACACCAACGGGAGCGATGCTGACTCTGCACCGGGCCCCACTATCGCCTGCGGCGATCTCATTACCTGGACCTACGTCGTGACAAACAAGGCGGGGGACTACATTGACATCATTGGACTGACCGACAGCGAGTTGGGGCCTATTACTTGTGCAGGTCTAGCGTCCCGCTTGCTACCCGGTGAGTCTGTGACCTGTACCGCCGTGGGCTTCGCCGTCGAGGGCCAGTACGTGAACACCCCTACCGTCACCGGAGAGCTGGGAGAAGGTCAGGATCCAGTGGAGGACACGGATGACAGTCACTACCTGGGAGTATGCCCAACCTTGACCCCCCCCACGACTCCAACGTCGACCAGCACCTCCTCTCCCACGCCCACTGTCACAACCACTCAGACATCGACCAGCACCTCAACTGCGACTTCGACTCAAACGTCAACCAGCACGTCGACTTCGACTCCAACGGCTACTGCCACCACTACAAACGCCTCAACGCCGATGGCAACGGCCACCTCGACAACTGGCACACCGCAGATCAACGTGACACCGCGACCCTATGACTTCGGTGCAGTCATCGTACATTCGAGTGCTACCCAAACATTCACGATCTCGAATGTAGGAAGTTCGGCTCTGATGGTCACCGCGGTCACGCTGGTCGGGCCAGATGCAGGAGAATTCTCCATCGACGGGTTCTCGGGGCCCGCGCCGCCGTTCAGCTTGTCCCCTGGGCAGAGCAACAGGTAATGGTGAGCTTCAACCCCACCAGCGTGGAGCCAAAGACGGTCAACCTACAGGTCACCAGCAATGACCCAGATGGCTTTCTGCTCAAAGGACAAAATAATGCTGTTATCGCTGCCATCAACGGACAGGGCGCCCTCAGGACGGCCTCCCCTGAAGATATCCCGACTCTTTCTGGTCTGGGGTTTTTGTTGATGGTTGGGAGTACTCATTCTCGGAGCTCTACTTCTACTGCGTCCGAAGTCGTCGGATTCCCTTTGAGGATGAATCCCACACCCCTGACCCAGAAGAGTAACCGGCAACCAGAGATTGATCTGAAATGTGATTAGCGAGGGAATTATGAAAGCTCCTGCACCTGACAGAGCCGTGACCGTGAGGGAGCGGGATCCGATCACAGATCGGATGACCTCTGCTAGCTGGGACGCGTCGCTTCCGACATCTAAATGTCGGATCCCGCTCCCTCACGAGGGTGTCTCAGAAGTCCGTTTTAGACTCCGGACAGAGCCCTGTTGGTCAATAGAACAGCGCTGAGTCAGAAAGGCTTCTCTGTAGGTTTTCCAGCGTCCTAGAGATCGAGGTCAATCCTGAAGGGATTGTGTATTTCAGCCCAGGGTTTCCGGACCCTGGGTTGTCGGTCCTGTCTCCCAGACATCTACCCTGAAAGGGGTGCGTACACTGCTTCATCTAGGCCACCTGAAAAACATTTAAAGACGATATAACTTTCGATTAATCAACCCTTTCAGGGTTGGATCTGAAGGGGGACCAGGATGACCCAGGGTTCGGAAACCCTGGGCTGAAATACGGAATCCCTTCAGGATTCACAGACTCCTGAGTGCTCGAACCAGGTCAAGGTGAAGCCGAACACGTACGCTGCCTTTAGCAGCCTTCTTGGAAGGGCCTATCACAGAAGTGGCAGCCCTCTTTTAGCGTCGCGGATTCTGATGTGGACTTTTGCGACACCCTCACACGGTCACGGCTCTGTCAGAACTGCCAACGACATTCTGGGTCAGGACAAACAAAATTTACTCCTGAATCGTCCAGTGTTAGCTGGTGCTGGGATTGACCCATGACCATCACCGTTATCTTCGTCTATCTCGCCATCGTTATCGCAATAGGCGCCCTCAGTCACCGTCTGTTTCGTGGTACCGGAGAAGACTACTTCGTGGCGACTCGAACCATCGGCCCCTTCATCCTGCTGATGTCCCTCTTCGGCACCAACATGACGGCTTTCGCCTTGCTGGGAGCCTCCGGCGAGGCCTACCATGCGGGAATTGGGGTCTTTTCCCTGATGGCGTCGTCTTCGGCGTTGATCATTCCCAGCGTCTTTTTCTTCATAGGCACTCGCCTCTGGTGGCTGGGCAAAAAGCACGGCTACATCACTCAAGTCCAATATTTCCGGGAACGGTGGGATTCCGACAGGCTGGGACTGGCTCTCTTCATCGTCCTGGTGGGCCTAGTCATTCCCTATCTCTTGATCGGGGTGATGGCGGGGGGACTGACTCTAAGCCAGATTACAGAGGGACAGATTCCAGAATGGCTGGGTGGCCTGGTCGTCTGTGGCGTGGTCCTCACCTACGTCTCGTCCAGCGGCTTGAGGGCAACGGCCTGGGTCAACACCTTTCAGACCCTGGTCTTCATGCTGTTGGGAGCTGTGGCCTTTGTCTTTATCATTCGAAAGCTGGGTAGCATTTCTGCGGCGATGGCATTGGTGGCGGAGAGCCACCCGGAACTACTTATCCGGGGTGAACTGATCTCTCCCGTAAAGCTCCTCACCTACACCTGCATCCCACTTTCGGTTGGGATGTTCCCTCACATGTTCATGCACTGGTTGTCGGCCCGTCGGGCGGAGTCGTTTCGCTATCCGCTGGTCTTCTATCCCGTCTGCATCGCCGCAGTCTGGGTACCCAGCGTCTTGCTGGGGATCATGGGACGCATCGACTTTCCCGAACTGAAAGGTGCCGCCGCCAACTCCGTCCTGGTCAAGATGATTGGCCTCTACGCCCCTGAAGTGCTGGCGGGCCTCCTGGGGGCTGGTGTTCTGGCAGCGGTGATGTCCTCATTGGACTCTCAGTTCCTGGCCCTGGGAAGCATGTTTACCGAAGACATCCTCAAGCACTACCGATTCCACAACCGTATGACGGAAAAGCAGCAGGTGCTTGCCGGCAGACTGTTCGTGATTGCGGTCGTCCTTCTCATCTACGTGCTCTCACTAGTAGCCGAGCGCTCCATCTTCAAGCTGGGTGTCTGGTCCTTCACCGGTTTCGCCTCACTATTTCCGGTGGTGGCAGCGGCCTTGTTCTGGAAACGCAGCACCAAATATGGGGCTCTTGGGTCGGTTCTCAGCGTCGTGGTTTTATGGAGCTACTTCTTCATGCGCGGCTGGGAATCGCCCGGATACACTGTAGGAGGCACCGGTGTCATGGCGGTCGCAGTCATACTACCCGTCTCGGCTCTCGTCATGGTAGTTGTCTCCCTGCTGACGAGGCCGCCGGAACAGTCAATCATAGAGAAGTTCTTTCCAAGATAGCTCCCCTCCAGCTCCGATGGACTTCACCTGCCTTGATATATCGCCGTACGATCGGTATGGTTTTCCATATGAAGACCACTCTCATCATCGATGATAGTGTCATGGTACGACTGAATCAGGAGTCCGTTCGACGGGGGAAAATCCTTTCTCTCCTGGTGGAGTCGGCGATCTGAACTGAGCCGAAGTGACCCGGCGTTGAGTCAGACCATAGGCAACAGTCCATGCTAAGCTGAAACTTCATTGGAACTCGCACCTGCAGGGCGTCCAATAATGCGAAACGTGAGGAAGCCTGAAGCGCGAGCGAGGGGGTGGAGGGCAGCGCAAT